>JAZKFP010000123.1:0-29376 GCA_040386355.1 Pseudomonadota bacterium | reverse complement strand
CTTTGCTTTTTGGAATGGGAGTTCATTCCACCTTATTTGGACCAGCAAAATACAGCATTATTCCACAGCATGTTCCTGCACAGGAATTAACGCATGCAAATGCTTGGGTTGAAACTGGAACTTTTTTAGCAATATTATTAGGAAATTTAATCGCAGGATTAGTATTCGAAACGACAAATCCGACTGTATGGGTAAGTTCATTACTTATTTTATTTGCAGTTTTTGGTTGGCAATGTTCTAGAAAAATTCCTTTAGCGCCCACTGCACAAACAAAATCAGATTCTACTGAAAAAACCACAACGTTAAGTGTTTTACAAGCAGCATATGCGCACCGAACATTATTTTTATCTATGCTAGGTATTTCTTGGTTTTGGTTTTTAGGTGCTGCTTATTTAACTCAATTACCTGAATACACTAAAACTTTTTTAATGAGCCAAGAAAGTGTCATGGCTTTATTGCTTATTGCATTTTCTATCGGAATTTGTCTGGGATCATTTTTGTGTCATTTTTTATCAGGTAATCGAGTTGAGATTGGCTTAGTTCCGCTCGGTGCTTTGGGATTAAGTCTGTTTGGAATTGATCTGGGCATGATCAAACCCTTGGAAGTGCAAGAATTATTTACTATGTCGTCTGCTCTAACTTCAGAAACCCATTGGCGCGTTTTTATTGATTTGCTATTGATCGGAATTTCTGGTGGATTATATATCGTACCTTTATATTCTTTTATTCAAGAACGCAGTGAGGAAAAATCACGAGCAAGAATGATTGCAGCAAATAATATTTTAAACGCTTTGTTTATGGTGATGTCGGCATTAACGGGAATTTTTACATTAGTAATACTTAAAATTTCTTTAGCAGATTTTTTCTTGCTTTTGGTTGTATTAAATTTTTTAGTATCAATTTATATATTTACTGTAGTCCCAGAATTTGTAGTCCGTTTTATGATGTGGTGCATTATAAAGATTATGTATCGCGTGAAAGGTGAAGGCTTAGAGCATCTTCCAAAATCCGGGGGCGCAATAATAGTTTCTAATCACGTAAGTTATGTTGATGCATTAATTATTGGTGGATTAAGCCCACGCCCTGTACGATTTATTATGTACAAGCCAATTTATGAATTGCCTCTTTTGAATTTTATTTTTCGAGTTATTAAAGCAATTCCTATCGATTCAAAAACAAAAAATCCTGAAGCGTATGAAAAAGCCTTTGATGAAATTTCAAAAGCTTTGAAAAATGGAGAATTGATCTGTATTTTCCCAGAAGGAAAATTAACACTGGATGGTGAAGTTGGGGAATTTAAAACAGGCCTTTTGCGAATTTTAGAGAAAGATCCAGTGCCGGTTATTCCTACAGCTCTGTGTGGTTTATGGGGAAGTTTTTTCAGTCACAAAGGTAAGCCAGCATTAACACGATTACCAAAAAGGTTTTGGTCGCGAGTTAGTTGGAAGGTTGCAGAACCTATCGCTGCAACTCAAGTAGAAATAGAAAAACTGCGAAATCAAATTATTGTAATGCAAGGATAGTAATAATGATTTTTTGCCTGGTATGTAGTAAACGTAAAGGAGTTTTCCTAAAACACTTTTCTAATATTCCATCAGTAACAGGCAGCGCTTAAAACGGGCGAAAGATTTTTCGCCCCTACAAAAAATGATCACTCTCCTAAAAATACCTAAATCTGTAACGGTTGTCGTAGGGGCGAATAATTATTCGCCCGCATGTGCTTTCCCACACAACAGTTTTCATAAACCATTTCACCCGGAAAAACTCATCTGCATTTGGTATATACCAAACGCACATGAAATTTCCTAAAACACTTTTCTAATATTTAATAGGAAATAGGCAGCGTTCAACACGGGCGAAAGATGTTTCGCCCTTACATAAAATGTTCACTTTCCTAGAAATATCCGAGTCTTTGAGGATTAATGTAGGGGCAAAACATCTTTCGCTCGCATGTATTTTTCCACAAAACACCACTTATAAGATATTACAACGTGGAATTCTCATCTGCGTTCGCTATATATGTAAAAACTTAAGGTTTAGGTCGAATGTAATCCCTTATTGATTGCATTGAGTTTAATGTGCGAAAATTATTATGAATAATAGAATCGTTGTAACGATTTGGTTTTCTTAGTCCAATAAGTTCGTCTGAGTTTTCCTGTAAGCCTGATTTTTTGAAAGCGGAATTGATTCGCGCCTGAATTGTTTTAGTGATAATTTGTCTTGTTTGTTCAGATCCAGAAAAATATCGATTTACTATAGACTCAATTTTTGGGTTAACAATTGAAATATCATATGTTAAAAAATTTTCTAAAATAGAGATTTCACTAGGCGTGTGAAGCCTGTCTTTCAAATGAACCCAAGGTCCAAATAGTGAGGCATTTAACTCAGGCTGACGTGCTCGTAATACAGGCTCACCTTTTTCCCAGTGCGTAAATGTATCGCCAAGGTCTAAAACTTGTGGGCGAATAGGTTCCAAGTTATCTGGATTGATTTCCAGCATCACATTTGTTTGATGCACGTCATGATTTCCTAAAATGCGATGAACAATTTCTAATCCTTCCAGCATTTCATGAGCAGCTACCAAAAAATTTTCGATTTGATTATTCCAAGTATTGATGTTTTCCAAATCATCATTTAACTGATGAGCAATAAGATCAATTTCATCTGCGGGTCTATTGGATGCTTCTTCATGCGATAAATGAGTGTCTCGATTAAAAGCTGTAATTTCTAACGTTTTTTGTCGTTCTAATAAAGTCTCGGTATAGTCAAATAAAGTAGTAATGTTTGGGTTAATCCGACTAGCAATTCCAACGATGCCATCTTCAAGACGGTCCATATCAAAGCACAAAAAATTTTCTGGGGTAGGCGTAATTCCTGTGTTTTCATAAAAAAGATTATAAAGTTGCTCTGTACCTTTCTGAGCCCAGGCATGAGAAGGAGTATTAATTAATTTAAAGTAAAAATTTTCTTTCGTTATATTATTTTCAATTTTCGAACCTGAGCTGTCTCCCGCTTTTGGTTGTTCTTCAGTTGGATAATATTGAGCTGTGTTCAAAATAAGTTCTGGACTGCTATCAAAGCTTGGGTGATGCCACTTAAAAATTCCAACGATGTCTGTTGTTGATAAATGTTCTAGAGAAATAGGTTCTACCATCAAGCTCTGTGGTTTAAGCACATTTTTAGTTAAACGGGGAGTGGTGGGTTGAATTTGTCGTGGCTCTAATAATGCTTTTGATTCTGAGGGAGATCGCAATGTTGGTACAGTTAATGGCTCGTTAGATGTTCTGTTGTATCTGCATACCCTTGATATAAGGCGGCTCAAAGTAGAGTTGCGACTAGAAAGGTTTAAAGTCTCTGGCTTTTTTGTTGAATTATTTCCCGTAAATACTTTCATAGTTTTTTCTTCTAATTATTATGAGGCAAAGAACAAGGTTTTATTTATAACATGCACTCGCAAATTGATAAATTTTTTTATTATGAAAATCATTAATCAAATAATTGAATACAAGCCCACATTGTTTACACATTTTGATAAAATCTTGGTCTTTTATTTGCTAAAATCGCAAAGCACATAGAATATACAATATCATTGTCGGTAGTAGTGCTATCAATTTAAAGAAACTTCTTTTTTTAAAATTTCTTTATTGGTCAAAACATCATTAATGACTGCATTGAAAACTAATCCCAATTGTTCTTTTGTTTCGATAAAATAAATATCCCGATATAACTTTCCTAAAACATTTGTAATCGAAATAAGGCGAACAATTTCTGAACCTGACACCGTCATATTGTTCTTGAGTCGATATTTAATCTGCTCACGCACACTTAAATAAGTGAGAAATGTGCCGGTTCGTCCAATACCTCCTCGGCAATGTACAATTAATTGACCTTCATATTTATTATGCGCAATTTTAATAGTTTCTTTGGCTAAGTTTTGCAAAGCCTTTACCGAAATAATTCCAAAGTCAGACCATTTATTAAAATGAATTCGATCAATTGTATTTGTTGGAGATATATCTGAGGTGAGTTCTAAAGTTTGATGCAATGATGAGCCAAGAGCTTTAGGGTTAATAAAAATTCTGCTCTCTGATTTTAGTTGTATTTTTTCATGATTTATATTTTGGAGTAAAAAATCATGTGAACTGGTAGGTGCATAGTTATCTCGCGAATCACTTAAATCTACTATTGTTTGTGGTTCATGCAACAAATATTGCCAGAATTGATTTTTTTCAATTAATTCCGGTTTACTAATTGCAATGATGGGTGGCGTATGAGGTAAGTAAATTTTATGTCCATCATATAGCGGCTGCTCATTTAATTTAATTCGATATTGTGGAATATCAAGAGTACGAGATAAATCCATTGCCTTAAAAATTAATTTATTTGAAATATTTTCAAAATCATTATCATCTATCTGGTATAGCAGTGAATTAGGAAACCTTAAATGATGAGTAATAATATTTGCTACAGTGGAAAAAGGCGGCTCGCTAAAATTTAAATATTTTTCTACATCACATTCAAGAATATGTAATGACGGGCTCACATTATATGATGGATCAACGGTTGGTTTAATCTTTGGTAAAGTACCATCAATCAAAGTTATACATTCTAAAAAGATTTCATGATTTGAAGGGCTAACCAGTTGATTTTCAAGCGTATGCAACGGAGCAGGTAGTATTGTTTCATCATTACGTAACGGAATTTTCAAATCGTCTGTAGGTTTAAGGGTAAGGCAAGGGATAAATGGCAGGAAATATTGACGCATGGTAAAAACCAAAGAAGAGTATTAGAAGAATTTCGCATTTCGCAATATTAAGTAAGTTTGCAGTGTTAACTCAACAAAAAACATCAGTTTCGAAAACTACTGTAGGCATAAACAATGTCCGGATGATAACGCACTGGCCGTCTTTCAATCAATAATATCTCAAAGTCTTCTTCAATTCTTGGACTACTACAAGTTGAGTTAATTCAAGCCTGAATTGTGCGCGCAATTTGCTCTCTCGTGAATGAATCTCCAGAAAAATAGCGGTTTGAAATTTCCTGAATTTTTGGATGTATAGGGTTATGAGAGTCTGTTTTAAGAGCCACAAACGCATTTAGTGTTGTATCTCACTATGGGTATATCGACGATCTTGAAGATGCGCATAAGGACCGTATAAAACCTCAATAAGTTCTGGTCTGGGTGCTCTGTTCACAGGAACTCTCTTCTCCCAAAATATAAAAGTATCGCCCAAGTCTAAAATTTGTGGACGTATAGATTGTCCAGTTACCGGATTAACTTCTATCATCACATTGTGTTGATACTCATCAGTATTTCCTACAACTCTATGAATAACTTCTATAGCTTCTAACATCTCATGCGCTTGATTTACGTATTCAGATGTAAGTCCACTATCCACTAGTACTTATCTCCTCAAGCGTACATAGGTTGCGACTAGCAATTTCGACTGTTCCATTTTCCACTTGACTGATATTAAAACAAAGGAAATTTTCAGGAACAGATTTCGTAAATATATTTTCATAAAATAAATTGTACAGTTGCCTGAAGCTTTTTTGGGCAAAGACATGTTCTGGTGTATGCGTAAATTTTACGTAAAATTTTTCATGAGTTATGTCATGAAGAACTTTAATGCCTTCGCTATCGCCCTCTGTAGGCTGATCTATACATTTACTAAATTCTTGCATATCCAATATACGCTTAGGATTACCTTCAAAGCTTGGATGATTCCAAAAATACATATCAGTTTCTGAGCTGGATTTAATTAAATCCTCGATTTTGATATGTGTACTCATATAGCTCTGCGGCTGTAGAACTGCTTTTGATAAATTGGGCGTTAAAGATTAGATGAGCCTTGGATCGATTATTTTTTCTGTTGAAAAGGGTGACCGCATATTGGAATAAGTAATTGGCAATGACGGTGAGAAAATTTTCACAGCATTATTTCTATTATATGTCTGAAAGTGAAAAATATTTTATAAAATAATTCTTAAACGTGAAATATTTTGTGCCTGTAAATTCGTTGAAGTATTTGTATTACTTATAGTTATTTTCATAATTATTTTTATTTTATGAGCCTAAGGTGGAATATGTAAAAAACCTCTTAATATCGATAAACATGATTATCTAAAAGATCGTTGTATCTTTTTGGATTATCGCGTTGATCTTGAAGATATTCATCATCTTCATTTAATCCTGCTCGAGAGTAAGTTGAATTAATACGAGCTTGGATTGTATGTGCAATTTCATTTCTCGTACTTTCGGAGCCAGAAAAATAACGGTTCACAATAAATAGTATTCTGGAGTCTGATATTAAGGAATGTGAAGCCGGATTTCTGCAAGATATAAACTTTTCTAAAGGACTTAATTCTCGCTCTGTAAATTGCCGATCTTCTAAATGAATAAAAGGTCCATGTAGTTGATCGGTAATTTGAGGGCTGCGTGCCCTATATACAGGAATTCCTCTTTCCCAAAATATAAAAGTATCTCCTAGGTCTAAAATTTGAGGGCGTATGGGTTCTTGTGTTTCTGGATTTATTTCAATCATGACATTATTTTGGTGAACATCGTGATTGCCCACTATACGATGAAGTGGTTCTAGTGCTTCTAACATTTTATTAGCAATTACGTCGTATTTATCGTTAAAACGCTGTAAGTTATCGCAAAAATTTTCCAAAGTAACTAAGTTTGGATTTATGCGGCTAGCAATTCCGATAATACCTCGATCTAAATTATCTAAATCAAAACACAAATAATTTTCAGGTACAGGTGTCATACCTGTACTTTCAAATAATAAGTTATACAGCTGTTCAGTACCTTTTTGGGCAAAAGCATGTTGAGAAGAAGTTATTTTTACATAACATTCTTTAATAGCTGAAGATCCAGACCAATAATAAAATAGTGACTCCATTTTTACACCATCACTATCACCTCCAACTGGTTGATCCTCTGTATATAGTAAAGATGCATAATTAATTATTTTCTCAGGTTCACCGTTAAATTTTGGATGGTCCCAGAGAAAAGTACTTGGACACTCTGTTGTTTTAAGATGTGCAATTTCAATAGGCTCTTGCATAAAAGATTGTGCAATCAATGTTTCTTTGGTTAAGCGTGGAGTTGTGAGTTGGATTTCACGAGGAGTAAGAGCTGCCATTCTTATGTCGATTGGGGATAGAGATCTTAAAGGCGAATAATTAGAAATATCTATATTTAAATGAGCTCTATTTCTAGAAGGTTTCTTAGTAGACTCTATTTTATTCAGAGAAGTAACGATATTATTTGTTTTCGCGCCATCTGGGTTTATAACATTTGGTTTGTTTGTAAATGAAACTTTCTTAAACATAATTTTTCTTTTTTAGATAGTTATTATTATTTTTTAAGAATATACCTTAAGGCTGCCCTTAAGGTATCTTTAATTTATTTGGAAAGGAATAGTTAATTGCTTTTAAATCTTGAAAATAAATATTCAATAATGAATGAAAACCATTAAGTTGTTCCCTGCGGAAGCTAATTATTAATTAACAGCTTACAAATAGCCTTCCATGGTTGAATCTCATGGTCATTAATTTTAAGTTTGCATTATTCAAGAAAAATCCGCGATGAGGTAGGGCGTGCATAAACTATCGAGCCCACTTCTAATTGTAACGAACGCTCTTGCGCACGCGGTAATTCCACATGAATAAGATCGTTCACAAGTGCATGGCGTAATTCAATTCGTAATACTGAGCCAGCGGTTGAAATATTTTCAACTTTCGCTTGAATAAAACCTTCACCCCCTGGTTCGTTTTGTAACTCAATATCATGTGGTCGCACATACGCTAATGCAGGTGCATTTTGAGTTTTACGATATTCGGGCGCAGGTAAACGATATTCACCAATATGTGCCCAACCTTCGTGAACTCGACTGTTAAATAAATTCACTTGGCCAATAAAGTCATAAACAAACGGGCTGTTGGGTTGATTATAAATTTCATCTGGCGGACCCATTTGTTCAATTTTTCCATGATTTAAGACAACGACGCGATCTGCCACTTCCATCGCTTCTTCTTGATCGTGCGTTACAAAAATCGAAGTAATATGTAATTCATCGTGCAAACGGCGTAGCCAACGACGTAAATCTTTTCGCACTTTTGCGTCTAACGCGCCGAAGGGTTCATCTAATAATAAAACTTTAGGTTCAACCGCAAGTGCACGTGCGAGCGCAATACGTTGACGTTGGCCACCGGATAGTTGATCGGGATAACGATCCGCTAACCAATCTAGTTGTACAAGACCTAATAATTCATGAACGCGTCGTGCAATTTCTGCTTTTGAAGGTCGACGTTTTTTTGGGCGAACAGTTAAACCAAAAGCTACATTATCAAATACCGTCATATGACGAAATAATGCGTAATGCTGAAATACAAATCCTACTTGTCGATCACGTACATGCACATCGGTTGCGTCTTCACCTAAAAAATGCACGCTGCCGCTGTCAGGTTGTTCAAGTCCAGCAATAATTCTTAACAGCGTAGTTTTACCGCAACCCGATGGGCCTAGCAATGCTACAAGTTCACCTGTCGGAAAATTTAATGTCACATCCTCTAAGGCTTGAAATTCACCAAACTTTTTATGGATGTTGCGGACTTCGATGCTCATCTAATAGACTCCAACCCAAAATTCAATACCAATTCGCATTTGGTAAATTATTTATTGATAAATTCCTGTTAATTATTTTTTCTCTATTTTTTGGCTGTGCGAATAGCTTCTGCTCGATCATGTGCGCTTCGCCATTCCAATAATGATTTAACCAATAATGTAATTAACGCCAAACACGTTAATAAGGATGCTACTGCAAATGCTGCCGCAAATTGATATTCGTTGTACAAAATTTCAATATGAAGCGGTAAGGTATTTGTTAATCCACGAATATGTCCGGACACTACACTCACAGCACCAAACTCACCCATTGCTCGTGCATTACATAAAATAATTCCGTACAACAATCCCCATTTAATCGAGGGTAACGTTACACGCCAAAAAGTTTGCCAACCACTTGCACCTAAAGTAATTGCAGCTTCTTCATGCGACGTACCTTGTTCTTGCATTAACGGAATTAATTCGCGCGCAATTAACGGAAAAGTCACAAAAATAGTTGCAAGCACAATTCCAGGCACTGCAAAAATAATACTAATGTTATGTTCGAGTAGCCAAGGTCCAAGCCAACCTTGAGCACCAAATAATAAAACGTAAATTAAACCGGCAACCACGGGTGACACCGCAAAAGGTAAATCAATTAATGTAATAACTAATTGTTTGCCGCGAAATTGAAACTTTGCAATTGCCCAAGCAGCGGCTAAACCAAAAACAACGTTTAATGGAACTGCAATTGCTGCAGCTAATAAAGTAAGCTTTACTGCATGCAGCGCATCCGGTTCAGTAATCGCTGCAATATACACATCGAAGCCGCGTGAAAATGCTTCCGTAAATACCGCAATTAATGGCATTAATAAAAAAATACCAAGAAACGATAACGCTAAGAACATGAGTATGTATCGAACCCAAGCTGGTTCAGTGGTTGCGCGATTTTTTACAGTATTTTCCCGACGACCTAAAGAAGAAACCGTACCTGCCACGTTTAACCCCCCGTCCGTTTACTGCTCCAATACTGCAGAAAATTAATGAGCAGCAATAAAATAAAAGAAAACACCAGCATCACAACGCTGAGCGCAGCAGCACCGGCGTAATTAAATTGTTCTAATTTAGAAACAATTAATAATGGAGTGATTTCTGTAAGAAAAGGCATATTTCCACTGATAAAAACGACCGAACCGTATTCACCAACGGTGCGAGCAAATGCTAAAGCAAATCCAGTTAGTAGAGCAGGTAATAAAGCAGGTAATAAAATAAAGCGAAACGTTTGCCATCGACTTGCACCTAAACTTGCTGCGGCCTCTTCAAGCTCAGATTCTAAATCCGCAAGAACTGGTTGTACGGTTCTTACAACAAATGGCAAGCCAATAAAAGTGAGCGCAATAACAATTCCTAGGGGTGAATAGGCGGCTTTAATTCCAAGTTCAGATAAATACTGCCCCATCCAACCTTGCGGCGCATAAATATTCGTAAGTGCAATGCCAGCAACTGCGGTGGGCAATGCAAAAGGTAAATCAATCAATGCATCAACAATTTTTTTGCCTGGAAATTCGTAGCGTACTAAAACCCAAGCGACTATTAAGCCAAAAAATAAATTAATCACTGTACTCATTAATGCGGTGCCAAAACTTAAGCGGTAGCTTGCGACCGCTTGTGGATCAGACACTATTGCCCAAAACTCACTCCAACTTAGCGTAAATGTTTTTGCAAATAACGCTGCAAGTGGAACCAACACAATTAAACTGGCGTAAAACGAGGCGTAACCTAGTGATAAGCCAAAACCAGGCAATACAGTACGCTTTGCCATTCCAAATCCTCGACGACATTCCCTACGTCAAAATGATTTCCTGGAAAAGCATTTTGCGGCAGGTCTATAAATTTTAAAACGAAAAAGGGGACCTAAAAAGGTCCCGCATTATTACACACTTTCAAGAATTAAATTTATTGTGCGACGGCGCCCGTTGGTTTATAGATCGCGTCAAAAATTCCACCGTCAGCAAAGTGAGTTTTTTGCGCTTTATGCCATCCACCAAAAGCTTCATCAACTGTTACTAATTTAATTTTAGGGAAAACACTTTCATATTGTTTAGCAATGTCGGCATCGCGTGGGCGGTAATAATGTTTGGCAGCAAGCTCTTGACCTTTTTTGGTGTAGAGAAATTTTAAATAGGCTTCAGATACTGCTCGAGTACCTTTTCTATCAACATTTTTATCTACAACTGTAACGGTAGGTTCTGCCAAGATGGATATAGAAGGAACTACAATTTCAAATTGATCTTTACCCAGTTCATTCAAAGCTAAAAATGCTTCGTTTTCCCACGATAACAACACATCGCCAATTCCACGTTGTACAAAAGTTGTTGTACTTGCGCGAGCGCCCGAATCTAAAACCGGTACATTTTTGAAAAGCTTGGCAATAAACTCTTGAGCTTTTTCTTCAGAACCATACTTTTGTTTAGCAAATTCCCAAGCTGCAAGATAATTCCAACGCGCACCACCAGAAGTTTTTGGGTTCGGAGTAATGACTTGAATGCCAGGTTTAGCTAGATCTTCCCAATCTTTAATTTGCTTAGGATTATTTTTACGTACTAAGAAAACAATAGTGGATGTATAAGGTGCACTATTGTTTGGTAAACGCTTTTGCCAATCTTTAGCAATCAAACCTGATTCTTCTGCGATAGAGTCAATGTCAAAGGCTAATGCTAAGGTCACAACATCGGCCGGTAAACCATCAATTACAGAACGCGCTTGTTTACCAGAACCACCATGTGATTGTTGAACGCTAAGTTTTTGTTTGTGATCTTTTTCCCACTGTTTTGCAAACTCTTGATTAAATTCTTCATAGAGTTCACGAGTAGGATCGTAAGAAACATTAAGTAAGCTTACATTTTCCGCTTGAGCGTAAGACACTATTCCAAATAGCGCTGTTGCTACAAACAATTTTATTTTCTGAAGAAGCATAAAAAATCCTTGGGATGTGGCTGGTTTGTTAGATGTTCATTGATAGGCTGCATCTTAGGCGGAATGATTCATAGAAGAGAAATACGGATTTTTGCATAGCTTATTCTTAAAGCGGGTTAAGATTTTGTGCATCCATAAGTGTTGTACTATCGCCGGAACGTATAAATATTTATAGGAGTCTCGTATGAAAACGCGCGCCGCAGTTGCTTGGGAAGCCGGAAAACCATTAACGATTGAAGAATTAGATTTAATGCCGCCGCAAAAAGGTGAAGTTCTAGTACGGATTATTGCAACCGGTGTTTGTCATACCGATGCATATACCTTATCGGGAACTGACCCTGAAGGAATTTTCCCAGCTGTGCTCGGGCATGAAGGCGCTGGAATTGTCGAAGAAATTGGCGAAGGCGTTACCAGCATACAAGTTGGCGACCATGTAATTCCTTTATACACACCGGAATGCAAAAAATGTAAATTTTGTCTTTCCGGTAAAACCAATTTATGCCAAGCCATTCGAGCAACTCAGGGTAAAGGTTTAATGCCAGATGGTACAACGCGATTTTCAAAAAACGGTAAACCCATTTTTCACTATATGGGAACATCAACATTTTCTGAATACACTGTAGTTCCTGAAATTGCGCTTGCGAAAATTAATCCGAAAGCACCATTAGAAAAGGTCTGTTTATTAGGTTGCGGTGTTACAACCGGAATTGGTGCAGTCATTAATACTGCAAGAGTAAAACCTGGGGATACCGTTGCGATTTTTGGTTTAGGCGGAATTGGACTGTCCGCGGTAATTGGTGCTGTTATGGCAAAAGCCAGCCGAATTATTGCGATCGATATTAATGAAAGTAAATTTGAAATTGCACAACAACTTGGTGCAACCGATGTTGTAAATCCAAAAAAATTTGATAAACCCATCCAAGAAGTAATCGTCGACATGACTGATGGTGGTGTGGATTTTTCATTTGAATGCATTGGAAATGTGCAGGTGATGCGTTCCGCATTGGAATGTTGTCATAAGGGTTGGGGCGAATCCGTAATTATTGGCGTGGCTGGTGCGGGTCAAGAAATTTCTACTCGTCCATTTCAATTAGTGACAGGACGCGTCTGGCGCGGCAGTGCATTTGGGGGCGTTAAAGGCCGCACTGAATTACCCGAATATGTTGAACGTTATCTTAAAGGTGAATTTGAACTCGATACATTTATTACGCACACTATGCCATTAGAAAAAATTAATCATGCTTTTGATTTAATGCACGAAGGGAAATCCATTCGAAGTGTGATTCATTTTTAGTGAAATTGGTGGGAAGGTTATGATTAAACCAAAAGATCAGACTGCGCCTTTGTTGCGAATCACCCAGGTGAAGGTAGTGCATTTGTTTGGTCTCTATGATCATGAGATTCATTTTAATGTTTAAGAGAGAGTAACTATTTTACATGGGCCCAATGGGGTAGGTAAAACGGCGGTATTGAAATTGATTTCAGCAATCTTTAATGGAAAATACATCGATTTTCTAACGTATCCATTTAAGATGCTGCAGATTTCTTTTGATAACGCCAAGGTTTTGGAAATTCATTTAAAAAATGAAGAAGAAAATCTCAATTTGTATGTAAATTTTAAAAATTCAGATGGATTTTTTAATCATGAATGGCAAGTAGATGGATCTGATGTTGTCAAAATTTTAAAGCGATTTGACGTAATTAAGCCTTATTCTTTCAGTAAAACTATAAATAGTGGTATAACTTCCAAACCAAAGAAACGTTTTCCACTCTGGAAATATTACGGAAACATGGTAATGAATTAAATTTCCCCTCCTTTGACCAACCACCTAACGAGCCGTGGTGGTTGGTTCAATTAAAAGACAAAGTGAAGGTGAATTTGATTGAAACTCAACGCTTGTTAAAGTTGGGGTTCTCTGAATCTGCAGAGGAAAATAGCTTTATTCCCATGCAGTCAATTGTACAGGAAAATGCTAAAGATTTAAGTAAGAAAATAAAAAACGCGCTTGAAATCTATGCTGCTCGATCCTAGTCCTTAGACCAATCTTTTCCCCAGAGACTATTAAGTCCTTCTAACAAGCTCACCAAAGCAACGAACAAAAATATTAAACAACAGTTGGATGAAATCAAGCAAAAACGCATCTTATTTGGTGGAATAGGATTGTTTAAATTAGATGCTTACCTTGAAATTGATGAAAGTGCTTTAAATAACTTGGATGAAGAACGAGCAGGAACTATTTTGCTCTATATTCAAGATACTCAAAAAAAATTAGAAACACTTGATGATATTGCAATGAGAGTTCAATTTTTTCGTAATGTCATTAATAAAAACAAATTTAAAAACAAATTTATTGATATAGATAGTGAGCAAGGTTACCTAGTGGTAGGTCAAGGTAAAGCACTGCCAATAGATTTGCTTTCTTCTGGCGAACAGCATCAATTAACTTTATTTTATGATTTGATATTTCGATCTGAAAAAAATACACAGTTTTTTATTGATGAGCCAGAGCTATCCTTGCACCTCAATTGGCAAAAGCAATTTTTGTCCGAAGTTTTAGAAATTGTGAATGCCTTAGAGATTGATGTGACCTTAGCAACCCATTCTCCTTTTATCGCGGGAGATCGAACGGATTTAATGGTTGCTTTGGAAGAAAAGGAGAATGACTGATCTCTGATTTCTCAAGCAAAACTGATGATATTTCTCTCGAAACCTTATCTAATTATTCAAGAAAGCCGAGTGATGTTTCTGCCGAATCGATTATGGCGAGAACTGGTTTCAATGGTGCATTATTATTAGTAGAGGGAAATGACGATAGCCGATTTTTTAAATCTCGAATTAATTCAACTTCCTGTCAAGTAGTAATAGCTCAAAGTAAAAAGAATGTAATTGAAGCAATCAAAAAGTTAAATTCACAACTTTTTGAAGGAGCCTTAGGTGTTGTCGATAATGATTGCGACTCGATTGATGGTTGACTTATCAATATTCAGAATTTGATTTACTGAATCGAAGCACGAGATTTGGATGGTTTTTTGGTCGGCTCTAAAGCATTAAATAAATTCTTAATTGAATTTGATGTTGAACATTCACATGAAAATATTCGAACAAAATTAAATGAATTGGCATTACCCTTTGAGAACATTAGAAGACTTTCCATCATTAAGAAATTAAAGATCAATTTTAAAAAATACAATCCAGCTCGTCTTGTAAATGAAAGATGGGAAATGGATTATGACAATTTATTTGATTTAGTCTCTCGTGAGTTAAATTAGTCTGTAGAGGAAATAACGACTGAAATTAACTTGTTGAAAAAGGCAGAACCTATTCAGATATGTCAAGGACATGATTTACTTGCAATCTTGTCTAGAGGTTGTACAAAAAAAGGAATATTTAAAATAAAAAGGTCTGTTTCCAAAGAGGATATTGCAATATCCCTGAGGTTAGCTTTTGATTCCTCCGAATAGAAAAACACACAATTATATAAAGATATTCAATCCTGGGAGTTTGCTAATCCGCCCTATAAAGTTCTCGAAACTATTGATTAAGTTAGGCTCTGTTGATCGAACCGTGTGGGAAAACCCAATGCAACAACTTAGTAGCGTAAAATATTTTGCAGTTAAAAAAAACGCTAACAATCTTTTTTATCTATTTTTGGATCATGATTATGAATCAGCAACGTCTTTTTTCCAACTTCAAAAATTGTATTCCAGTCTTATTCGTTTCCTGGATTGTTTCACTGAGTAGCGTCGCTTCAGCAGAATGTCCCGCTTACCTCCATGGAAAATATCGAGTTTTACACTCCATTAAAGAAGTTGATATGTGTACCTTAACTGAAAACAAGCCTGTATTAATTATCAATACTGCTAGTCACTGCGGATTTACATCGCAATTTAAAGCATTAGAAGCCATCAACCAAAAATACAAAGAAAAAGGATTGGTAGTCATCGGTTTTGCGAGCGATGACTTTACTCAAGAATCGAAAGACGAAGCAGAAGCTGCTGGTATTTGTTTTTTAAATTACGGCGTAACTTTTACCATGCTAGCGCCAACTCATGTAAAAGGCGATGAGGCGAATGCGGTTTTTAAAGGTTTAGCTGCACAGTCTAAAGCACCAAAATGGAACTTTAATAAATACGTAGTAGATAAAAAAGGCGTGTTAATTAAACATTTTGGTAGCTTAGTAAAACCGGATTCGGAGGACGTCAGCAAGGCAATTGAAAAAGCATTATGAAATTTCGAGAGTGACAAGTGCTCTTCTCTTTTCTCCCACAGGATCGTTACTGAAATTGCATATGCAATGCGCTTCATCGCATCAAACCTAGAAGCATTGATAAACTCGTTTAAAGAAATGCATCATGCGTTAAAATGAATGTAATAATATAAATCGGTTCGAAGATAAATTCGCATTTAAGAATTGGAAATTTTAATGAAAGAAATAACCAGCACGAAATGTTGCGAAGGATTTCAAAAACGTTTTCAGCATTTTTCTCCAACGCTGCACTGCGATATGCATTTTTCAGTATTTATGCCACCGCAGATGTTGGATGGAAACAAAGTACCTGTGTTATATTGGTTGTCAGGATTGACCTGCACAGATGAAAATTTTTCCACAAAATCGGGTGCGCAGAAGATAGCTGCTCAATTAGGAATTATGTTGGTAATTCCCGATACAAGTCCGCGTGGGAATAACGTGCCAGACGATGAAAGTGCTGCTTATGATTTCGGTTTAGGCGCAGGTTTTTATATTAATGCGACGCAAGAACCATGGTCCGCAAATTATCAAATGTACGATTATATTGTGAAAGAATTACCACATTTAATTGAAAACAATTTTGCCGTCACAAATAAAAAGGCAATATCTGGGCATTCTATGGGTGGACACGGTGCGTTAGTTATTGCGCTGCGAAATCCAAATTCTTATACGTCAGTTTCTGCATTTTCACCGATTGTTAATCCAATGAATGTGCCTTGGGGAATAAAAGCATTTTCGAATTATTTAGGAAAAGATAAAAAAGATTGGCAAATGTACGATGCAACTTGGTTAATACAAAATCAAAATATATCAAAAGATTTTAAAGTTCGAATTGATCAAGGATTGGCAGATCAATTTTTAGCTGAACAATTGCAAACACAGAATTTTGAAGAAGCCTGTAGGCGCATGCAAATAAACACTGACATTCATTTGCATGCGGGTTACGACCATAGTTACTACTTCATAGCAAGTTTTATTGACGAGCATTTAAAGTTTCACTCAAAATTTCTTTATTCTTAAATTAACCCCCGCCACGTGTGACAAACTTATTCTGAGACGGGCATGATCAAAGCTAGGGTGTCATAAATACTTTAATACATCCTTCTTTCTTATTCTTAAACAAATCATAACCTTTCGCAGCATCTGCCAATTTTATTCGATGCGTAATAATCTCTGATAAATCAATTTCGTGATCTAAAATCTTATTCATTAATAACGGTAAATATTTTTGTACATGAGTTTGACCGGTTTTGATAGTCAATGCTTTATTCATAATGGTTCCAAGCGGAATCATATTTGCGAATCCGACATACACTCCTGGAATCGAAAGCGTTCCACCCTTGCAACAACATTTAGCAATTTGTTGAATAACATAGGGATGTGGGAAAGGAATATTCGCAATATTTTTTGCTTGATCAATTAATGCTTCAATAATTCCACTTCCATGCGCTTCTGCACCGACAGCATCAATACAACTATCGGGGCCGCGATCTTGAGTCATATCCATCAATGCGTGATATACCTCATCGGCATCCGTACTTTGAATAACTTCCGCATTGCCATAACTTTTAGCGAGCGCTGCACGTTCTTTTGATCCATCGATAGCAATTACACGTCCGGCACCCAGCATCCATGCACTGCGAATTGCAAATTGTCCAACTGGACCGCAACCCCAAACGGCAACAGTATCACCTGGTTTAATATTGGCATTTTCTGCTGCCATATATCCGGTAGGAAAAATATCCGATAAAAAAAGAACTTTATCATCTTCAATTCCAGCGGGTGAGACAATTGGGCCAACGTTAGCATACGGCACTCGAACATATTCTGCTTGTCCGCCAGAAAATCCACCGGTCATATGGGAATAACCAAAAATTCCTGCTGTAGCATGTCCCATTTGTTTTTTTGCAATTTCAGCTTTTGGATTTGATTCATCACATAAAGAAAACAAATCTTTTTCGCAAAAAAAACAATGACCACAAGAAATAGTAAAAGGTACAACTACTTTTTGACCTAACTTTAACGCGCTAACATCGTCTCCAGCTTCAACAATTTCTCCCATAAATTCATGGCCTAAAATATCACCCGCCTGCATCGTTGGAACCATGCCATTTAAAATATGTAAATCTGATCCACAAATGGCAGTTGCCGTCACTTTTATAATTATGTCTTGAGGATGCTGAATAGTAGGGTCATCTACATTATCCATGCGAACATCGTTTTTCCCATGCCAACATAATGCTTTCATAATAATTTTCCTTTAACTAGAATTCTAAATTATTTACTTTTTAAGGCGATTTTTTACAACGGTTTTTAAAAAGGAGAATTTGCTTTAAATGGGCTTTTTAAGTACCACTTATGATCTTGACTAGACATATCAATATGATTATTAAGCACCTTATTTACTGACATCAAAGGAAAGTTATCACTCACGAATAGAGTAGGTTTGTGCTCTGTCGCACATTATTATGAAGAAGATAATTTTTTATAAAACTGTGTTAAAACATTTGTTGATTGCCTAAAATTATATTCCCTTGAAGGTTAAATCAAACGTTCAAACAGCCAGAATGCTCCAAATCCAGTAATAGTTGCGCCTAAGATTGGATTTAATAAAGTATCTATCTTTTTAGATTTTTTTAAACTCCATAACAGCGGAAGAATAAAAATGACTACAACAATCTGTCCAATTTCAACACCTACATTAAAACTAAATACATTTAACAATACTTGACCTTGTTGCCAATCTAAATCACCAATCGCAGAAGCAAAACCAAAACCGTGAATAAGTCCAAAGCCTAAACCAACTAACCAAGTTTTATGTTTGAATATCGGCCAAATTACATTTAGGCCTGCAATGATCACGGAAAGTGCAATTAAACTTTCAACAATACGGCTAGGAATAGTAATCCATTTAAAAATAACCGAACTCAATGTTAAAGAATGCGCCACGCTAAAAGCAGTGATAATTTTTACCAAATCAATGAATTGATGTGAAAAACGCGCAGTTGAAATGGAAAAAATTGGAAGAATTAAAGCCAATAAGAAAACTAAATGATCATAGCCTGACCATATGTGAACCATACCTTCGTGCATAAAACTTATTACTGCACTTTTTACTGCGCTCTGCTTAGACATGTCCTTTAAATCAATAGAAAGATCATTGTTATCTTTAGTAAAAATAAAAGCTGAAGAATGGTTTTGATGAATAAAGTTTAAAATACCTTTGTGTTGATCATCGTATTCAAAAAATAATGAATCTTTAATTGTTAGAGATTCAAATTTATCTAGTTCTTTAAATGAGCATGCATTTTTAAATTCTAAAGAAAGATAAGTGCTATCACTTAAATCTTTTAACGCATACGAAAAATCAGGTAGTACACAATTTTTTGTTGCGGTAGTGGAGGATACGTTGATTTTTAAATGCGAGTAAACATAAGTATTTATTTGATTTTTGGATTGAGTAATCTCATTCCACGTGACTACATCATTTTTATTGGCATCCAAACCAATAGCATGAGCAATATCAGGAATTGCTAACAAAATTTCACCATTGAAGATTTGAGAATCTAATTCAAGATCAAAAAAATGATTGGCAGTGGTATGGCTCCAAGCAGAATGGGAAAATAATAAACATAAACTATTCAAAAATAAAAAAATCGTAAATCTAGTTTTTAAAAAAAAATAGGCATGAAATTTCATAAAAGTATTTTGCTTTTCATAGGTAAGATTGGTGGAATCAGATCGATAATTTAGAAACTAAATCATCAATACGACTATCTTCAAGTGCAGATTTTTGAACCCATTCCATAACAGGTTTTGATTTTTTAGGAGCCTGTGAAAGCTGTGCGGATTTTAACACCAAATAGGCGTCTTCAGGTTCTTGGTGGATGGTCCAATTTTTTAATGCGGCGGTTAGTGCTTTATCGTAGAGTTTCTTAATTTCGATTAAATATAATATATAGTCTCTTCCAAGCGGTTTATCATCTAATATATTTTGCAAAGTAAAATGCTCGTCTAATTCTTTTTCGAGTACATTGCTTTTACTTTTTTTCCAAAAATTAAAAAGATTTTTATTTCTTTCTAGATGCTGCGTGGTAATGGCTAGCCGAACTTTTAAATAGGAGTGAGTTGGTGCCTTATCAAGTATGGCTTTTGCGGCAGTATGTTTTTGGGTATGAAGTAATAAATCCGTATACGCGGTTAAAATTGAAATATTGTTCGGTTGATAGATAAGAGCTTGCTGAAAATTTTTATCCGCTGATTGAAATTGACCGCGTTGAAATTCTATTTGCGCCAATGTAAAAAATGCTTCACCTAATTCCTGAGAACTATTGGTTTGCGCTTCTATTTTTTGAAGGGCCAAAAACAATTTTTCTGAAGCTTTTTGAGCAAATCCCATTCTTGATTCAGCCAAGCTGGTACAGCTAATGGTTAATAATACCGAAAGTTGAAAACTGCGTATGCAATCGGCATAAGCAAGTTTTGGTTTGCCCATTGCTAGGTAAACATATGCCCGATAATAATACGTTCGAACGTCTTCAGAATTAAGTTGTAATGCACGATCAAATTGTTCTAAAGATTTAGCAAATTCGTGCTGGTATTGGTAGACCAATGCTTGTAGTAAAACAATATTATGGTCAACGGAAGAAGATTTTAACCAAGGATTTAATAGTAATTGAATGTAACTCACATAACGTGAGTCACCTGTTAATCGTAATTGATTAAAATAATTTTCAGCAAGTTGCAGCGTACCAGTTAAATCTTTTGTATTTGCTAATTGATTGGGAGTTGAAAAATTAGATCGAGAAGTTACTTTATTTAAAATAACAGCATTATCTTTAGGAATATAGCGAGTTGCAGAATTATTATTTTGAATGTTTTTAGAATTTAAAAGGAAAAAATTGATTACACATAAAATGATTAATACACAGGCAGCGACTAGCCACCTGTGCATTGTATTACTAACTGCTCTCATCTATTAATCGTCTGCTAACGTGTCATTGAAAGCAATTTCTGAGTTGTCATACTCAAATTCGCGATCATTAACCGAAGCAGGCGAGGCTGTATCAGATGTATTAGCAATGAGACTTTTCACAAAATTATTATAAGATTGTTTATCGTCATCATCATCTCCACCACAACCAGCCAGACTTATTACAGCAACTATTAAAAGCATTGAAAGATTTTTTTGCATGACAAACCTCCGAGTATTTAAGTTAAATGACTTACTGAGGTGAGCCAGCAATTGGAGTTGTTAAATACGGGAAAGTCTCATCAAAATCTAAAGCGTCAACTGTAGCGCCATCTGTATAAAGGAGTTCTCCACTTGGAGCAATCGTAATATCGTCAATCAACGCACCCATAACCACGCGTAATGCGACATCAACTACATCGTCACCAGGGCGTCGGCCGTTTGGAAATCCAGCAGTATCACCACCTATTACCCCAAGATTATCTTGGCTGGCAGCAGCTACAGGAGCAGTTGCTGTATTTAATCGTAATATTTCAGCAGTTGCTCCAGTAGTAGGTTTATTTATGGTGGCAACGCCTGTTAAAAATGCTGCTACTAGATCGGTTCGAGGATAAAGATTTGGTGGTACTACACCAAATAAAGCCTCTAATAAAATGGGTAGAGAAGGATTAGTAACGTATGTTGCAAATTGCGCGTCGTCTTTAGGCTCACTTGCATTAAATTGATCTTTATCTTTTAAACCAATAACGACTTCGTTAACTAAAGGCATTCCCAAACGAGAAACTTGTGTCCATGCTCCACCTTCAACCGCAACATCACGGTTTGAATCAAAAGTTGGATTCGGATTTAATACACGTGCTTGCCGTTGACTCGCCGTTGTCCAAGTACCGATAACCGTTTCGGCGCCTTCGGTTAAACATGCTGAAGGTGCTTCAATAGCAATTGAAGTAACGTTTTTATCTGCAAGTGTATTAGTGTTCGCGTTTTCCGCGCCTAACGGATTTAAATTAACTAAGTCAAAAATTTCGCCTAAGTTAACAGCAAACCCTTCTTTACGTTGACCAACAAATACTTTCGCAGTACCGCAACTGTCAGGTAATTCGAGTTCATAAATATGATCGTTCGCGTACGCTTCGTAATCTGGAATAGATTTATTACCAATATTATCGAGTGGCTTGTTAAAACGAGTAACGCCATCAGCGTCTGCTAATGGAATTACGGTGCCGGTTCTTCTGTCGCCTACGATTAAATCAACTTTGTAAGTTTGACGAACCTGAACGTTATCGTTATCAGCGTTAGTTGGTCCAATTTCACCGATATTTTTTAACGGTACAGAAACCATTGTTCCGCCGGCATCAACTTGCAGATCTGTAAATTCATTGAAAAAAGTAAAACGAAATGTTAAATCTTCAACTGCGTCGCCAGTTCCATCAACATGAATTTCATAAATTGCATTGCTATCTAAATCAAAATAATTTGGTCCGCCGTAAGAATCTTGCAAAGGTAAATAGTTGGCTATCATCGTTACGTAATCTTCTCTACCATTTTCATAACTCGTAAATGCGTAGAAGTCTGAGCCATCTACTTTTGGTGAAGAGGTAATATAGGGCGCTTCGCGGTGACTAGAAGCCTGAACTTGAAGGCTTGAGCTTAAAATGATTCCACTGAGTACGGCTGAAATTAATCGTAACGAGCGACGTGTTTTCATATAACCTTCCTTGAATTTAATTTTCCGTAAAAAAACAGAACCATTCTGTTTTAAGTACTTAGTTTTTACTACAGGGTTGTAAGTTATAGACCACAACCTGTAGAAATACGATAAGTAATTATGAGGTTTGTGTGACGCTCTCAGAACAAAAATTTACTTAATACGATCTGAGTGCGTAAGGATAGTAGTTGTTAAATATGTGACTGAATTGTGAGAAGATAAAAACGTTTCAATTAATTTTACTGTGCAATAATTTTTTTTAAAATGCCGCAGTATTTTCTAGGCGATAACAAATATTAAAGATCGAATAGGTAGAAACTATATTAAATATTTATGAAAAATTAATTACCAATAGGATATAAAAAATATGCGAGCAATTCTTAATTTTCTTTGGTTTATTTTAGGTGGTGTATTTATGGGGCTTGCCTGGTGGTTGATAGGCGCCATTGCATTTATAACAATTATTGGTATTCCTTGGGCAAAGGCATGTTTTGTCATTGGTCAATTTACTTTTTTACCTTTTGGACGTGAAGCAATTAGTCGTCAAGATTTATTCGATCGCGAAGATATTGGTACAAGTGCTTTTGGTGTAGTAGGAAATATTATTTGGTTTTTGTTCGCAGGAATTTGGTTGGCAATCGGTCATGTGATGTCGGCGATTGCAAATGCAGTAACTATTATTGGAATTCCGTTTGCGATTCAACATTTAAAATTAGCCGGTATTGCTTTGGCGCCAATTGGTCAAATGGTAGTGAGTAAAGAGGTGGCATCAGCTACTCGTCAAGCGCATGCAGAGCGACATGTTATGCAGAATCGCTAACCCTCTTCACCAAACGCAGATGGGATTTCCTAAAACACTTTTAAACTATTCAATCAGTATTAGGTAGCTCTCAACACGGGCGAATGATTATTCGCCCCTACAAATAATGATCATTTTCCTAAAAATACCTACATCTCTAACGGATAACGTAGGGGCGAATAATCATTCGCCCGCATGTTCTTTCCCACCCAACACCTTTCATAAAACATTTTACCCAGGAAAACGCATGTGTCTTTGGTATATTGCTGAGCTTTCGTAAAACACTATTTTCCTGAGAACTTTATCGAAAAATAGAGTTTTTTCCCTGTAGAGAAAAATAAGATACACTCCTCACGCTTTGCCCATTAAGTGCTAGATGGAAAAATTTAGGGGCAACTCTAGTATTTTTTCAATGTTCAGATTATTAGGAATTCAAATGAGTTTTCAAAAGTTAGGTTTAATCGAGCCTTTAGTTCTTGCAGTAAAAGAAAAAGGCTATGCCACTCCATCCCCAATTCAATCCCAATCTATTCCCATAATTTTACAAGGCAAAGATGTTTTAGCTTCGGCGCAAACTGGCACCGGTAAAACAGCGGGCTTTATTCTTCCTTTATTGCAAAAGCTGAGTCAAAGGCCGGCAGCAAGTGCGAATCATACACGCGCACTCGTGTTAACACCGACAAGAGAGTTGGCAGCGCAAATTCATGAAAGTGTTTTAGCCTATGGCAAAAATTTAAATTTACGATCTGCGGTTGTATACGGTGGCGTAAAAATTAATCCACAAATGATGAAGTTACGTCGTGGCGTGGAAATTCTGATTGCAACGCCTGGTCGGTTAATGGATTTGCATGAACAGCGTGCGATTCAATTGCGTGATGTCGAATTTTTAGTGTTAGACGAAGCCGATCGTATGTTGGATATGGGTTTTATCAACGCGATTAAACAAGTTATCGCTTTAATGCCAAAGCCTCGCCAAAATTTATTATTTTCTGCAACGCTTTCTTCAGAAATTCGTCAGCTTGCAAAATCATTATTAAAACATCCTGTAGAAATTACGGTATCACCAAAAGTAACAACCAGCTCTGCAGTACGACAAAAAATCTATACCGTTGATAAAGCACGTAAGCCAGAATTACTCAGTCATTTGATTCGTACCAATAATTGGCATCAAGCGTTGGTGTTTGCCCGAACTAAACACGGAACCGACAAGCTTGTACGTTATTTGCAAAATGATGATATTCAAGCTGAAGCAATTCACGGTAATAAAAGCCAATTTCAACGCACGAAAGCACTCGATAATTTTAAAAAAGGTAAAACCCAAGTTTTAATTGCAACGGATATCGTGGCTCGCGGAATTGATATTGATCAAATGCCGTTAGTGATAAATGTGGATTTACCGAATATTGCCGAAGATTACGTACATCGCATTGGTCGTACAGGTCGAGCTGGTGCAGAAGGACAAGCTATTTCATTAGTGAGTGCAGATGAAATTTTACAGCTGCAAAGTATCGAACATTTAATCAAGCAAACGATTAAACGGGAAGAAGTTGATAACTTCGAACCTAAGCATGCGGTTCCTCCGTCCAACACAATGATGGCGCCAGCAAAAAAACAATCCAATTCTGGTCGTTCATCCAAGCCGTCGCGTCCTGGTGAAAAAACGTCTCGATATCAAGGTCGGCCTGAGCAAGAAAGACCACGTCGTTCTGCGCGTGGTAAAAATGATAGAGATCCGGGCACAACGAGAGAACGATCAGATTCAGTACGAACATCTTCTGCAAGACCGTCTTCAATAACAAAACCTGATGCACGTAAATCATTTGCAGATAAAACTGAATTGGGTCGGAATACAACTTCAAGACATTCTTCTTCAAAAAATGCTACTTCAAGAAATTCTCCAGAAAAAAATTCTTTTGTAAGAAGCACGGAGGATGTTCGCAAGTCAAAATTTGGTAGTGATTCATCGGAAAGTTCTAGGGCTCCTAGCTCAAGGCCATCGACTTCAAGATCGGCAGACTCTCGATCGACGACCTCAAGATCAACAGATTCGCGATCAACGTCACGACCAACAGGTGCACGCCAAACAAATCCAAGATCAACAGACTCGAGATTTTCTAATGATAAAGATCGCTCAGGATTTGGAAAATCAAATTCTACCGGTAAAGTAGAAGGGCGTCGTAAAGGTCCTGAAAGAACAGAATCAAACTGGACATCGTCTGCGCCTAAAAAAGCAAAACCGCGTACTTCATCAGAAAAAAGTGACTCTAAATATAGTGTAAAACCTAAATCAGGATTCGCTGCACCAAAACCGAAAACGACCAGATCTCGTCCTGCTCGAGATGAATAAAGCTTCTTAAATCTAAAAGTCTCCATCAATTAAAAATGACTATGGCTTTTTACAACTTGACTAAGCCAAGTGCCATCAATAGTATCGCCATGATATTTGGTAGTCGGTTCTAGTATAGAACTGCATTTTTATAATGAAGGGGATGTACATGAAAAAGTTTTTTGCAGTAATCGCGCTGTATTTGGCAGGATGGGTTTCTTCAAATGCATATGCAGAATCGTATTTAGATCTTGGTTATTCCATGGATTCATTTGAACTAAGCGATGGAACAGAATTCGAACCAAGTACTGCTCATTTAACCTTAGGCACAACATTAGGAAGCAATATTGCGGTTGAAGGCGTTATCGGAACGGGTGTAGCGGATGATTCGCAATCATTTTTTCTAGGTAATGATATTACTGTTGAAATGAATGAATTCTACGGAATTTACTTACGTCCTTTCGTTAATGTCACAGACGGTATTGAATTATTTGGACGTATTGGATATCGAAAATACGAAGCAACGGTCTCTTCTGATTCAGGTACTGGTACTGAGAATACTGATTCCGATAAAGATGTTTCTTATGGAGTTGGTGCAGCGTTTAATGTTTCAGATACCGCTTCAATTCTTGTAGATTACATGAACTACTACGACAAAGAGAATTTAGAAATTTCTGGAGTTGGTTTAGGTCTGCGCTTTGAGTTTTAATTTAAAGGTTAAGCATTCTGCAGTATTAAAACGGGCAAAAAATGATTCGCCCGTTTTTCATTATAATTAAAAAAAGCCCTTTTAAATAAGGGCTTTTTTTTGCAGTCATAATTTTATTGTTTGTTAAGGTTTTTGAAAATTTTCAATTGTCAAAATAAATCTAATAAAAATTAATTCCATGCCTCATTTAAAAATTAGGCCAAATTATATAGCAAACGCAGATGAGATTTCCCGAGTGAAATGTTTTATAAAAGGTACTTTGTGGGAAATTACATGCAGGCGAATAATTATTCACCCTACGGAATCCGTTAGATATTGAGGTATTTTTAGGAAGGTAATGATTGTTTTAGGGACGAATAATCATTCGCCCGTGTTAAAAGCTGCTAAGTACTGATTGAATACTTGAAAAGTATTTTAGGAAATCTCATCTGCGTTCGCTATAGATGTGCAATTATTCAATAAATAAATCATGAAAAATCATCTGATTTAGCTAATATTGGATGTAAATATAATTAACTAAAGAATTTTTTTATCTTTTATGCTGTAACGGCTTTGATTTAATCGACTGATAACATTTTATGACAGCTGTCAACAATTCTTAATTAATCAAAATTCTTTTTACATTAGCATTAGTCCGAATATTTAAGGCGCTGAACGTTTTGTACGGTCAGTAGATTCGGTGATCATTAAGGGTTATTTATGAAAAAATTATTGTCGCTTGTTATGGGAAGTTCATTATTATTAATTTTCCCTACGTTAGTTTTAGCAGCGCCTTATATGGAGCTTGGTTACTCAGCGTTAACGATGGGCGATGATTCTGATGAAGATGCTGACGATGAATCTAAAACAGAATTGAAGACTGCAAGAGTGCAAGCAATTTTAGGAACTGAAATTGGAAATAATTTTGCAATTGAAGGAGTCATTGGTACAGGTGTTAAAGAAGATTCTCTTGAGGTGCTTACTTCAAAATTAACCTTTGAATTTGAAGAATTTTACGGAGTTTACGCAAGGCCATTTGTTAATGTTACTGATAATGTTCAATTGTTTGGTCGCATAGGTTATCACCATTTTAAATCTGTTATTAAAGTAGAAGATTCGGTTGACGAAGAAGGAAATAGAGAAAGCTCTGTAACTGATAATGATATTGCCTATGGGTTTGGAGCAGCGCTAAGCGTTACTGAAACACTTGCTATAACCGCTGACTATATGAATTACTACGATTACGAAGATCTTACCATTAAGGGATTTACTCTAGGCTTACGTTTCGGTTTCTAAAAACCGTTTTATTGTGTAAAGCAAGTCCTCTAAAATTTAGAGGACTTTTTTTTAAGTGTTATATTTAATTTTTCTTAAAAATATCAAAATCCAAATTGATTATGAAAACGTCAATAATAGGTTTTTATTTTTATACCTAAAAAATATGCATTATTCTTGCGATTCAAAAATAACAATACTTTTTCCAGTGACTTTAAGTAAACCTTGATCTTCTAATATTCGTAATACGCGACCTGCCATTTCACGTGAACATCCAACAACACGTCCTAGTTCTTGTCGTGTGATTCGAATTTGCATCCCTTCGGGATGTGTCATTGCATCAGGCTGTTTGCATAATTCAAGTAATGTGCGAGCAATACGTCCAGTCACGTCTAAAAATGCAAGATCGCCGACTTTACGAGTAGTGGCGCGTAATCGACCTGCAAGCTGAGCGCTCACGGTAAATAATAAATCAGCGTCTTCCTTCGCCAGCTGACGAAATTTTTCGTAGCTGATTTCAGCAACTTCACATTCGGATCGGGCGCGAACCCAAGCGGAACGATTTGAATTTTTTTCAAATAAACCCATTTCACCAAAAAAATCACCGGTATTAAGATAGGCGACGATCATTTCGCGACCTTCTTCATCTTCAATCACAACCATTACTGATCCCTTTAAAATGTAATAAAGGGTGTTTGGTTCATCGCCGGCATAAATAATGGTACTTCTTGGTGGATATTTTCTACGAACTGTCTGTTCAAGAAAGGCTTTTTCATCATGTATAAAAGTATTTTGAAGCTTCATAACGACCACTTACTGCACAAAAATATTAATGAAAATCAGGTTTGGACCATAACAAACCTAATTGCCGCATGAGCCTACGTCGATCGTTGATCCTAAGCAAGTACAAAAACGCTTGCAATTTAGTACAGAAGCTCAATAATGCGGTCCCCAATGTTCCACCTATAAAATGAAGAGCGTATTATGCCGGCTTTAAAAGCAACGGTAACTTGGCAGCAAGCAGTTAAGTTTTTAGGTAAGACTGGTGATGGCCACGAAGTTTTAATGGATGGCCCTCCACAGTTTGGCGGGGAAAATGCCGGACCACGACCTATGGAAATGGTATTACTCGGATTGGGTGGATGCGCGTCATTTGATGTAATTCATATTTTAGGAAAATCACGCGAATCTCCTGTGTCATGTGAAGTTGAACTTACTGCAGAACGCGCAGATACTGTGCCCGCAGTGTTCACACACATTCATATGCATTTTAAAGTTTCGGGTGTGAAGTTAAAGGAATCCGCTGTAGAAAAAGCAGTAACCTTGTCAGCGGAAAAATACTGTTCGGTTTCCAAGATGCTGCGAGATGGTAATGTTAAGGTCGACTTTTCCTACGAAGTCGTTGGCGCTCTCGAATCATAATTATCTTATATCCGTAGTGTTTGAATTTTAGGTTAAACGAAATGGTGCGCATAAATTTTTTTTTTCAATCGCATGAGCAACTCTGTTGATGAATAGAGTTGCGACGGCTGCGTAAGCCAAAGCTTTACGCACGCAAGAGTGCTGTGACACGCTCTTGTGGTCATAAATAGCGAGTGGAAAAAAAGATCATGATGAATGCATACCCTTTTTTTAACAAAGGTCAAACGCTACGGTTATATGAAAGGTGTTATGAGATTAGATGATCATGATCGGAGTTAGACTCCGAGGTGAAGGTGGTGAATATCGTGCTAGATCGTTTAAAACTGCATGGCTTTAATAATCTTAC
>JAZKFP010000122.1:0-1531 GCA_040386355.1 Pseudomonadota bacterium | reverse complement strand
GGTAAAAAAACAGAAACGTCGCTGCAGCGTAATAATCAAAATTAAAAAATGTCGGCTTTTAGGTCGACCTTCTGGAGGCGCAAATGAAATATTGTTGGTCTTTATTAATTCTTTGTTTATTTTCTTCAAACCTTTGGGCAAATACCTCCATGATGTTTAAAACTGATACGCCAATGGCGCATCGAGTTTTAGAAATTCCTGCGCAAAAGATTAGCGCAATGAAAGGAGAAAAAATTTCTGATTTAAGACTTGTTCGAATAGATCCCATTTCAAAAAGTATTTCCATGCCGGTCTGGCAAATGAATGAAGTGACTACCAGCCACGTACCTTACACGTCTAAAGTGGACTTGCCATCATCGGGTGTTGCAGGCACATTGGATGCGGATGATCGATTAGTAGTAGAGTTAAAATCCGCTGGCATAGCAGCTACGCCTGAGTTAATTTCAAGTATTAAAAAACAATTTTCAGTTAACACTGGAGAATTAATTGAAGTGCAGGTGCCATTAGAAAATAACGAATTTGGTTATTTTTATTTATTTAAGGCGCCTCATGCAGCCACACCAAAACCTGTTGTAACTTACAAAAAAGGATTATTCAAAACACCTTATTATTCGGTACAACTCGATCCGGAAAACCCAATTAATTGGGGTGATTTTTGGTATGAAGGATTCAGTGATTCTTCGAAAAAAACTATTTTAGATACCATGAAAATTCGAATGGATGGCGGAGTTTTTACTAAATTTACTCCATTGCGTATTGATAACGATAATTTACGTTCAGAAGTTTTAGATATTATTGAAGGTGATTTAAGTACGACGATTGTGATGCAAATTAAAGTTGTAGTTGCTGGAATTCGTGTAATGCGATTATTGGTATATTTTGAAGCATTTCCAGAACGATTTTCTATTCACGCGCATGCTGATATTCCAAGTATTGCTAAATCGGTTTTAGTGGATCCAAATTTGGCCATTTCATTGGATGGAAATAATTTGGAGGGTAGTCGTGTTCAAGTAGCCGGTATGCCAGGTATATCTGCAACGATTGACGGAACCTTGTCTGACGAAGAAAAATCAATGCAGAAGACTGGAATTAATCCAAAGCAAAACTGGATTTGGTTTAGTACTGGTAAAAACTTTGATCTTTTTTCTTACATGGAAGTGCCAGATAATTTTCCAGCAGAAGTTAGCTTAGAATATCAAGATGATAAAACTAAAAAAGATAAGCCTGAGCGTTTTGTTGGTGCATCGCCCAATGTAGGATATTTAATGACAGGATTACCTGCGGGCCAGGCTTTAATATTCCATGCGCATCTTTACTTTTTGGATAAAATGCCTGAGGCAAATGCTGTTAAATTTGCGGATGTTATTCGCTATAACGCAGAGTTAGCTTCTAAAACATATCCGATTGCGTGGGATATTCAACTTGCTGAATTACAGCAAAAACGAAAGTAGCTATTTTTTCAATAGTTTTTTATTCAGAAAAAGCGGCATTGAATGCCGCTTTTTTTTGTCAAATAATTCGTTATTTTTTT
>JAZKFP010000121.1:0-5092 GCA_040386355.1 Pseudomonadota bacterium | reverse complement strand
CATCACTTAAGGCAAAGGTACTGTAATCGTTCGATCATCAATAACAATGATGAAATACTCTCGAGTAATTTTTTTAATTTGGATTCCACCTTCTAACAAATCACCTTCTGTCACTTTTAATCCATTTTTAAGTTTAATATATGGATTAGAAGAAAAAACCACAGAGCGTATGTCTGAATCCGAAATATGCAATTCTTTAATATCAACTGGAACCAATGGATTATCTGCAATTAAATCTCGAAACACTTCAATTCTTTTAGATTGTTCGGGCCTAACATTTACTAACACCACTTTAATTCTTTGGTCTTCTTGAGAAATTAAAATTGAATCAAATAGATCTAAGTGACGAGCATATACTTCTAGCTCAGCCATATAGGTTTTTAATGATTTTGTTTTATCAATCATTGTCCCAGGAATTAAAGCAGCTTCTATCATTGCTTTGGTTTTGTTCCATTTTTCAAAATCGGTCACTATTCCATAGAAAACAAAACGGCCGTTCGATTGATATTTAACCGATAAAGAATTTTGCAAATCAAAATCGGTCATAACTGAAGAAACAGTGTTAAGCTTTTCGTCAACAATACTCACTTTCATGCTAAGGACACTGCCATCTCTTAGCACCATACGCGACAATTGATTTAAGCTTTCTTTATTTTTAACCCAACCGTAAAGGGAAATAACTCTTTCACCTAAATTACTATTAATAGAATATTCCACTTCAGGAAATTGTTCTGACATGGTTTGTGAGCTAAGAAATGCGCGTCCAGCTATATCTGAATTACGCTCAGCAGATTTATTTTTATCTGAATCATTTTTGAATACTGCTAAAATCACACCGATCATGATTAATAATAAAATAGAAATAGTAATTAGTTTTGTAGCAGAAAACCATTTTATTTCTTTTTCAGAATCCATTATATTATTGAATTTTTCTTCTTTAATTTTAGAGAACCCTACTTCTTCCCTATCATTGGTATCATCTGCCGTATTTTCATCAAAATTTATTAAAAAATTAAAGCCATCTAAGCTAATTTCAGCGGATTCAGTTAAGTGTAAAGGTCTGGCTAATTCTATCTCACCGTTAAGTTTGACTGCTTTGACATCCGCACAATCTATTAATATTGATTGATCTTCATACACACTAATCTGTACGCTTTCAAAACTTACGCTTCCGGCCTCCAAAATAATATCTAAATCATTTTGAGTGCCGATACAGATAGGATTCCCTGGCGTTAATTCAAGCTCAACACCATCGTATCCTAAGTTTTTAAATACTACTTTAATCATGAATGATTTCTGACCAAAATAAATGAGAACAATAAATTTTATTCAATAATTTCTAAAAATGTTTTAGCATCACTTCGGTATGTAGGTCTTACTTCAGAAGACAAAACATGATCAGTAAGCTTTTTGACGTCCTCAGATTTCGTTACAAATTCTGCATCACCATCAATGATACTTGGTGTAATCACAAAAATTCGAGTGCGTTTTGAGCGAGTTTTAGTTGAAGATTTAAAAAGCGAACCAACTAAGGGGATTTTTTCTAAACCAGGTATGCCAGTTGATCCCGAATCAACTTGATCAAAAAAGTATCCGCCAACTATTAATGAGGATTTATTACCAACATAGGCTTGAGTTGTGATATTGCTACTTTGTAACACAGGAATACCATCAACTGCATCAGCGGTTATTGTCCCATCTTCAATTTCAACATCAAGAAAAATTTTTGTATTTACGTTGCCGTCTTCAACAATATGTGGACTAACGACTAGCAATGAACCAACCGAGATTTCCTTTAAGTCAACCGCTTCCACACCTTCTAATTCGATGAAAAATGTACTTTTATTATCAATGACTGCTTTTGCATTATTGAGTGTAATTATTTTAGGTTGTGAAACTACTTGAACTTGTCCCGACTTAGATAAAAGTTGAACACGGTTCATTAATTGTTTTGTCTCTGAACCTTCAAAAACAATACCACCTTTCAAATTAGATGTTATATCTGCGCCTGATGTACCTCCAAGAGTTGCTTCTACTGAGCCCGTTAAAACACTCCATACTGAACTTAATTGCTCAGCATTTTCAATCGACACATCAACAATCGTTACATCAATTGCAATTTGGCTTTCTTGAGTGTCAATTAAACGTAATACAGATTCATAGTGTTCAATGTTTTCAGGCGTATCAAAGAAAATTAATGCATTTTTTTGTGGATGAACACGAATTGCATTGGGAGAAATAGGACTTCCACCTTCAACATTTTGCATCTCAGTTTGTAATAAATTTTTTAAAGTTTCTGCAATGCCGGTAACTTCATAAGATTTTCCCCGAACTTGCATCGACTTATTTGATACACGCGCATATTTTAATGGCACTAACTTAGTAATTTTTCGGCCTCGATGATCTTTATCAAGCATCGAGGTGTAAGCACCAATAAATTTTTCAATAGCTTCCAAATAAGCAGGTGGCCCCGAAACTCTTACCATTGAAGTTGAACCAACCGTTTGCCAAGGGAAACGATCTTCATATATTCCTGCTTCACTAAGCGCTTGTAAAAGTTCTTCTGAAGAAATTGAAAAATTAAACGTGCGAGTTGTCATTTCACTGGCGTCATAAAAATAGAGTCGAACCTCATCGTTGTACCAAACAACTGAATAGGTCTCATTTAAATACGTTAATACATCTAAAATTCGTTGGTCTTTAAAATAGCCTGTGTAATTACTTTGAATTTGAGGTGAAACATACACTGGTAATCCTGATCGAGAACCTAAATCCGTTAAAATTTCGGCCACTGCTTCATCTTTTGCATATCTCGAATAACTTTGATTCGTCCACGATGCAGCCCAACTCGTGTGCGAAATCAACATGAACATGGTTACTAAAAAATTTAATGTGAAACTTGATTTTATCTTCACTTAAAAGGACCCCAAATGCTTACTAATTTTGCTTTATCTGAACTTTAAAAATTTTTATGTTTTATTAAATTTGTAACAAGCCCTTTACATTTATTCACAGAAAATGATAATTAATTCACGTTTTAAAAAATTCTCATTTACTTCATTATTTTTTAGGTTAAGTCGCATGTTAGCCGAGACTCTAGCTTACCTAGCTTTAGCAAGTGTCGTTTCTATGTTTCCAATTGTGATTGCAATCGTTATTGCCTGGGCAGATAAGGTTGCGGTTGTTAATTTTTATTCTCAGCAAATTGATGTAGATTCCCTAATCACTCCAAAGCCAAGCTTTTCAAAAGAGAAAACCAGTAAAAGCCTTATGGATATCCAAACTCAAAAAACAGAATTCTTATTGTCAAACGTGAAACCATTAGAGATGATTTCAGAAATCATCACGTTAAAAAATGTTATGGGTCAGTGACCTAAGTAGATTCTAATTTTCCATTTATTTGCTAACATCATTCGGCTTTGTAATAGCTAAATATGGGTTAGCCAATGTCCTTAATAGAAAATCCGACGATTGCTCTTGCAGCAAAATTAATATCTCTTCCTTCCATAACACCCAATGATGCTGGCTGCCAAAAGCTTATAGCTGATCGTTTAATCGCTATTGGGTTCAATGCCGAATGGTTTGAAATCAATGACGTAACGAATATTTGGTTAACTCGTGGCAACGGATCTCCCACTCTGGTTTTGGCTGGACACACGGATGTGGTTCCACCTGGGCCATTGGAGCAATGGAAAACCAATCCTTTTGAAGCTGTGATTGAAGATGGAATCATGTTTGGTCGTGGGTCTGCGGATATGAAAGGCAGTCTTGCAGCCATGGTGATTGCAGTTGAAGAATTTGTTAAAGCTTTTTCTAATTTTTCAGGACGAATTGCTTTTCTTATTACAAGTGATGAAGAAGGTCCTGGAATTTACGGTACAAAGGCGGTAATTGAAAAATTACAAAATAGAAATGAAGTTTTTGAATACTGCATTGTAGGGGAGCCCTCATGCAGTAATCATCTTGGAGACACGCTTCGAGTCGGTCGACGTGGTTCAGTAAATGGGCAATTACGTGTATTCGGTAAACAAGGGCATGTGGCTTACCCTCAAGAGGCCAATAATGCAATTCATCTGTTAGCTCCTGTTTTAGAAAAACTTATTCATATCGATTGGAAGGCATGTGGTAAACAGGATTCTGAAGCGGCCTCAGCATTTCCACCAACAGCTTTTCAGTGGACGCAAATATTAAGTGGCGATGGTACAACGAATGTCATATCAGGAATGGCTTCAGCACAATTTAACATTCGATTTTCAACCGAACATTCACCTCAAAGCTTACAAGAAAAAATTGAAGCAGAATTAAATCAATTTTCACATTTACGTTATGAATTGGATTGGACGGTAAGTGGTCTACCCTTTCTAACGCGCCCCGGCAAATTACGCTCTTCTTTAACTGAAATTATTCATAAGCATACTGCTCTAGTGCCTGAAGCTTCTGCAGGTGGCGGAACATCAGATGCACGTTTTATTGCGCCTACAGGAGCTGAAGTTGTCGAATTCGGTGTTATTAATCGTAGTATCCATCAAGTTAATGAATCAGTTAGTTGTAATGATTTAATAAAACTTACAAGTATTTATTTTGATGTTCTAAAAAATATACTTATTAATAATTAATATTTCTAAAAGAGTTCTCTCAACCATGAAAAAAACATTGAATCAAGCACTTACAATTTCCGCTGGAATTATTTTTAGTTTTTTTATTAGCGGATGTGAAAGAGAATCTTCTGAAGAAAAAGTATCAAATCATCTTTTTTTGGCAGAATCTTATTTTAAGCAAGGTCAACTCAGTGCATCTGCGATTGAGTCAAATAATGCATTACAAATCAATGGAAACACTGCTCAAGCGCATTTTATTTTAGCAAAGGCACTATTAATTACGGGTGATGCAGTAAATGCAGAAAATCGACTCAAAAAAGCAATTGCATCAGACCCAAACAATACGGAATATCAATTCACACTCATTGATGCCTTGATTCAATTAAAGCGGCTTGATGAAGCTGAGTCTTATTTCAAAAAGCTTCCTGCAGATAAAATTAATTCTGCTCGTAGCTATTATTTAAATGGCAAAATTTTATTTAATCGACAAGATG
>JAZKFP010000120.1:0-3657 GCA_040386355.1 Pseudomonadota bacterium | reverse complement strand
TAATGAGTCCGCGAAAATACATCATGGTACCGCCGACGAGTATTGGCCAATTACCACGATTTACAATTTCAATAATGAGTTTTTTTGCACGCTCGCAAAAATCAGCCACTGAAAAAGATTCTGTAGGATTAAGAATATTAATTAAATGATGCGGCACTTGACTCAACTCAATATCGGTTGGTTTTGCCGTACCAATATTCATATCTCGATACACTAAAGCAGAATCCACATTCACAATTTCACAGGGCAAGTATTTTGCCAACTCAAGTGCTAAAGCGGTTTTACCAGATGCTGTTGGTCCCGCCAGACAGACGATGCGAGGAGAAACATTTTTTTGAATGTATTGCGTACAGGCTTGTGGGTCATCAAGAGATAATTGCAGCGAAGATGTTAAAAGTGACATGATGTGCAGCTTTTTACCCATAGCGAATGACTTCTTGCTTTTAAAAAAGAGTAGATGTTCATTATGATCTTTTTTCCCGCAAAATGCCGTTCGCAAGACATTTTGTGTGTTGCTTGCGCGAGCGCGTCACAGCGCTTTTGCTGCGTAAACGCAGACGCCCACCCTGTTAATCAACAGCGTTGCGTGCGATCGAAAAAAATATTCATACTTCACCGCTACGTTTGACTTAATTTTCATACGTTATCGGTATATTTTAGGGCTAAACAATTGAGGTTGCCGCCATATGGACGGCTCGTTTTTTTCGCTATCGTCTTTTTCGGTATCATTTTTTTCAATGTCATTGTATTGGATGATGGGCTATATCATCACCGGTATTGTTTCAGGGTTCTTAGCAGGTTTATTTGGAATCGGCGGCGGCATGATTATCGTGCCTGCACTTATTTTTTATTTTCAAGCAGTAGGTTTTGCAGAAAACTCTACGACTCAATTAGCAATTGGAACTTCATTAGCCACAATTATTTTTACCGCAATGAGTTCAATTCGTGCACATCATAACGCCGGACGCGTGGATTATGTTTGGTTAAAGCGTTCAGCACCAGCCATGGTTATCGGCGCTTTAATAAGCGGTTTTATTGCGGAAAAAATGTCCGGTATTTTTTTACAAATATTAATTGGTGTTTTAGCATTTGTTATTGGATTTCAATTGCTTCTTAATTGGACACCGCGTCCACAAAATCATCCTATACATCCAGCTAGACACTTCATTATTGCGAGCTGCATTGGATTTGCGTCTGGTTTATTTGGTATTGGTGGCGGATCCTTTAGTGTTCCGTATTTAGTATTTAATCGTGTTGCGATGCAAACCGCTGTCGGCACTTCAGCAGCGTGCGGTTTACCTTTAGCAATTGCCGGTACGATTGGTTTTATAATTGGCGGTTGGAATGTATTTGGTTTGCCTAATGCGACAACTGGTTTCGTTTATTGGCCTGCAGTATTAGGGATTGCTATTGCGAGCGTTCCCGCCGCGCAACTTGGCGCCTTCGTTGCGCACCGCACTTCAGCAAAAAATTTAAAACGATGGTTTTCATTCGTATTATTTGTGGTAGGTTGGCAACTACTTGAGCCTTCCATTAGTGCGTTATTTTAATAATAAAAAGGTGTTTGTATGATTGCTTATCCTGACATTGATCCTGTTGCAATTAGTTTGGGTCCACTTCAAGTACATTGGTACGGTTTAATGTATTTATTTGGATTTATCACTGCGTATCTCTTGGGACGTGTTCGTAATCGTCAATCCAATTGGGGATTTACGCACGAACAAATTGTTGATTTTACTTTTTATGGCGCATTGGGAACGATTTTAGGTGGAAGAATTGGATATTTTTTATTTTATGTTTCCTGGGATATATGGATAAAAGATCCATTATTACTTTTAAAAGTATGGACCGGCGGCATGTCGTTTCATGGTGGATTAATCGGTGTCGCTATCGCCAGCTGGGCCTGGAGTCGCCATGTTAAGCGATCATTTCTTGAATCAGCAGATTTTGTGGTTCCGCTGGTAATTCCAGCTCTTGGATTTGGCAGACTGGGTAATTTTATTGGCGGTGAATTATGGGGCAGACAAGCGCCTGATTTACCGTGGGGAATGATTTTTCCACGTGCCATGGATAATATTCCGCGCCATCCTTCGCAGTTGTATCAAATGTTTCTCGAAGGATTTGTATTATTTATCATCGTTTGGTTTTATGCACGCAAACCACGTCCCGAAGGTTCTGTCACTGGATTATTTTTAATAGGTTATGGAGCTTTTCGATTTTTTATAGAGTTTTTTAGACAGCCAGATGCTCATCTCGGATTTATCTGGTTGCAGTGGATGACGATGGGTCAGATTTTGTGTCTACCAATGATCGGTCTCGGCTTATTTTTAATGTGGCGTGCAAAACCCTCCGCAAACATGAAGAAAGCAATGGAGAAAGCTGTGTGAAAACCTATTTGGATTTATTACAAAATATTCTTGATCACGGCGTAGAGAAATCCGATCGTACTGCGACCGGTACTAAAAGTATTTTTGGTTATCAAATGCGTTTTGATTTAAGCAAAGGTTTTCCATTAATTACAACAAAAAAAATTCATTTTAAATCGGTAGCGCATGAATTGTTATGGTTTATTCGTGGCGACACCAATATTCGATATTTACAAGACAATGGTGTACGCATTTGGAATGAATGGGCAGATGCAGATGGAAATCTGGGTCCTGTATACGGTCATCAATGGCGCTCGTGGGGCTCTCATGATGGTCAAACGATAGATCAATTAAAACGTGTTATCGAAGACATTAAAACTCAACCTGATTCGCGGCGTTTAATTGTTAGTGCTTGGAACGTTGGTGAAATTGAAAAAATGGCACTACCGCCTTGTCATATTTTATTTCAATTTTACGTCGCGCAAGGCAAGTTATCATGTCAACTGTATCAACGCAGCGCCGATGTATTTTTAGGCGTACCATTTAATATTGCTTCTTACGCTTTATTAACCCATATGATTGCGCATGTAACCGGATTACAGGTAGGTGAATTTATTCATACCTTGGGCGATGCGCATCTTTACAGTAATCACTTTCAGCAAGCGCAAAAACAATTATCGCGTGCGCCATTTGCTCTACCAGAATTAAAAATTAATTCTGCCACAAAAGATATTTTCTCCATGACATACGACGATATTCAGTTAGTGGAATATCACGCACACCCACATATTTCTGCACCGGTTGCTGTGTAATGATTTTCAACAACACAACTAATAAAAATTATACTGTGTCTTTAATTGCTGCAATGGACAAAAACCGTTTAATTGGTAACGATAATCAATTACCCTGGTCATTGCCAAAAGATTTACAACATTTTAAATCTTTAACATGGGGCAATCCCATTATTATGGGGCGTAAATCCTTTGAATCCATCGGTAGACCATTACCTGGTCGATTAAATATTGTGTTATCGCGTCGCTTAAATGCAGCTCTTTCACAAGATTCAATTCATTTAGAACAAAATGTGCTGTGGTGTGATTCATTAGAAAATGCGATAGCAAAAGCCCGTGCTTGGTGTACGGAGCAGAATAAGAAATCTCACGACATTATGATTATTGGCGGAGCCAATATTTATCAACAATCCTTGGCAATGGCAGATCAGTTATTTATTACTTTAATTGATCAAGAATTTGCCGGCGATGCTTGGTTTCCGGAATGGAATTTAGCCGAG
>JAZKFP010000119.1:0-6197 GCA_040386355.1 Pseudomonadota bacterium | reverse complement strand
AGGAAAATATTTTGAATGACATGGCAAAGAATTTAGTTTTATGGATCGTAATCGCAATTATATTAATGTCGGTTTTTTCCAATTTTTCTCAAAAAACTGCCCCTATGACGATTGATTATTCGACTTTTGTGGAACGAGTAACTCAAGGCGATGTAGCGCGAGTTATTATGGAAGGTTATGACATTAATTGGGAAACTGAAGGCGGTGAGCAATATCGTACTGTTTTACCTCCCATTGGTGACCCAAAGTTAATGGATACTTTAATCGCTAACGAAGTTCAAGTAACTGGTCGTCAACCTGAAAAAGATAGTTTGTGGACTCAGCTTTTAGTCGCAAGCTTTCCAATTTTATTAATTTTAGCGATCTTTATGTTTTTTATGCGTCAAATGCAAGGCGGAGCGGGTGGCCGTGGTGGCCCAATGACTTTTGGTAAAAGCCGAGCACGTCTATTGAGTGAAGATCAAATTAAAACTAATTTTGCCGACGTCGCTGGAGTTGAAGAAGCTAAAGAAGAAGTTCAAGAAATTGTTGAGTTTCTGAAAGATCCAGGTAAGTTTCAACGCTTGGGTGGACGGATTCCACGTGGAGTTCTGCTAGTGGGTCCTCCTGGTACCGGTAAAACCTTATTAGCTAAAGCAATTGCGGGTGAAGCACGAGTTCCTTTTTTCACGATTTCTGGATCTGATTTTGTTGAAATGTTTGTTGGTGTTGGTGCTTCACGTGTACGTGATATGTTTGAGCAAGCCAAGAAACAAGCTCCATGTATTATTTTTATTGATGAGATTGATGCAGTAGGTCGTTCACGTGGCGCAGGTTTAGGCGGTGGTCACGATGAAAGAGAACAAACATTGAATCAACTTTTGGTAGAAATGGACGGGTTTGATGCAAATGATGGAATCATTATTATTGCAGCCACCAACCGTCCTGATGTTTTAGATTCAGCTTTATTACGGCCAGGTCGGTTCGATCGTCAAGTGGTGGTTCCGCCACCAGATATTCGTGGTCGTGAACAAATCCTTCGAGTGCATATGAGAAAAATTCCACTCGATAATAATGTTGATCCAATGCCAATAGCGAGAGGTACTCCCGGATTTTCAGGTGCTGATTTAGCAAACCTGGTTAATGAAGCAGCTTTGTTTGCTGCGCGCGCTAATAAAGATACGGTTTCAATGATCGAATTTGAATTAGCAAAAGATAAAATCTTAATGGGGTCTGAAAGACGATCCATGGTGATGCAAGACAAAGAAAAATTGAATACGGCATATCATGAAGCAGGTCATGCGATTATTGGTCGCATCGTTCCTGAACACGATCCTGTATACAAGGTAAGTATTATTCCTCGTGGACGTGCATTGGGTGTAACCCAATTTTTACCTGAAGAAGACCGCTATAGCATGAGCAAGCGCTCACTTGAAAGTCGAATTTGCAGTCTGTTTGGTGGTCGTATTGCTGAAGAAATGACGCTTGGTTTTGAAGGTGTTACTACTGGTGCGTCTAATGATATTCAGCGTGCAACTGAGCTCGCTCGAAATATGGTTACTAAATGGGGCTTATCCGAAAAAATGGGTCCTCTAATGTACGAAGAAGATGAAGGTGAAGTTTTCCTAGGTCGGAGTGTTACTCAGCGTAAAAATATATCGGGTGAGACTGCTAAAGAAATTGATGTTGAAATTCGCAATATTATTGATAATTGTTATGCACGTGCAAAACAAATTCTCGAAGATAATCGCGTGCAATTAGAAGCAATGGCATTAGCTTTAATGAAATATGAAACCATTGATGCAAAACAAATTGATGCAATTATGAATGGAAAGGAACCGGATCCACCCGAAGGTTGGAGTGATCCTAAAGGTCCTTTTGATGGTGATAATTCTGGTTCTGCAAGACAAGCAAAACCAGTTGAAGGAGATGATACATCGGGTACTCATCCAAAATTCCGGCCTATCGGTGATGCAACTCCTTAATCCACTATCTGTTAATTTTCCCGCATTGCAATTGGCCCGTTTTCGACTTAGTCGAAAACGGCCTTTTGTTATGGGAATCTGCAATGTTACTCCAGATTCTTTTTCAGATGGCGGAAAAGCAAAGGATTTATCCAAAGCATTGCACCATATTGAAAATCTAATTTTTGAAGGCGCTGACATTATTGATGTTGGGGGCGAATCTACTAGGCCTGGCGCAACACCCGTTTCAGAACAAGAAGAGATGGACCGCGTTATTCCTTTGTTAGAAATTGCTTTGCAAAAATTTGATGTGCCTTTCTCTTTAGATACGCAAAAACCTGCAATTATGCAAGCTGCTTTAGAATTAAAAATTGATTGTTTGAATGATGTAAATGGGTTTCAAGCTTTGGATGCGCTTCCTGTTATTAAAGCCGCTGACTACGCTGTTTATCTTTGTGTGATGCATAAACGAGGGTTAATTCAAGCTAACTATAAAGATGATTTAGTTGAAGATTTAATTCCTGATATAAATCGATTTTTTTTAGAGCGTGCTGAAGTATTTACTCAGGCTGGCATTTCTTTGGATCGCGTATGCTGGGATCCAGGCTTTGGTTTTGGAAAAACTCGTGAACAAAATTGGCGGCTATTGCAGGATTTACATATTTTAAAAAAATCCTTTCCGCAACTACTAATTGGAGTGAGTCGAAAATCCATGTTTGAATCCGTAACCAATTCTCCCCCTGCTAAACGTCAAGGTGTGAGTGTTGCTGCAGCAATAAGTGCTGCGACGCAAGGTGTTACGATTGTGCGTGTTCATGATGTGCTTCACACTGTTCAAGCATTAGATGTATTTTCTCGACTTTACGATTGGTCTAACATAAGTTAAGTATTCCTGCCTCAAAATGTCTTTCCAGCCAAATGCCGTTTGCAAGACATTTAGTGCAGCATTCCTTACCTGCTCACTGAGTATGCTCCGCGGAACTCGCTCTGCGTGCAACATCGTTCATAAGATGTTTCACCTACTGGAAAATCATTTTGTGTTTGGTATATACCCGTATTGAATGAAAATTAGGTAAAACGAAGTGGTGAAGCCTGAAGATTTTTTATTGATCACAAGGCGCATTGACGCTGCGTAGCTAAAGCTTTACGCAAGGAAATGCAACGCATGTGAGCGATTAAAAAGATCAGGATGAACACCTACTTTTCATTCGCTATGGGTATATTCATTGGCTCAACGTAATTCATCTTTATTGTACTTTTAAAGATGAATGGTCTTTCGCATTAGTGATTAGATCTAAATACAGAAAATTTATTGCTTAAAACCAACATGGATGAGGTAGTTCTCTTGACTCAATCAAATGAAAAAACCAATCAAAAAACAAATGAAAAGAAATTCTTTGGTACGGATGGCATTCGCGGTGAAGTGGGTAAACCTCCAATCACTCCTGATTGGGTTTTAAAATTAGGCTGGGCTGCAGGCAAAGTATTAGGATCTCGTTCCCATTCAGCAAATCATGATGTTTTAATTGGTAAAGATACGCGCGTATCAGGCTACATGTTTGAAGCAGCGCTGGAAGCTGGACTTGTTGCAGCCGGTATGAACGTTGAATTACTTGGACCCATGCCTACACCAGGCATAGCGTATTTAACGCGGACATTTAGAGCGGTGGCTGGAATTGTTATCAGCGCTTCGCACAATTTGCATATCGATAATGGAATTAAATTCTTCTCATCAAAGGGTCAGAAGTTAAATGATGAAGTGGAGCTGTTAATTGAAAAGACGTTGGAAGAGCCATTGACCGTGGCTCCATCTGAATTGATTGGTAAAGCAAGTAGAGTTCCTGATGCGGCTGGTCGTTATATTGAATTCTGTAAAAGTACATTTCCAAAAGAATTAAGCCTGCGAGGTTTAAAAATTGTTTTGGATTGTGCGCATGGTGCAACTTATCAAATCGCACCGAATGTGTTTCGAGAGCTAGGCGCAAAAACAATTGTAATTGGTGCTGAGCCTAACGGTTTTAATATTAATCACGAAGTAGGATCTACTCATCCAGCTTCTCTTCAAGCAAAAGTACTTGAGGAAAAAGCGGATTTAGGAATTGCATTTGATGGGGATGGTGATCGTGTTCTTATGGTAGACCACGCTGGTGCAATTGTAGATGGTGATGACTTATTATTTATTATTGCTGCAGCACGTAAAAAATCTGGCCAAATTTTTGGCGGTGTTGTCGGTACATTAATGACAAACTTTGGTTTTGAAATCGCTTTAGAAAAAGAAAAAATTCCATTTGAGCGCACTCAAGTAGGTGACCGTTACGTTATGCAAAAAATGATAGAACGAAATTGGTTGTTAGGCGGCGAAGCGTCTGGGCATATTATTTGTTTAGATCGCACATCTACCGGCGATGGAATTATTTCTGCGTTGCAAGTTCTTGAAGCACTCATCTTGTCAGAAAAAACGCTACACCAACACGCCGCATTAATTGAAAAAATCCCACAGCAATTAATTGGCGTACGTGTAAAACACAATCCTAAAGCGATTGCAGCGCATCCTAAATTAGTGGAAAAAGTAGCAGCAATAGAGAAGCAATTATTTTCAAAAGGACGTATAGTCGTGCGCGCTTCCGGTACTGAACCTGTTGTACGTTTAATGATTGAGTACAGCGATTCACAACAAGTGGATTTATGGATAGAAGATTTACAAGCCTGTGTCAAAGCATGTGAACAAGAGCTTGAGAAGAGTTAAACATTTATTTTGCCCCTTTTAAGCAAGCATTTTTGTAATACAGAGCATTGCTTGATTTGTTCTGTATATCTGATGCTTGATCGTATTTAAAAAACATTTTTTATAACGGAGAAGTGCATGACGAATTGTTGGGTAATAGGCAATTGGAAAATGCATGGAAATCCAAGCAGTCTTTCGGCGTGGCTTAATGAATGGAATCAATTATTTTCAGAAAAAAACAACCTACCTCAAAATCATTTTGCTCAAAATTATTGCGGGTTGTGTTTGCCGTTTCCCTTGCTTGCAGTTGCGCAAAATAATACATCCACCATGCAAATGGGCGCACAAGATGTGTCGCAATTTCCAAATGAAGGTGCATTTACCGGTGAAGTATCCGCAGATATATTAAAATCGATAGGTTGTGATTATGTGATAGTAGGGCATTCCGAACGACGTGAATTATTAAAAGAAACCGATACATTAATTGCTACAAAAGTGCAGCGAGCTCTCGACGCAAAACTAACTGCTATTTTATGTGTTGGTGAATTGGCTGCGGATCGTGAAAAGGGCAATGCTTATAAAGTTGTGCAACAACAATTACAAATTTTGGAAACATTGGATATTCCAAAGCAGAGTTTAATTATCGCGTATGAACCTGTGTGGGCTATTGGAACTGGAAAAATTCCTGTTCAGGCAGACATCGAGCAAATGCATGAATTTATTAAACAAGAGGGTGCTCGATTTACAAAAAATCAATTAGAACCATTTCCCGTATTGTATGGCGGCTCTGTAAAGCCTGAAAACGCAGCGGATATTTTTTCGTATCGAGGTGTTGATGGCGGATTAATCGGCGGGGCATCATTGCGGCCTTCGGATTTTTTCGGTATCTTTTGCGCCTCGCTTGACCGGCACGCTGGGAAATGAATTTATGGTAAATACTGTTTTAACCATTATGCAAATAATTGCATCGATTGGACTTATATCTTTAGTGTTACTGCAGCAAGGAAAAGGTGCGGACGCAGGTGCGTCTTTTGGTGGCGGTAGCGCTTCCCAAACATTTTTTGGTAGTGGTGGTTCAGGGAATTTTTTAACTCGAACTACAGCAATTTTTGCAATGATATTTTTTGCTACAAGCTTAGGTCTTGCTTATTTCGCAAAAAACACTTCCGATGGATTAGAGTTTTTAAATGATAAAGGTGAGCTGACTACAAAATCTGAGCAAGCCTCTAAAAATATGGGTGATTTACCTGCATTTGAAGAAAGCTCTAAAAAATCTTCTGGTGCAAGTGCCTTGCCTGAATTTAAAGAAAAATCTCAAGGTGTAAATCAAAAACAAGAATTAAATAATGAAAACGACATTAAAGAGATAAATCCTGAAATAGATGGAATCGATGTAGAGCCAGCGGGTAACACATCGATTCCATCAAAAGATACAACACTTGAATCGTCCGACAATACGTCGAATAACTGACTGATGTTTTTTGCCGAAGTGGTGGAATTGGTAGACACGCTATCTTGAGGGGGTAGTG
>JAZKFP010000118.1:0-9098 GCA_040386355.1 Pseudomonadota bacterium | reverse complement strand
TAAAATATGTGATGCATCGATTAAATAGTCGGCCACGAAAAACGCGTGGTTATTGCACTTATTATGTGAATCCGCCTATGAGTTACAGTCAAATTAATAATGATTAAAAAGTCTATCGTAATGGTCAGTAGCATCTAGCGATAGGATAAATCGTCTATTAATGCAGTTAGTGCTTATTGGAAAGGTAAGCTTCAAAAGCAATCTTGGTTTCTGCATAAATAGTTTGCAACTCGTTTACCCATTCTTTTTGATCTGGCCAGGTATTATACCGAGCATGATCATTTACGTGCTTGGCCGCTAAATACAGTTTATACGCGCCCATATTTCCACAAGAGCCTTTCAGAATATGAGAAACCTGTGAAGCCTCACTCAGGTTCATTGCTTTTTCAATAGCAACTAAGTTATCTATTTTTTCTTGCGTATCCTCTATAAAAGTTTTGAAAATGTTTTGTACAGTCAACACATCAAATTCTTTTAAATTATTAATTACATCTTGGTTTACTAGTGGAGCGCGCTCAACGTCTTGCCAGGTAGTTTGATCTTGCGGTAGGTTCAATGTAGGTTCAAATGCAATATTCTTAGGCGCATCAGATAGCCATTTAATAATTTTACTAATTATATGCTCTGGAACTGCTGGTTTACCAATGTGATCATTCATACCTACTTGTTGAACGCTTAAAATGGTTTCTCTATCGGTGTTGCCAGTAAGTGCTATTAAGGGAATAGTTTGATATTTGGAGAAACGTTTAAAGCATTTTCCTTCTCTGATCATTCGCGCTGCATCAAAACCATTGAGTATAGGCATTTCCAAATCCATTAATACAATATCAAGTTCGTTTGCTTCAAGCAGATGAATGGCTTCTTGACCATTTGCAGCCTGTAAAACAACTGCACCAGCGTGTTTCAAACTTAAACTTAATAGGTTACGGTTGGTGTCGTTGTCGTCAACGACTAATACTTTGCAATCTTTTATCAAGTATTGATGACTTTCATTTTTTAAATTATTTTCATTGAAGAAATACGTATCAAAAAGCTCTATTAAATTGTCTTTTCCAATAGGTTTTTCTAAAAAATCATTCATGCCAGATTGCAAAACAATATTTTTCAGGGTTTCAGCTGGAAGCGTACTTAATGCTATTATGGGAACGTTTTCATAAGTAAACGCCGTTATTTTATTAACGTCTGTACCAGATCGTATTTTATAAGCAGCTACATCGCCATTTAAAATAGGCATTTCAATGTCCATCAATACCAAATCGTATTTTTTCTTAGACATCATTTCTAAGGCATGTTGTCCATCAAATGCTTCATCCACTTGACATTGCCATTGCGCAAGATACTTTTTAGCGGTCATGCGGCACACCGTCAGGTCGTCTACTAATAAGATCGTTTTGTTTTTCAGCACTTCTTTTTGCAACTCTTTCACCACGAGTGAATCGTATTTTGGCAAAGTAATTACAAACTCTGTCCACTGATCTTCTACAGAGGTACAGGTAATAGTTCCTTCAATCGATTCAATCACCTGTTTGCAAAAATGAAGACCTAATCCCGTACCACCTGATTTTCCGGATGTGTAAAAACTATCAAATATTTTATTGATATGGGACCTAGGTATACCTGCACCATTGTCTTTAAACCGAATGGTATTTTCTATATCAGTTGATTCTAGCGTTATGTCTATTTGAAAATTACTTTTGGATTTGTAATGCAAAGAGTTTTTTAAAAGATTAAATAACACATAGACAAATAAATCTTTATCACCAAAAAAATGAAAGTTCTCCTCATTTTTAATAAAGATATAATTTCTATCATTAATTTCTTGAAATCCATAACTGGATAAAGTGGTTTGTATTATTTCAAGCGCAGAAACTTTTCTTAGCTCAGACAAATTAATCCTTTCACCTTTCATACTTGTCAGTATTGAATCAATAATTTTATTGCCACGCTGAATAGTCAAGGTGCTTTCTTCCAATGTTTTATGCATGTGCAATAAATTAGAACGCGTTAGCAAAAAACTATTATCTAATGAATTTTTTGAGGGCTTTTCAGGTATAAATGTTCGCAATACACTCATGGCGTTAATGATCGAACTCAGAGGATTTCGCATCTCATGCGCGATACTGCCTGCAAGACTTTGCATAAAAGACATTTTTATAGTGTTGGCTATTTGTTTTCGATAGCTGCAAATAATGCCACCAGATAAGGCAAATAAATAAACGGGTATATATTCACTTTTAAAATGATTATAAAGAACCTGTCCATCCGTTATTTTTATGAATAGGTTGGCAAATATAAAGCCGAAGAAAGACATAAGACAGATGATTAGCCAATCATGTATAAGAATAATTAGCAAAAATAAACCTGCCAATGTTGACATTACCCAAACAGGTGAGCACATGTTTTTTAACATCATAAAACTGAAAAAGAAAGGCATTACAAAAAAACAGGACAACAGAAAGTAGGTAGTAAATGCCTGCGGAAATTTTTTGATTAGAAAATCATGTAATACCCATGGCAAAAATAGAAAAGCACAGAAGCATCTTAATGTTAAATTCTCATAAGGTTGTGGGAAAATATATTTCCAAATGAAAAAATACAGTGGGAAGCCAATGAAACCCAGCAATCCAACGAATGTGAAATTGGGTTCTGCATTGGTCATAGCATTAATGATCTTTTGCTTGAAAAATTTGTACATAAAAAAGTTCTTTATTGTAAATAAATGCTTTCATTCACAACTTGTTTGATCGAATGTCTTTTCTTAGATATTTCATTCGATCTCATTGATTAATCTATATATTTTTGATTTTTTTTAATCATTATCAAGCTTATTGAAAGGTCAGTATTTGTTTAATTGCAAATATATAAATTCATAAATTTACAATTAATTCTTGAATAGAGATTTTGGGTTGATTAAAGTGTAGCCCGTTGTGGTTCAAAGACAGAGGCTTTAGGATGGATACTTCTTCAATATCATTTGATCCACAAAATATTGTGCCTTTCGAATCAGATTCTTTGCCACGTGTTATTTCCGAAAAATTTTATTTGCAACACGAAAAGCTTTTTTCACATCGAAAAAATGAGAAGCACCTTGTTCTTGGAAAAAAACCTTCCTCACAATCATTGATATTACAAAGTAATGATTATCTTTGCCTTGCGAAACATCCAAAAATTGTTAATGCGCAGGTGAATGCTTTACTCAGTTCGCATAATGATTTGATCATGTCTGCTGTATTTCTGCATGAAGGTAGTTTGAAAGACAGATTTGAAAAAAAAATGGCTGAATATATAGGTTTTGAAAAAGCAATTTTGACCCAATCGGGCTGGATGGCGAATACAGGTTTATTACAAGTTATTGCGGATGAGACCATCCCTGTATACATTGATTTTTTCGCGCATATGTCGTTGTGGGAAGGCGTATTTACTGCAAAGGCAAAAGCGTATCCTTTTAAGCATAACTCTGCCGATAATCTTGAAAAACTTATTAAAAAACATGGCGCAGGCATCATTGTTGTCGATTCTGTATACAGCACGACAGGATCGGTGGCGCCCCTGATCGATATTGTCCATCTGGCGCATCAATACGATTGCGTTATTGTTGTCGATGAATCTCATTCTTTAGGAACTCATGGTCCCAGTGGCGCAGGATTGGTTGCCGAATTAAATTTAACGGATAAAGTCCATTTTATAACCGCAAGCCTTGCTAAAGCGTTTGCTGGAAGAGCCGGAATCATTTTTTGTAATGAGCAAGTTGCACATTGTTTTCCTTATGTTTCGCGCCCGTCTATTTTTAGCTCAACATTATTTGATCATGAAATAGCTGCTCTTTCTGCCACCTTGGAAATTATTCGAGATGCGGACGATCGTCGTCAAACTTTGCACAAGAATGCACGGTATTTAAGGCAAGGATTAAATGAATTGGGCTTTAATATTGAAAGCCAATCGCAAATTGTGTCTCTTGCATCTGGAGCAGAGTCCAATACCGAACAATTACGGGATGCGTTAGAAAATAAAGACATCTTTGGATCGGTGTTTTGCTCGCCTGCAACCCCTAAAAATCGGTCGCTAGTGCGTTTTTCCATAAATAGCGGTCTTACTCAATATCAGTTGGATGTAATCCTTTCGGCATGCGCAACCATTCGGGATGAACTCAAAATATTAAATTGGCGTTCATTCCGACAAAAATCCCTGTATAAAAGCGCTATTGAAAATGTATCGGCGAGTTCAGAACTGATAGCTGAGTGATGCAGCGATAGCGTCCAACCCAACCTCATAATCGGCATTTAAGGAGCCGCTGAAAGTGTTATTGGGATCATCAAAATTTAAATCGCTGTGAGCATCTTTAAAAAATTCATGAATATAGCTCACATCAATTTGTGCACAAGATGAAAGCAAATAATTAAATCCCAAGGAGGCAAAATATTTGTCGTTCAATGGCACACGAGGGCTTAAATAAGTTGAATTGACAGGGCTTTGTTCATAAGCAAAACCCGTTCGTAGTAACCAAGTATCGTTGTATTTATAGTTAGCCCCTACTCCCCAAAACCAGCTGTTATTCCATTTGAAATTGGTTACAGCATCCGCTTGTAATGGATTTTCATGTTCAATCGTTAAAGTATCCATTCTGCTCCAGTGTGTCCAAGCAGCATCCATTAATATATTAAGATTGGTTGTTAACTGGTGGGAAATTCCAAAATTGAGGGTTTCGGGAGTAATTAAATCAGCTGTAATGTCAGTATCAACGAATTGTCCGGTAGACGTTATCACAGCTGCGCTAGCAGGCACTGTAAAATCATTCTCACCTGAAAGTGTATGATCAATTTTAGATCGGTAACCTATACCAAATTTAGTAAATTGATTTGGAGTAAATAACACACCTAATTTAAAACCATAACCCCAATCGTCTGCTGTAATTTCACTTTTACCATCGAAAGCGTAATTTGGAGAGCCTATTAAAAGTGACCCAAAATCAATTGCTGTAGATAAGTTTGATTCTAAATACTGAACTTGTAGACTCGCTGCAAATGCGATGTCTTGATTAAACTTATAGGCTATTGTTGGACTGAGATTGATAGCTTGTATTTCACTATCAAGTGCTTTGTAGCGCCCAATCCATTGCTCTGGGTAAGAAGTCGATAAACCAAAAGGCACATTGATTCCCATTCCTACACGCAGATTGGGGTTGATATCCAACATGCCGTATAACATAGGTACGAAAGCATTTTTATCTCCGTGTGTTCCTTCGCTGCCATCGCCTTCTAAATCGATATTTTGGTTTCCCAATCCAGCTGAAGTCCTTGCTGTAGCGTTAGGTCCAATCACTAAATCTGGCGCAATATAATTGCCATCGATGTTAATTTGATTTCTAGAATAAGACATTAAAATAGCGGGGTTTACAAACATATCCGATATATTATGCATACCCGATGCTTGGCCTGAGTAACTATTTCCCATTGCGGCTGCGCTGGGAACATCTGTCGCATATCCACCTGCAAATACTGCGTGAGATCCCAGAACAAGGAAGGGTATAAAAATTAAACCGCTAGAATTCTTCACAAGTGTCTCCGTGATAGCAAAATAATTAATTTTGAGTGGCTAAATAAATTATTTTATGGATATGCAATGAAATTGATTTTAGCTGGTTAAATAATCTCTTCCATCCAAAAGTTCAAATGAAGATTTTTTTAATTGAGGATATCTTCCAAAATAAATACAACCCAGTTGATTTTGATAAGCTTCCGTAGTTTATTAGATCAAACGTCTAAATATGAAGAGAAAATAATTCTAAGGACGAATTCAATGGCGCCCTGCTCAATAATTTAAGATAGTAATTTTTACACTTTGATGTTCTTCAATGTTTGTACTGCCCGCCGAATTTTAATTAAATAAATATATATTTTTGAATATTTTTAAAAATTAAATTCGTTGGATTGATTCAATTATTTATTTCGTAAAACACTTAAACTTAATTTTAATTTTAATAAAATGTCTGATTGAAAAACTCTTGCCTATGGCGTCAAGACTGTAGTGGTTCAATAAAGTTGTACAGTTATTGGGGATTTATTTAATTACCATTTAATTGTTAGCACCAATTAAAAACTGGCCCATGCACTAAACTGCTATTTCTCATTTCAGGAGGGATGGCGATGCTAAGCATGGGAGCAATGATGGAAATTCACATTTATAAAAAACAAGGCTTTAGTATTCGTCGCATTGCACGGGTATTAAATATTTCACGCAATACCGTACGACGCTATTTGGCGGCGAATGCGCAAGTATCCACTTACCCTAGACACTGTCGTAAAAGATCCTCCAAACTCGATCCTTTTAAATCCATCGTGCAGCAGCGTTTACTAACAGCAGCGCCGTATTGGATATCCGCCACCGTGATGTTTCAGGAAATTCAAGCGCAAGGGTATACAGGGAAGATCTCGTTGTTGCGTCACTACATGTATGCGTTAAAACCTACAGTACCCGTTGAACCGGTGGTGCGTTTTGAAACGCAGCCCGGTGAACAAATGCAAGTGGATTGGGCGGTGTTTCGTCGAGGATCGCATCGGTTATCGGCGTTTGTGGCGGTGCTTGGATTCAGTCGCTATGTGTATGTGGAATTTACGGAGTCCGAACAACTGGATCAGTTGCAACCGTGCCATGAGAACACATTTGAATACTTTCAAGGCATTCCCAAACACGTGCTTTACGACAATATGAAAACGGTGATTTTAAAACGGGATGCGTATGGAGTAGACCATCATCAGTACCATCCGTCCTTCTGGCAGTTTGCAAAAACCTATGGCTTTCAACCGAAAGTCTGTCGTCCGTACTGTGCGCAAACCAAAGGCAAATAAGCGTATTGCCTTCCTGCGTTAAACTTGTATTAGTACCGCCAAAATGTCCTGGACCTTGACTTGCGATTTTAAATGGTTGGTCAAATTCATATCGTATAGGAATATCGGCTCTGCCTAAACTCACAATAGCAAGTACCGGATTTACAGGCTTGGAAAAAGTGATGATATTTTTAAGGAAATTGTCACCGGATAAAGCAATCGTCTGCCAGCGCGGTTCATTTAACGCGTATTCGTTTTTATAGAGTCGTGAAATGACAAAATAATTTTTACAACTAATGCCACTTTCATAGATATATACCCATAGCGTATGAGAATTAGGTGTTTATCCTGATCTTTTTAATCGCTCACATGCGTTGCATTTCCTTGCGTAAGCTTTAGCTACGCAGCGTCAATGCGCCTTGTGATCAATAAAAAATCTTCAGGCTTCACCACTTCGTTTTACCTAATTTTCATTCGCTACGGGTATATTTTTGTACAAAAGTAATTTCTCCCGTATAGGTCAGATCAATAATATTGAGAGGTCTTAAAGCATTAGGCTTCACCTTAATTTGGCTAACGACTTTTCTTGATGAGCCACTTCTCAAGATGTCCATCCAGTACCATACGATCCGAAAGCATTTATGCTGAACATACTTAAAGCCTAACTAAAAAGAATTTTAGAAAAAAGATTCATATGCAATGAACTTATGCAAAGTTTTAAATTGTTGATTGTTGTTGGCTACGCTTTAATACGCTACTGTACCTTAATATCAGACTTTGAGAATCTGTTAGATTTTATTCAAAATATTTGCCTAAAATTTCAGAGTAAATTTTATTGTGTTAACTCCTAAATCATTATCACGACGTAAATATTTAGAGTCTTTGGGTTGGCTAGCTACCGGAATAGTGCTAAATCCAACCAGCAATGTATTATCGGCCAATAATAGTTTTCAAAAACATTTTATCGATTCACATGTTCATGTATGGACTGCAGATTTGCATCGTTATCCAATCCATGAGCGTTTTAAACCTGAAGAAATGCAGCCAAAATATTTTACTGCTGAGGAATTATTTTCACATTTTAAGCTTAATGGCGTAGGTCGTACTGTATTGATTCAGATGAGTTATTATCAATTTAATAATAATTACATGCTCGATACAATTGCACGTTTTCCAGGAGTTTTTTCAGGCGTTGCGGTTGTGAATGAAAATGCATTAAGACTTGCTCAAACTATGCAGTCTCTTGCAACTGCTGGTATCCGCGGATTTCGAATTAGTCCGGGATTACAAAATTTGGATACATGGATAAATAGTTCAGGCATGAATTCATTATGGCGCTTTGCAGGGGAAAAAAATCTTGCTATATGTCCGCTCATAAATATTCAAGCGTTATCTTACGTTGAAAAAATGTCTAAAAAAAATTTGCATACATCTGTAGTAATCGATCATTGTGCACGTATTGGAAGTAATGGGATTATTCGCAAGCAAGATATTGACAGTCTTTGCCGATTGGCAGCATATCCAAATCTGTATGTAAAAATTTCCGCGTTTCATGGACTTGGTAAAAAGCAAATCCCGTATACGGATCTTGCGCAAATGATTCAACAATTACGCGATTCATTTGGTGCTGAACGATTAATGTGGGGAAGCGATGCCCCTTATCAAATTGGTTCAGGCCATAGTTATAAAGCGTCTATCACTTTAATACGAGATAAACTTGATTTTCTAACTCCAAGTGAACGTCAAAATATATTAATTCATACCGCAGAAAAAGTTTTTTTTAGCAGAATTTAAATTATTAAATCCTCAAAAATACGTGATGATAAATTATAGCGTTATGAACGATTATTGAAAGATTCGTTGCTGAAACCATAATAATGAAGGGTAGGCTGCAATCCATACCCAAAAAAATCGATTAAATCCAAATAAAAAAGCATTTACTAAATGAAAAATTGCACCAATAAATAAAAAAGTATGAAGAGTTGTTTTTGAAAATAATGCTAATGGAAATAAAACTTCAAATAAAATTACTATCCACGACATACACCATAATAGCTTTGGTTGATTTGCTAATAATCGCAATGATTCACTCACGGGATACGCAGAAAACTCGAAGACATCACGTAACGCCCTACCATTGCGCCATTCAAGATTAATTAATTTTACCCAACCTGCAATAAAATAAGAAAGCATTAATTGCATCGCAAGGTAACCAAAAACAATTTCACGCCAATATTGATTGGGCATAATCGAAATTAAACATAAGCAGATTAA
>JAZKFP010000117.1:0-13292 GCA_040386355.1 Pseudomonadota bacterium | reverse complement strand
TCCGCCATTGGCGCAGAGCGCGCAGTGTACCAGGTCATACGTAGGGTTCCAAGATGGAATTGAAGTTAACTTCACTTTCTAAATGCATTAAATTCCAATAATGGCCAACGACTGCTCGATCCACCCATAACATATCTCCAACTGGCTGGAAGCTGCGCATATATTCCACAAAATGCGCGCGTACCAATTGGATTACTTTATGGTGTAAATCTAAATCCGACAGCTTTACGGGAGTTTGCGACCAAATAACTGGGTAAAATAATTCCAACCAATCTTTGTACAAATCAACCGGAAAATTATGTTCAGGATTACGCGAACCAAGTTCTAATAAAATATGATCAATCGCAGTAGGTTGTTGTTGTTGAATATGCTGTAACAGCTGCCGTAATTTCATCACCCATTCCGGTTTTAATTTTCGGGTGGCGCCAAAATCATACACCACTAATTTTCCATTTCCGTCATTTCGCCATGCAAAATTCCCAGCGTGTGGATCAATATGAATATGATAAAAATCGAATACTTGAGCTAAAACAAATCGAGAAACAGCATTTGCAATGTGGCTTCTTTGTTCGCGTGTTGAAAGTATTTTTTTTGATGCAGTCGAATTTGTTTTTTCCGATTGAAAAAAGTCATCTAATGGAATGCCTTGTTCAAACGTCATAACTAATACTTGCGCATTCGATAATGTTAGAAATGGTTTTGGAATTATTAACCAGTCTGGCAATGATTTTTGATGAAATGCGGCTAGGGTTTCAGCTTCTTGACGATAATCTAATTCTTGAACAATTAACCATTCGACTTCATTGATTAACGTTTTAATTGCTTTTGGATTTATTCCGGTTAAACCTATTATTTTTGCAAGTCGCTTAAGTTGTAATAAATCCGCGCGGCAATACTGTGCAACTTCTGGATATTGAATTTTAATTGCAACTTCTTCTCCGCTGTGTAAACGCGCGTAATGTACCTGGCCTAAAGAGGCTGCGCCAATTGCAGTGGTATTAATTTCTGCAAACACTTCTTTGAGCGGACGACCTACTGCTTTTAATAACAAAGGCTCTAATAACGAAAAATCTACTGGCTCTGCTTCATGACGCAATGCACTTAATGCTTCAACAATTTCGGGCGGTAATAAATCTTTTATTTGTGCTAAAACTTGACCTGCTTTTAACGCCAAGCCTTTCATTTGACCCAGAGTTTGAGCAAGTTCGCTACCAATTTTTCGATAGACTTCATTTGAATCCTGGTTCGATCGACCTAGCCATTTTGCAGCCTTGTGTTTCATCACTTGACTGGCCACAGAAGCGGACATAGTTGCTAAACGCCAACTGCGCTGACGTGCGCGTTGCGAATCTTTAGCGGACATTAAGTGCTCCGACATTTTAAATATTTCATTAATTTTCGAATATAAAATAAAGTATTTGCTTTAAATTTTTAATAGGAACCAGTATGGACTGTGATTATCATTGTTTGTTCATCAACAAAAATTAATTATCAAATTACTAGTCATTCGTGCTCAATGCAGATCGGATTTCCTAAAACACCTTTCAAATATTCAATCCGTAATAGGCAGCGCTCAACACGGGCGAAACATCTTTTGCCCGCATGTACTTTCCCACAACACACCATTCATAAAACATATCACCCGGGAATTCTCATGTGCGTTTGGTATAGTCTATTGTTCAGCACGTTGTAATTAGCTTAGGATTATTTTGTATTAGGTTTATCGAAGGAAGTTTCTTCACCAACGAAGTAGTGATCATATATTGACAAGCTTTGATCGCTGTCATGCGGCTTTTAGGTTGCTTAAGGAGTAAATTTACAACAAGTTGACGTAAAAAATAGGGTGTGGTTAAAGGTAATGCGCGTAGATCCATTGGGTTATTAGTAGTTCGACACTCAATTGTTTTCTCTTGATCTAATGACCCATTCGCTTGAAAACGAAGGTCTGGTACATTCAATCCTGAAAGTACTTCGTAAAAAATACAACCCAAACTCCACATATCAACTTTTGCATTATATTCATCTTGGATAAAAATCTCTGGTGCCATAGTTTGCAAGGTACCTTTTTTTCCTTGCAAACCATTTAAACTGGAAGCAGCCAAGCCAAAGTCGCAAATTTTCCAGCCTCCGTCCCTACTATCGTATAAAATATTTTCCGGCTTTAAATCGCGATGCGTCACATTTTTTTCATGTAAAAAAGCAACTGCTTTTAAAAGCTTATAGATAGTAATTATTGTTTGTTGAAAATTACCAAAATGATGATTTTTGAAAAAAACACCTCTCGCTATACTGGAAAATAGATCATGTGCGTATCTTGGCATTGCAAAAACCAGTTGAGGATAAAACTGGTAAGCATTGGAAAATGTTTTATAACTCTCTTGCAATTCTCCAACTTGAATCATGTGATTCAATGCATCTTTATTTTTCAAAAGATTTAGCATAATTTTATTTTCATGTATTAGATAGTCATCATTTATTTTTTTATTGTTATCACTATTATTTTTATTCTTTGAATATTTTACTACTAATGATTGACCCTCAATATTCGTAATCATTTTAATTGTGCCAAACGAACCTCCTGACAATGAAGAGATTCTATATTCGTTAAAATTTCGCAAGTCCCAACCTAAGCTATTCGCAAGTCGGGTGGGAGTAGAAGCGCTATTACTATCATTTTGAATTTGTAATCCAGCTATTTTTTGAAATGTTTCAGGATTCAAATTTAATTGTTTTCGATGAGAGATAGTGGGGGTAAATGGTGGCTGTGGTCTGGATATAGTTGTGGCGTGAGCTCTTGTAGCAATAGTCATAGCTTTCCCTTACGCAACAAATGCATAATTAATTATTATTTATTAGTTAATATTTATAAATATTTTTTTATTAGGAATAGTACGTCCCCATAAAAACACCTTCTGACTCGTAACTTTTCTCAGTAATTTATCTCTGATATTTTATTTACAGCCAACGCTTAAACATGAGTTGGAATAAGTTTCGCAATAAAGCCACAATACTTTGTATTCTGAAGCTTTCCTGCATTTGTTTCAGTCTCATATTTTCAAAAACTACACGAGACTTTATACATTCGAGCCCCTCTGCAGCCGTGCAACGCAATTTAGGGTTTTTATTTAACATGATTTTTAGAAGAGCTTTTAGATATTGTGGAGTAATACTAGGAAGTCCAGACAAATCGATAGGTACATCACTTTTTCTATAAAAAATGGTTTTTTCTATATGTGTGGTTTGATCTGTATTTTTATTGACATCTGGCAAAGGTTGACCTGTTAAAACTTTATAAATAATACAGCCAACACTCCACATATCTACTTTAAAGTTATAGGTAGCATCTTTAAAAACTTCAGGTGCAATAAACTCCGCAGTTCCTAATCGACCCTCTAGTTGATCGACACCATTTGCAGCCAAACCAAAATCGCATAATTTCCATCGACCATCACGTTTATCGTATAAGATATTCTCAGGTTTTAAATCTCTATGTGTCACATTATTTGAATGTATAAAATCAACTGCTTCTAAAAGTTGACCAACGAACTTTAAAGCAAATTGAATATTATTTTGAGATGTACACTCATTATAGTCTTTATCAAAGAATTCTTTATTAAGATAATCATGTAGATCGTATTCATATTTTATTATTCCAAATACTGGTACACATGTATCGAATGCGAAAAGAACAAAATGATTTTTGCTCGATAATATTTCTCCAACCTCAATCACATAGGAAGTTGCACCATTATTTTGCAAGAGTTTTAATAATATTTCATTTTCTTTATTAAAAAATTTTTTACCACGTTCTTTTGGAAATTTCACAGCAAAGGATTTAGTTTTATTAAAATTATGTACAACTTTAATAACACCAAATTTTCCTTCTTGGAGACGCGATATAGTGGATTTATTAAACTCTTTCCAGTCAAACCCTAAACTGTGCGCAAGTCGAACCGGAGTTGAGCTCGTACTTAAATCAACTCCTATATTATTTAATACGCTTAAAGTATTAGCGTCTGTCGCACAATTTTTGTCTAAAAATATGTGCTTTTTGTCAGGTGCTACAGCTTGCATAATTTTCCTACATCACAACACTATTTATAAAAAGTAATTTGTAAGCTGTTTATTATATTGAAAGATCAGTGGTCAAGACACTCGATCGGTATAATTTGCAATTTTCTTGAAACAACTTTTTGGAGAGTCATCTTAGAATCGACTTACAGTAATTGCCAGCATTTCTAAAAGGACCTATGAAATATCGACAAACGAAAGCTAGATAATGGGTTGCCTTTCTGAATAATCTTATCCATTATAAAATACTGAGTTATTGAATCGATCATAGGAGATCAACCATGTCTAAAGGTCAAGAAACTAAGAAAGAAACAAAGAAGAAACCCCTTCTTACTGCAAAAGAAAAAAAGCTGAAGAAGCAAGAAAAGAAAGCAGGCAAGTAGTTTTAGAAAGTGTATATAATTTAGCAAAATGGAAGTTGATTGATAGACTTCCATTTTGCATATGAACTGTTATAGGTTTAAATCCTCTTTCCCACTACATTCAAAATTTTTTCACTGATAGTGTTTTCTACTTAGGTGCGTTCATGAATGATGTAATTTTTCCAAACATCTTCTCAGGTAAATCGGTCCTAAATCGTTCTGAAAAACTCGACATAATATTAATATGATTTATATCTGACAGCTCTTCCATATAAACCTGTCCGCCCCGTTTTTGAATGGTCTTGGCTAATCGATGCGAGTAAAACGGACTCACTGTTCCATCTTCAGCACCGTGATAAAGGAAAAAAGTTGGCTCTGTTCCATCGATGAATGTTGACACATGCATTTCTTTAGGACTTTTAATCGATTGAAAAATGAGCTGATACTTTTTAGAAGTAGGAATGAAATCGTAAGGACCAGCCAATCCAATAAATGCCTGAATATTTTCTGAAGTAGCATCTTGTTGTTGCAAATATTTTTTATCGGCCAACAACATAGCAGCGTTGTACGCGCCTGCTGAATGTCCCATCAAAACAAATTTTTTGTCGGGATTTTTTCGAGTGATATGCGCCACTGCAGCAGCACTATCTTCAATAAAATGCGGAAATTCTTGTTCAGGATACAACGTGTAGTCGGGAATAAAGACTTCATAACCCATACTCGTCAATCGATCAGCTACAAAAGTATATTGATTCTTTTCACCCTGACGCCAACCGCCACCATAAAAAAAGATTACTGATCCTTTTAGAGGCTCTACTTTTGGCACATATACATCGTATCGTTGGCGCGCACCCTTGCCATACTTAATATTTTTCTGTACGTCCACTTCCGATAAATCATTTTTAGTATTTGCTGCATAAAAGCTTAGCGTGGTACAGGCGGATAAAACAAATGTCGTAGCGAGCGTGGTAAATAGTGTCAAAGATTTTCGTAATTTCATAAATCAATATAACTCTAAAAAAATGAAGGTTAACAAAGCAGGTTCAATTCATATTTAGTTATAGGTGATACTCTCTAAATCAAAGTGATCAAACAGTCAAAACCACTTTTATTTTTAAATGCAGATTTTGCTTCCCTTAGAGTTTCCATCTACCTTGTATTCATAAGTTTGATTCCTACCTAACTTTGGTTAGCCACTCATTTAATTTAACAACTTTATGCTCACTTATTTGCTCTACGCATTATCAGCTGTATTATTCCTGCTTATTTTCCCAGGTTTTTTCATTTCGCTAAAAGAAAAATCCGGCATTGCAGTGTTAGTGGGCAACAGTGTCGTTGGCTTAGGCATAACTATCGCACTGATGTTTTTTGGTAAGATGTTGCATGACGAAGTAAAAGTCTCTAATGAGAAAGTACAGGAAATGCAGCTGGCTCAAAGCAGTCATTCAGCACGATTGGAAAATCTATTACTCGATAGCCAACAAAATCCAGATTATCCCTTCACAGGTGAACATGCATACTTTCAAAAGCTCATGGATTTTGGATGGGGCATTAAACACTCAAGAATCCAAGAAAGTTTTGCTGCAGATCATGAATTGCAATCGTTGCTTCCTGAGTTACCTCCTTCGAAATATCCAATTACCATTCAAAAACTGCCCTTGGAAATTGATCAATTACGAGTAGCTATTGCATTAGAGCAAGCGGGTTATGTGGTGCGCGGTAGTCAATATCAGGCTGAACTAGTGCCTGGCCAGCCTTTACCTACTCCTTCACCAAAACCTATTGAAGAAGAGCCAGTTGCAGAATCTAAAGAACCAGCTGACACAGAAAAACCAGATGATTCAAAAGAAACTGATGATAAAGCTCCAACAGATATTGATGCAGAAAAAAAAGAAACTGGAAATAAACCGGCTAATGTTCTGATGTTTGGAACCTTAGTACGCAACACAGATATTAAAGTTATTGCCTATATTTTGTTGCGCTCCGGTGCTGAATTGAAAGGAATCATTCCTTATCCATCCGCTACTACTTCACAAGCGCGTACAGTAGATTTTGTTTGGAACGAAGCCTACAAAAATAGAGATCCAATCAAAGTTTCTGCCATCAAAGAAACAGTACATTTTCGACGCTAACCATAATTACACCTTTTTTCTCGCTTAGAATCGATACGCATTTTTTAGAAATTGTGATGTAGTCTTCGATTCTATTTCATCCTATAGAAAATGATTCAATAACTTTCTTAATATACATCCGATTCTGAATAGACAGAGTATGATGCTCTACGGCATTCTTAGGTAAAATTCACTGTGATGAGGACGTAGATATGGCGCGTGGTATTAATAAAGTAATCTTAGTTGGAAATCTTGGTAAAGATCCTGAAACTCGTTACACCCCAAATAGCGTAGCAATTACGACCTTAACGGTTGCAACGTCTGAAACTTGGAAAGATAAAGTAAGCGGCGAGAATCAAGAAAAAACTGAATGGCATCGTGTTGTATTGTTTAATCGTCTAGCAGAAATCGGTGCAGAATATTTACGCAAAGGTTCTAAAGTTTATATTGAAGGCAAATTGCAAACTCGTAAGTGGCAAGATAAAGACGGTGCCGATCGTTATACAACCGAAATTGTTGGTAACGAATTACAAATGTTAGATAGCCGTAATGCGGGCGGTGGAAATTCAGATTCAGAAGCACCACATGGTGAGCCTTCCGATTATGGTATGAGTGGCGGATCTGATTATTCGTCCTCACAATCTCATGGACCTGCATCCCGCTCCGCGCCATCAAATAATCGCCGTGCACCAGCGCACCAATCAACGCCTTCTATGGTAAGTAACGACGATTTAGATGATGATATTCCGTTTTGAAGATTGTTTAAAATTTACACATTAGTTTAAAGACAACTATTTCTTAGACATGATTTTTACCATTGTTATCATGTCTAAGATTTATGGATTTTTAACGGTACCATTTTATGAGACTTTCATCTTATCTTCCTTTTGCCTTAGCTTTAAGCGGCTGCAGTTTTCGTTCAATCCATTCAGTAAACACGAGTACTCCCGTTGCTACAGACTTTATTCAAAAGAATATCATTCCTTTTGAAAAAACTATTCCGCAACCACTTATTTGTCCAAGCTCGAATATGCATTCTGCAAATGCCCAACCACATTGTAGACAAGGCAATCCAAGAATTTTGCATATATTAGAAGGTTCTTTAATTGCAGCCCTTATTATTTCAGCGCAAAAGGCTTGCGCCTATAATAAATCGATTCGTACTCCGAATGTTAAATTTAAACCCTAAAAATGTGTATGGATAATAAAATAGTATTTTAAGAAATATGAATGTCATACAGAAATGAAATGACGAAAAATGTAATCATAAAGTGTTAGTCTTGAAGCTCGTATATTAAGGATGATGGCCATGAATAAAACTGCTTTAATTACCGGCGCTTCAAGTGGAATTGGCTTAGAATTAGCGCGCTATTTTGCACGTGAAGGTCATAACGTTATTGTAATTGCTCGACGCAATGGAAGATTGCAAACCTTAAAAAAAGAAATTGAATCGCACTTTAAAGTTTCTGCAACAGTGATGTCATTAGACTTAACCGAACACGACGCTCCTATTCGAATACGTGATGCATTATTAGATGCAAATATTCATATTGATTTTCTAGTAAACAATGCAGGCTTTGGTTCAATTGGAGAATTTCCTCGAATTGCTTGGGATAAGCAAGCAAAAATGATTGATCTTAACGTACGAGTATTAACTGAATTAACGCATTTATTTATTCCAATGATGATCGAAAAAAAATCAGGAAAAATTCTAAATCTAGCATCCACTGCATCCTTCCAACCTGGTCCTAATATGGCCGTATATTTCGCAACTAAGGCGTATGTTTTATCGTTTTCAGAAGCACTTGCGCAAGAATTAGCAGGTACAGGAATTACAGTAACCGCATCTTGTCCTGGCCCTACCATCACTGAATTTCAATCAACTGCAGGCGTTAGCCGACATAATGCATTTATGAATAATCGGTATCTTCCTCATGCGAAAGATGTTGCAGAATTTAGTTATAAATCGATGATGAAAGGTAAACGCGTAGCAGTTCACGGAAATTTTAATCAAGTGTTAGCAAGTACAGTGGGACTGGTTCCCAGAACCGCTGTTACCAAAATTACGCATTGGTTAACGAAACAATTTTAATTATTTAATCTTTTTCATCAATTAAATTTATTGGAATGGATTCATGTCAGATATATTGATTGCACAAAATCGATTTGGCTTAGGAGCACGACCCGATAATCTTGCTAGTGGTGATGCAAAATTTTGGTTAAGAAATCAACTGTCAGCATATCGCCCTTTTCCTCAAATGTTATCTGCATTACCTTCTCGTCAAGAACTTGCTGTTGGCGTTGCAAAATCCAATGAGGGAACATTTTTTGACAACATACCCAATCTAACTTCTAAAATTCAAACAACAAACTCTAGTAAAAATACTACTCCGAAAAAAAGTCCGATTGATCTTGACCTACAAATTAATGCAGTTGCTGATCAGTATTATGAAGATGCTCTTACAGCGCGTGCACAACTTGCAATAACAAGCGCAACACCTTTTATTGAACGTTTAGTACATTTTTGGGCGAATCATTTTGCGGTTTCTGCAAATTCTCCAAATGTTCGACCTTATGCGGGTGCGTTTGAGTTTGAAGCAATTCGTCCACATGTGTTAGGAAATTTTTCTGATATGTTGCTTGCAGTTGAGCAACATCCCGCTATGTTGATTTATTCCGATCAAGTGAATTCAGTGGGCGAACATTCACCACTTGGAGAAAAAACTACATTAGAAAAAAATCTTAAAAATAAATTAGTGACGAGTGAAAATTTAGCACGCGAAATTTTGCAGCATCATACGTTAGGTGAGCGCACATACACCCAAGAAGATATTTTAGAATTCGCAAAAGTGCTCACTGGCTGGACAATTACTGACAACCAAAATAGTAAAGCCGCACAAAATTCTGGTCGTGAAGGACAACCAGGCACTTTTATTTTTTCACCGCTCATGCATGAACCAGGAATACGATATATTGTTGGAAAAAAATATTCTCAAACTGGAATAGATCAAGCACAAGCAGTTTTAAAAGATATTGCTATTCATCCTGCAACTGCAAAGCATATCTCTACAAAATTAGTTCGTCATTTTATTTCAGATAATCCCTCACCAGCACTTATTGAAAAACTTAGTCAGACGTTTTTAAGTTCTTCTGGAAATTTAACGGAAGTATATAAAGTTTTAATTAATGCTCCTGAAAGTTGGCAGACTCAAGCCGCGAAATTTAAAACACCTTGGGAATGGTTAATTTCTTCAATGCGAGCACTAAATACAAAAGGTGTTCAAAGCCAATCCATTAATTCTCTTTGTGCTCAGTTAGGTCAACCAATTTGGAAAGTAAATTCGCCGGCTGGTTATGATGATGCTTCTGCCAATTGGACTACTCCCGACGTATTAATGCATCGTGTTGAAGTTGCAGAATTATTAGCATCACGTAGCGGGCAAACCATTGATCCGAAAGTTTTAGCATCGCAATTATTGGGAAATCAATTATCCAACAATACGATCCAAACTCTTGCTCAAGCTGATAGTTTAGGACAAGCGCTAGCGTTGATGTTGGTATCTCCAGAATTTTTACGAAGGTAAAATTATGCTTAATCGACGTTTATTTTTAGGTGCTGGATGTTTAGGAACGCTTGCGTTTGCTATGCCGTTTCGAATTTCTTTCGCACAAACCGCTGCAACCAATAAACGTTTTATTTTTATTATTCAACGTGGTGCGGCAGATGGATTATCCATGATTGCACCGCTTGCTGATCCTGCACTCACACAATTGCGCGGTCCTTTGTTAGAAAATGCTGCATCTGGAATGCAACTAGATAAACTTTTTCATTTACATCCTGCAATGGCTGAAATTGGAAAACTATATCAATCCAGCCACGCATTATTTGCACACGCTATCGCCTCAAATTATCGAAATCAATCGCACTTTGATGGACAAAACATTTTAGAAAGCGGTGGTACTTTTGCGTACGCTGAAAAAACCGGTTGGTTAAATCGTCTTACATCTCAACTTTCACCTAATCAGAATAAATCCTTAGCTATTGCGCAAGTTATTCCTATGGCAATGCGTGGAGCTGCTCCCATATCCAATTACGCACCTGCTCAAATTCCAGTTGCTTCTGAAGATTTATTAAAACGTGTTTCTCAAATGTATCAACAAGACAAGCTATTGAATGCGAGTTGGAACGGTGCTTTAAAAAAGCGCGAATTAATTGACGATGTGCAAGGTGAAAGTGGAAAAGTAATGGGAGAGCTCGCGTGTCGACTTATGACACCGGATGACGGTACTCGCATTATGATGATCGAAACTGGCGGTTGGGATACGCACAGCGCGCAGACTCAACGTCTCAATGTACAATTAAAAAACTTAGATCAATTAATTTTTTCAATTAAAAATGGATTAGGAAATATTTGGAATAATACACTTGTGATTGTCGCAACGGAATTTGGTCGAACCGTTGCAATAAATAATACCGGCGGCACAGATCACGGTACCGCTTCTAGCGCAATGTTATTTGGCGGCGGAATGATTCGAGGCGGCCGCGTTATTGCCGATTGGCCCGGACTTAATCCGGAACAACTTTTAAATAAACGCGATTTAAAACCGACATTGTCGTTAGAGAGTTTAATTGTTTCTTCGTTGGCAGAGCATTATCAAATGGATCCGCAGCAATTAGCAAAAGGGCTATATCCGGGATTGAAAGATTTAAAGTTGATGGAAGCAGTTTTGGGTTAATAATTAAAAGATAAAATTTTTAAAAATTGATAATGAATTTTATCAATAAAGAGAATTCAACGGTTTCATCCATCATATAGACTTATTATATGAAGCGACTAATGACAAATGAGTTTTCAAAATGCGATATAAAAACAGCTCTATATGATTTTCCATCTGCTCATTTACTTTTTTAATACAATGAAATTTCATTTTCAATATATCGCTGCAAACGTAGTTTAAGTAATACATTTTCTCTATGCAGCTGTTCTCTTTCTTCTATCAATTTAAGAAGTAATGGAATTATTTCCCAATCCAACGCTAAATCTTGATGTAAACGAACGGCCTTTTTAACGACACCCACGCAAGTAACATTAAACAACCACTCTTCCGGATATTTGCCAATTATTGGTACCACAATATGAAATTCTACTAACTCTAACATTTGATTAGCATTAATATTTGCAGATTGGCAAAGATCTTCAAAGCTTAATTCCACCATGGGATAATGAATCATAATTATTTACTCCACTCAGTACGAGGATCAAAGGCAGCGTTTTCCGCCAGTTGTGTCCAGAGTTTTTTTAGGGTGTCATTGGAAGTTGGCGGCAATACTATTTTCAATATTGCAAATAAATCACCAACACCATTCTTGCCAATTAAACCTTTCCCTTTTACGCGTAAACGCTGTCCGGTTTGACTATTAGGCTGAACGGTAAGCTGAACTTTTCCATTTAGTGTGGGTAAAGTAATTTTTGCACCTAGGGCTGCTTCCCAAGGCGTTAGGGGTAAAGTAATAATCAGATTATGACCCTCAACATCAAATAATTGATGCGGGATTAAACGAAGATGCACATATAAATCACCTGCTGCTGAGTTACCAATTCCTGGAGCACCCTGCCCTTTAAGCCGAATTTGCTCTCCTTGAATTGCACCAACCGGGATTTTAATTTTTAGATTTTTTTTGAGCTGCTGCATTTGTCCTTGTGCATCATGATACGGCACAGCATATTCTATCGGTAATAATGTATCAGCCAAGGTATCTTCCAAAAAAATTGGCAATTCAACTTCTACATCTCTTCCTTTTTTGAGAAAAATTTTCCGTTAGATTGTCTTGATATGACGATTTCTTTTGTCGACTATCTTGAAATGGATTATTTGTTTTACCAAAGATAGATTCAAAAAAGTTGGAAAAATCTTGATTAGATTGCGTATAACTAGAAAATCCACTTCCCGATTTTTGATTTTCTCTAAAAGCAGCTTCATTTTTTCTAGCTTCACATAATTCATCGTATTCTGCCCTTTTTTCGCGTTGATGCAAAATTTCATAGGCTTCAGCAACCACTTTAAATTGTTCTTCCGCATCAGCTTGTTTGTTAAGATCAGGATGATATTTTCTCGCTAAACGCCGATATACTGTTTTAATTTCTTTCTCATCTGCATCCGGCTTAACGCCAAGAATGGCGTAATAATCTTTAAAATCCATAGCTCTGATCTACTGTTAGTTGGCAAGAATTTATTCAAGATGTGTTAAGTATGCGCTTAAGCTAATGGGTTTGGTACGCATATTCAAATTGAACTTGTGTGAAAAAAAAGATTAACTCAAATCGCATTAATCAGAGGAGCCAATTATGTCGCACATGAATTTTTCTGTAGCTTATAAAGTAATGAATTCAATGTGTGATAATCACGTACTTTTCGTTGTCAATTATTTCAGCGATATAATACGAAGTTAATTAATATTTTATTTACTAACGAATCTGCCAAACTTAATTTTCTGATTTAAAATACTTGCCACTTGATCAAATTTCAACGCGCTAATCCCATCACTAAATTTCAAAGCTTCACCATTATAAATTAAATAACCCTGCTTTATATTTTCACTAAGCTTCATCATTTTTTTAAGTTTTTAAGCAAATGCGTTTGAAACGTTGAGCTCCATTTAATTTGATTGCAATTAATTGACGTCCTTCTGATACAGCATATCTACTTAATTACCATTACTGTCTCAATAAAAATATAGACTTGGCAT
>JAZKFP010000116.1:0-5368 GCA_040386355.1 Pseudomonadota bacterium | reverse complement strand
TTGCTTCGCCAATGCCAAATAATTTTTCGCCCGCTTCTTTAATAAATGAAAACATTCCCATATTAAACTCCTTTTAATTTTAATTGAATTGATGCTATTCGAACGTGCAATGCACTGCTGGTTAGTAACAGTTTTTTTTATTGCTAATATCATCATAAAACAATTAAATTAACTTTACACGATTAATTTAAACAGGCCGAAATTTAACTTAACACTTTAGTTTGAATTAAATTGCAGTTGGCTGTGTAAATTCAGATTAAGTTTGCTATAATGCGCGACTTGCAAATAATTATGTCACGCATAATTATCCTGTAGCTGGCCGGATAGCTCAGTCGGTAGAGCAGCGGATTGAAAATCCGCGTGTCGCAGGTTCGATTCCCGCTCCGGCCACCAGTATTTAAAAGCCTCACAGCAATGTGGGGCTTTTTTACGTCTAGGCCATGGGACACTGGCGGGACACTTCAAATAAACAATACACTTAAAATGCCGGTCGCCAAAGGCGATTGTAGTTTTTCTTTTTAAGAAAACACCAATTAATCAAGCTGCCATAAAGCGGACACTGATGGTACATTAACATCGACCCGCTTATGTCCCCAGTATATTTTGGTGATCGTCAGCAACGTGACAAACTTGTCGTTTAGATATGGAGCGTTAATGAATATTTTCGGCCGTTAAGAGACAGTCACGTCAGGTCGCTTAACTGATTGTCAAATTTAATTTCCCTGTCAAACAGGTTAACAAAATGTCAAAACTGCCAACCTATTTTCTGCAGCCAGTCGCATCAATAGAAAATTTTGTTATGCGCTCAAGAAAATCGACGAAATGCTTGAATTACTTTTCGCAATGGTGCGGTACATCGCCATGATGTTGAATTTGACATGGCATGCAATTGCTTGTCTCGCTGAGTAATTGTGTCCTTTAACTCATTTATTTCAATTTTCATACAGCCAGTTTCATCCTTCATACAGTCAATTTCATGCTTCATACGTTCCGTATTTGCTTCATACGTTCCATATTGCTCAAGGAGTCGCGTAGATAGAGAATAGAAGTCATTGTTTGAAATATGTAGTTGACTTGCTTCTCGATTAAGTGCTTTGTGAAACTCAAGGAGCCTACGCGGGTTGCGTTCTGGGATTGACATCAGCAGTGAAACCCATTTGTCCACAAACCAGGTGCATAGGTTTTTTGGTAAGTCGTTCGATCTTGATCGTTCTAGAACTAATCCAAATTCACCGCTATCAGGCAAGTCGTCGTCGAAATAGATGTCGTGGAGAGTGAAAGATATTAAGCCTTGCCCCAGCAAGCCCGCTATCAGAATTGCGAATTCTTCAGGCGACCAGCAATGAACATGAATACTACGACGCCGGTGAAGGGCTAGTAGTCTGTCATCTAGCTTTGCCGGATTGTGCCACTCTCGAACTTGCTCAGGATGGAATGATGGTTGTTCATATATAGCCTGACAAAACTCAATAATATGTTCATCGCTAACGGCAGTAACACCCCTATGAAACTCATCCAATACATGAACAAGATCAGTCGGAGTACGCATCGAATCGAAGGTTTTGGTGCGATCGGGAAGAATCAGGACTAGTTTGCCACCTGGCCGAAGGACACGTTCTAACTCTTGGATAACTCTAACAGGGTTCGCTAGGTGCTCAAGAACATGAGAGGCAACCACGCAATCAAACGAACCCTCGGCCAGCGGGGAAAGAGCATCACTGTCAAGATTGAGGTCAAAGTCGGCATCAATACCATGCGGTTGTCCAGATAGCTCGGGCCAATTGGCATCTCGGCCGCCCTCTACTGAGCGATCTACATATTTAACTCTTGCATTTTGCGCAGTGGGAAACGGGTGGCTGCCTGGCCCGATTTCTAAAACATCGCCCGTCAGAGTTTCACTAATTTTTTGGCGTGGATTTTTATTCAAAGAAAGACCTTTAGTTTAATTTCGATTTCTCGAAGACTTAGTAGCATATGTGCAAAATATTGGCAATTCTAATGAAAAAATCATTCAATCGTGAAATGCAAAGATTCAATGTCCGTTGACAACCCAAACGTATTTTCCCATCAATGGCTTATACTTGCCAACACTTTCCCGTGATACGGCTGAACTGACAGTCACACTGCATTGCCGATCTTGAGATTGAAAATCTAAGTGGCTAAATTGGGTTGTTGGCCGTCGGTGACCTATTAGAAGCTGACTGTCAGCTAAGAGGATGCTGCAGTCGGTCGCTCTTGATTGCTACATACCTATTGGGCAATAAAATTATCTAGATAAACAGCTTTCCGTAAAACTAATACACAAATCAACCACAGAAACCCTTTAGAGCTAATGCCTACTTAAGAATCGGCAGCATTCGTTAGCTGATTAAAATATAAGCAGAATTGCCCATTTTTAATATTGATGCCCCAAGATTGCCCCATGTAAAAAATTCATCAGTTTTATTCCATTGATTTATATAGTAATTATAATTTAGATTTGCGGATTATATATCCGCATTGCTATTTATTGTGGCTTGTTGTATTGTGTTCTTTACGGTTAAAACCTAGGTGCATACTATGGCAAGTATTGAAAAGCGTGTAAGTGAAAATGGCGACATATCCTATCGCGTAAAGATACGTATTAAAGGCCACCCAGTAGAGACCGCAACCTTTGAACGTAAAACCGATGCCAATACATGGGCAGCTTCTACCGAGAGCGCAATTAAAGAAGGCCGCCACTTCAAAACGACTGAAGCCAAAAAGCACACCTTAAAAGATTTAATCGACAGTTACATTAAATATGAATTACATAAGAAGCCTAAGAACTCAAGAAACCAAAAGCCACAATTATTATGGTGGTCGTCTGAAATTGGCCGTTATACATTAGCCGATGTAACCCCCGCCTTAATTGCTGAATGTAGAGACACGCTATTAACTGGATTAACACCTAATGGCAATAAGCGCAGCAATGCAACAGTAGTACGATACCTTGCCGCCTTGTCTGTATGTCTTACCTATAGCGTCAATGAAAAGCAATGGCTTAATGATAGTCCGATGCGAAAAGTCACCAAGCCTGTAGAGCCTCGGGGCCGTGTGCGCTTTCTAAGTAATGACGAACGAACTAAGCTATTAGCCGCCTGTAAAGAATCAATTAATCCTTATATTTATGCCGTTACAGTGCTGGCACTTTCTACAGGTGCGCGCCAAGGAGAGATAATGAATTTAACATGGGACGATGTAGATTTACAAAACGGTCGTGCAATCCTACATGAAACTAAAAATGGCGAACGGAGAGCCTTACCCATTACAGGCCATGCGCTACAAGTGTTAAAAGAGCTTAACAAAGTTCGCAGAATTGATACCAAGTTATTATTTGCTGGCAATAACCCTGACAGCCCCGCTGAACTTCGTAAGCCATGGGTAACAGCTATGGAGGCCGCAGGAATTACAAACTTTAAGTTTCACGACTTGCGACATAGTGCCGCCAGTGAGTTAGCTATGAATGGTGCAACCCTAGCCGAGATCGCCGAAATATTAGGCCATAAGACGCTGGCAATGGTGCAACGATACGCTCACTTATCCGAAGGCCACACTACTAGCGTAGTAGAGCGCATGAATAAAAAGATATTTGGATAATCCCGATGCCTAACTATTTAGATGTGATTGATTCTAATAAATTTTGGGAGGACACCCCAGACAGTGATCTATTCTCATTAACTGTATTGGCCGCGGCATTAGGTGTAGGCCGCAACAAAATGAGTAAGTTACCTGTTAAGCGGTACATGTTCGACAAGAGAGTGTATTATAAAAAAGGTGATGTATTAGACTGGGCATCGTCAGAACAAGGCAAAGACTTACTATTATCACTTCGTGCTGAAAATAGTTCTATTGGCAGGGCTGAAAAATCACGCTCAAAATACTACGATTATCAATTATCAAAGGACTATAAGTCACATTACAATCCCCGCAACGGAAAGAAAGAAACAAACAAAGATTTATACCATCGCCTTAAAAAAGAATGGGGTGGTGACCATCACTCCTCCCGTAGAGATGGAATTATTCACCAGTTAATAAATTGCAATGATAATACAGAGCTTGAAAAATTAATCCCGCTTGCACATAGCTATAGAGAAAAGTTTATTTCACTGCGTATGGGTTTGCCTTCGGGTACTGGATTAAATAACTGGTGGTTTGCTGGGGACTTTGATGCAATATTAAAGGCTAGATTGATTTGTAAGCGCGATAATCTAAAAAGAGATATTAATTATAATCAAAAAGATTTAAACGATTGGATTAAGAATGGCCTACCAAGCTATCTAATGATTCCTAATAATGTCGATAAGGTCGCATTTACTAATGAGTGGATAAATGATTTAGAACTAGAAATTAAGTCACTTAAAACAGAACTGTTAAGTTTGGAAAGTTAAGGCTCATAAATTAAATTGAATTAGATAGTAATAAATAGCGTTATTTAGCTTGACCAACAATTACATACCCTATAAACTAATTTTCGTTGGGGTGGTAAATGCACTCTAAAGAAGTAAACGACCTGCGAAAGCGGGTTTTTTTATGCCTATAGTAAATGTACCCTACCCCCAATTGACCAGCTTAACGGCTGGTTTTTTTTCGCCTAAAGGAATTACACGCATGAAAATATTACGGTTACCATTTGTAAGTCAGAAACTAGGATTAAGTAAATCTGCAATCCGCGACAGACTAGACAAAGAATCACCCCGCCACGATGTAACCTTTCCCCGTCCAATGATGCTAGGCAATGGCAAGAACTCACCACTAGCATTTATTGAAAGTGAGATCGATAGCTGGCTTACCAAGCAATTAGAAAAGCGCGATTCCGTATGACCACTACAGCAACACCACAGACCAGCTTAACGGCTGGTTTTTTTTCGCCTAAAAATAAGGATTTAAACATGGTAGAAACATTAGACGCAGTAACCACCACACCAATATGGGACACGGTAAATACTTTATCCATAGCCGTCCCAGTGTTCACCCCAGCCGCAATTCGTAATCTTATATTCTTATCTGCCGATAGAAAAACATCAAAAGGAATTATTAAAGGCAACGGACTTGCTAAACATATTCGCCGTATTGGCGCAAAGGTTCTTATAAATCGTGATGGGTTTTTTAGCTGGATTGATAACCAAGAAGGCCACGCCGTATGAAGCTAACAATAAACACTGTTGCCGCCTTAATTGGCGGTTTTTTTTCGCCTAAAGAAAAGGATTCAACAATGGATGCACAAAAGAAAAAAGCCCCGATACCGTGCAAGGTCACTGAGCTTAGCAAAACATACAAAAAACATTATAACACCCTAGTTACTATGGGAAAATACTTACACAACCTAACACAATCGCGCCATACAGCG
>JAZKFP010000115.1:0-1706 GCA_040386355.1 Pseudomonadota bacterium | reverse complement strand
ATACAAGATCAAAATCAATTTCGACAATTATCGCAAGAGTATTCCAGTTTAAATGATGTTGTTGCAGGATATCGTCGATATCAGAAAACTCAAGAATCATTTATTGAAGCAGAAAATATGTGCCGTGATCCTGATCCGGAAATGCGAGCACTAGGACAGGAAGAACGAGCAAGTACTGTTAAAGCCATTGAAGAATTAGAGCAAGAATTGCAAGTGCTATTATTGCCAAAAGATCCCAACGATCACAGTAATATTTTTCTCGAAATTCGTGCCGGAACTGGCGGTAATGAAGCATCAATTTTTGCGGGCGATTTATTTCGTATGTACAGTCGTTACGCAGAAGCTCGTAGCTGGCGCGTTGAAGTGGTATCCGCCAGTGAAGGCGAACAAGGCGGATTTAAAGAAGTAATTTCTCGAATTTTAGGAAATAATGTTTACGAAGCTTTGAAATTTGAATCGGGGGCGCATCGGGTACAACGTGTACCAACGACAGAATCGCAAGGTCGTATCCATACTTCTGCATGTACTGTTGCAATTTTACCAGAAGTGGAAGACATCGAATCCATAGATATCGATAAAAATGATTTACGCATCGATACGTTTCGTTCTTCGGGCGCAGGTGGTCAGCATGTCAATACCACGGATTCTGCAATTCGAATAACGCATTTACCGACTGGTGTTGTTGTTGAGTGTCAGGACGAACGTTCACAGCATAAAAATAAAGCTAAAGCATTAGCGTTATTACAAGCGCGATTATTAGCACACGCGCGCGAAACAGCCGCAAAAGAACGCAGCCAACAACGTCGAAATTTAGTAGGAAGTGGAGATCGTTCTGAACGTATTCGTACGTACAATTTTCCACAAGGACGCTTAACCGATCATCGAGTAAATTTAACGTTATATCAATTAGACGACATCATGGAAGGCCATTTAGCGCCTGTATTAGATGTATTGCGTCAAGAACATCAAGCGGATTTATTGGCAGAGTTTCAGAGTGACAGTAATGGTTAAAGCACAAAGAAATTAATAAAACTAACATGAAAAAAACGAAGCCGTTTTAAATATTTTTTAAAAGCAATAGATTTAATATACCCGTAGCGTTTGACCTTTGTTTTTAAAAAAGGGTAAGTGTTCGTCATGTTCTTTTTTCCACTTGCTGCGCTGCCTTATGAATGGTGTGTTGTGGGAAAGACCATGCGGGCGAAAGATGTTTTGCCCCTACAATACTCTTCAAAGACTTAGGTATTTTTAGGAAAGTGATCATTTTATGTAGGGGCGAAACATCTTTCGCCCGTGTTTCTCGCCAAGTTGCCATTCAATTGTAAATTGAAATCAATCAGAAATAGCTTGCTACTGAAAAATTAAAGGTCTCATCGGCTTGATTTAGATATCCAACACTCATTTCCGTATTTTGTGAAAGTCGATATAAATATTTCATGGAAAATACAGTAGTTTTCTCATAAGAATTCAATGCGTAGTTGTATCCGATTGAAGTGCTCAAACCCTGTTTCAAACTTACTTTATCCAACGTTAATGTGGGAATTAAGTTAAATTCGTTATTAGCATAATTTAAGTTCATCAATCCATAACCAAAATAATTTTTAAAGCGTTTTGCTTTTCCGATACCAGCCAAAAAATTAAAGTCAAAACAGTTGGGGCAATCAAGATCATTATTTTCAAATTTCGATGAAAGTCGCCAGGAGTAA
>JAZKFP010000114.1:0-1818 GCA_040386355.1 Pseudomonadota bacterium | reverse complement strand
GGATTTTTTTAATGGTTTTATTTTGAGCTTTATGAAAATTGTATAAATTGCGCTAATTAAATATTGCATATTCCGGAAAAAACTATGGATCAAAAATTCGACGTAATTGTTATTGGAGGCGGCCCTGGCGGATACGCCTGCGCAATCAAAGCCGCGCAATTAGGTTTTAAAACCGTATGTATTGAAAGTCGTGTCGATGCAAAAGGTAAAGGCGCACTTGGCGGTACTTGTTTAAATGTTGGATGCATTCCTTCTAAGGCATTGTTAGATTCTTCACAAAAATTTGTTGAAGCCAAGCACGACGCGAGTGTGCATGGAATTCGAATTGATAAAGTTGATATCGATATTCCAATCATGATGGGTCGTAAAGATAAAATTGTTAATCAACTCGTTGGTGGAATCGAAAGCTTATTTAAAGCCAACGGTGTTACTTGGTTGAAAGGCCAAGGACAATTACTTGCGAATCGACACGTTGAATTTACCGAACATGGTGCAACGGAATCACAAAAAATATCAGCCGATCATGTAGTGCTTGCAGCAGGTTCATTACCCATAAAAATTCCAGTAGCAGAAGTTGATCAAGATCGGATTGTTGATTCAACTGGTGCACTTAATATTCAAGAAATTCCAAAAAAATTAGCAGTAATCGGTGCGGGAATTATTGGTTTAGAACTCGGTAGCGTATGGAATCGCTTAGGTGCAGAAGTCATTTTATTAGAAGCGCAGCCTACGTTTTTATCAATCGTAGATCAGCAAGTTCGCAAAGAAGCATTAAAAATTTTTACCAAACAAGGTTTGGATATTCGGTTAGGCGCCCGTGTCATGGGTTCGAAAATTCAAGATAACCAAGTACATATTCAATATTCCGATGGTCAACAAGATCATACTTTAATTGTGGATCGTTTAATTGTTGCAGTTGGTCGAGCACCAAATACTAAAGGATTAGTAGCGTCAGATTCAGGCGTAACACTCGATCAACGCGGTTATATTCATGTTGATGCACATTGTTTAACTTCAGCACCAGGTGTATACGCAATTGGTGATTTAGTGCGTGGCCCAGCATTAGCGCACAAAGCAACCGAAGAAGGTGTAATGGTTGCTGAACGAATTGCGGGACATTACGCAAGTTTAAACTATGATTTAATTCCTTCCGTAATTTATACCCATCCTGAAGTTGCATGGGTCGGTTCAACAGAAGATGAATTAAAAGCTAACGGTGACGAATTTAAAATGGGAACATTTCCATTTGCAGCAAATGGTCGTGCCTTAGCAGCCAATGAAGCAAGTGGTTTCGTAAAAGTTATTTCAGATACTAAAACCGATCGAATTTTAGGTGTGCATGTTGTTGGTCCGCAAGCTTCAGAAATTGTGATGCAAGCCGTTATTGCGATGGAATTTTCAGCGTCAACTGAAGATTTGCAGTTGATTTGTTTTGGTCATCCAGGATTGTCAGAAGCACTTCATGAAGCGGCATTGGCGGTAGATAACAAAGCCATTCATGCAGCTCCCAAAAAATCAAGGTAAATGCCTGCCGCAAATGTATTTCCAGGTTGTTGCCTGCTTATTCGCCTGCTCAGGTACTCAACTGTACGCTCCGCGGTCTCATTGCACAGGCGCCTACTGGAAATCTCATTTGCGTTTGGCATGACGATTATAATAAAAAAAGTGTTAGCAGCAAAAATAAGATTGAAAGAGCTTCCAAATATTATTGCTAAAGTATTTGATAATTGAATTTTTTATTAACAACGATGGAGTGGACATTCCCATGAACTTGCATGAATACCAGGGAAAAGCATTATTCGCGCAGTATGGTTTGCC
>JAZKFP010000113.1:0-11068 GCA_040386355.1 Pseudomonadota bacterium | reverse complement strand
ATAATTTTCTTAGAATTATAACCTTTAAAAGTATAAAACAAAATAAAACCACGAACCCAAATACAATTATTTTTTTTAAATTCTACTAGAATTTCACTTATTGAACACTTGTTGTATTCAAATTAAAACTCTAAACCATAATAATGCTAAAATCTAATTATCAAAAACCAGTTACAAGAGATCAACTTGCTGAACTTTTGGGTATATCAAGAGCAACCCTTTATAGGTGGCTTAGGAAACATAATATTGAAGTTCCAAATGGGCTCATATGCCCTAAATCACAAGAAAAAATAGCAAAGGTTTTCGGCTTTGAATATTAAAACTATTTTATGATTTACTTTTCAAGTTTAAGTCTCAACTAGCAATTTTTTATTAATGAAACTAATTGAATTGGTTTGATCCAAAATGAATCATTTTGAGACATTTTCATAAAAATTAGGATTATAAATTTGCAAATCAAGTATTACTCTTCGGAATCATTAATATTTGAGGGTGAATCATTTTTATAATTTAAATTTTCAAAATGAAAAGGTTTTTTTCTTTGATATTCTTTTTTATTTCTTTTTATGCTTATTCTCAGAAAGATAAAGAGCCCAATGACCCTAAAAAACCAAAAGATCCAAAAGATAGTATTAATTTCATTGCCAGAACTGTCCAAGAAGAAAATATACTTGTCCGACAATCTTCACAATCCCCAACGGCTGCTGGCTTAGGTAAATATGTGGACCTTCCCGTAAATTACAATAGTGGTCTTCCACAAATTAGTATACCCATTACTACTGTAAGTGGTAAACAGTTAAATTTACCCATTTCTTTAAGTTACCATGGGGGTGGGATAAAGGTATCAGAATTAGCCTCATGGGTTGGACTAAATTGGTCACTTAATGCAGGGGGTGTTATTACAAGACAAATAAATGGTGGGCCCGATGAAGGTTATTTAGGAGGAAACAAAGGTACAACTCCTATAGCTCCTAATCCTGCTAATAGTACAATCTCAAGCGGTTGGTATAAAGATAATGGTTTTGCTCCCTTTTTATTGTTTCAATATTCTGGTCCTGTACCAGACAAAACATATCCTTATCCTGCCGCATCAATGGAGAAAGTAAACCCTATTTTATCTGCAGCGGTGGGAGCAAAAGATACTGAACCAGATATTTTTAATTTCAATGTAGCAGGCAAGTATGGGAAATTCTATTTTGATCAAAATAGAAATCCCCATTTTTTCCCAAACCAAGATATTAAAGTTGAAGTTAATTTTGATAATACTGCAGACCAGTTTATTTCCTTTACTTTAATAACTGATGAAGGTACAAAATATTATTTTGGAGGTACTGCATTTGAAATTAGCACTTCAACATTAGGTAGAAATGCAGTTATTACTGGCAGTAAGTTAAAAACATCATGGTATTTATTTAAAATTGAAAGTGCTGATGGTCAAGATATTATTACACTTGATTATACAAATGAAGGAACAAAATTTCATAATTTAAGAAGCGAACAAGCACAAACAAGCTCATTTTCTAAATATCAAGCTGATCCTTTAATAACGCCCTTTTTGACAAATACTGGAATAGAAGGTAGACGCCTAAATAAAATCACTTCATCAAAAGTTGAAGTCAGCTTTAATGCTAACACAGAAAGAGAAGATGTATCCTCGCATACTGTTTCCGGCATTTCTATGGATAGCCCGAAAAGACTAGATGAAATTCTTATAAAAAGTATTGAAATCCCAACTTCTGGTATAAAATTCAAACTATCGTACGACTATTATTCTTCTCTTAATCCAATATCTGGAACATTTGAAAATGAACTTAAAACCGCAATGGGTAATAATGTTATTGACAATGTTGATACAAAAAGATTAAGACTTACTTCCATTCAGGAGTTAAGCAGTGATGAATCCGTTTCTAAACCATCATATCAATTTACATACGAACCTACACTTTTACCCAGAAGAATTTCATTTCAACGAGATCATGGTGGATATTACAATGGGCAATCGAACAATAAAAGTCTTATTGATCATGAATACGTTACACCTAGACCAAATAGAGCCTCTGATTGGGCTTACATGAAGGCTGGACATCTTAAAGAAATAATATGGCCGACAGGAGGCAGTACGGAATATGTTTACGATGCTCCATGCACGAATTGTCTTAATGGAGCAGGTTTAAGAATAAAGGAAATTAAATCAAAAATTAGTGGCTCAACAGTAAATTCTAAAAGTTTTGAGTTTTTAATCGGCACTACACCGCTACAAGCAAATAATTACGGTACTCAAATCAATACAAATGCCTATATTCCTGGTGATTGGAAAGATTTTTGCGTAAACAATGATTGGCCAACATCTGAAACCCCGCCCTATTTGTTTATTCCAAATTGTTACGGTACGAACCCTAATTCAACTGGAACTACAAATCCTGTTAGTTATGGAGAAACCTATATAAGTTCAGACCTTTACAGTGAATTAAAATCTATTTTAGGCCAAAGTATCAGCTATGGAAGTGTGAAGGAAATCTTCCCTAATAACGGTTATTCTATTTTCACGTATCCAAATCCCAATTTAAACTATTTTATTACTCAATTTCCTTTTGTGGGTAATTTATATAATATGTACTATTTTGTGAATCAAGGAAAATTACTCTCTGAAGCGCACTACAATCAATCAAATTCTAAAATAAAAGAAATATTTTATGACTATTTCAATAAAACTGTAGAAGACCAAACCACTGATAGCCAAAAAGCTTATAAATTTCAATCAACAGGCTGCGATGCATCAAAAGTTCATATCTCAAAATATTTTTTGCCAAAAAATTTGAGATCGATATTACTTACAAAAACTGAAAAGGAATATGACCAAAATGGAGCTAATGAAATAGTGACAACAACTAACTTTGTTTACGGAACCAATCATGAGCAACCAATTATTACAAGCTTTAACAAAAGTAATGGCGATGTTTCTGTAACGGAAACTAAATATATTAAAGATTTTGTAACAGGCAGCTCAAATTCTGGTGCAGCAGCAAAAATAAAAGACTTGAAAGATCGTAACATTAATCCACCTATTGAAACACTAACTTTCGTTAAAAAAAATGGTGAAACTAATGCAAATATGAAAGCCATATCAGGTAAGATTACTGTTTTTGACACCTATGCTTCTAATTCAAATAATATTAAGCCAAAAGAAATATACACACTAAAAGTAGGCAATGACCCAATAACTGTTACACGGTCAACAATTAGTAATAATAGTTTTACTTATGATGCAAATTATGAAAAAAGAGCGGAATTCACTTATAATTCCGCTGGCTTACTGGCAACTGAGAAACTAACAAATAGCTCGACTACTTCATACAATTATTCTAGTTATGGACAGCTTACAAGTAAAATAGAAGCATCTGGTACTTCAATTGCACTAACCACTTCTTATGACAATAACACTCTTTTTGGTGTAACAAAAATAACTAGTCCTAATAATCTTAAAAAAACCTTTGAATATGATAAATTAGGAAGATTGGTCTTTATTAAAAATGACAATCATGAAATTGAAAAAGCCTATTCTTATACAATAGGTAGTAGTAATAAGATTAAAGAAATTAACCTTAGAACACCTAAAGCAGTTGCCCAATTTGATTTCAGTAATCTAACTCACTCAGATAACACCATAAGCAATAAATATTTTGATGGATTGGGCAGACCATTGCAAAATGTAATTTATCATGCCTCTGGTGATGCTACCAAAGATATAATTACAGATGGGATTGCATATGATCCTTTAGGACGGCCTTTTAAAAATTATATAAACTTTTTCAACCAAGGCGATGGCAATTTAGCAACACTCCCTACAGACGTTTCCAGCGATTCTCGACCTTTTACTGAAATCACTTCTTTTGACACGTCTCCTTTTAATAGGCCTATTGAAATTTATGGCCCTGGCGATGTATGGAAAAATAATACGAAAGCAATTGTAAATACATATGGCCACAAACCTGGTGGTACTATGAGACTATACCAAGTGACATCTACTGGCTTTAATGGAACATCAAATTATCCATTAACTATTACTAAAACATCATCTAAATCTGAAAAGGGAGGTACGATTAATGAATATAAAGACAACGAAGGCCGAACGCTTTTCAAAGAGGGAGATTTAGACGGAACGACAGGGGTAACTTCATACATATATGACGATGTAAATAGGCTGAAATATGTTTTACAACCAATGGGTTTTGCACAGTCGAGCCAAACATTTACAGATTCGGATCTTAAGTATGCTTTTGCATACAGGTATGACACTAGAGGCCGTGTAACTGAAAAACATGTGCCAGGCGGCGGCTGGACTTCAATGATTTATGATATTTCAGATAGATTAGTTATGAGCCAAACCGCTTTGCAAGCAAGCGAAAAAAAATGGTCATATATCAAGTATGATGCATTGGGAAGAGATATTGAAAATGGGGAATTCACTTTTTCGACTAACCCAGCAAGGTCTACTCTCCAAAGTAGCTTTACAAGCCAAACTAATGCAGAAGCTTACCCTGCAATTTCCAATATAACCAATACCTCGCAGCGTATTTTAAAATCATATGATTCACAATCGGGCATTACTGCTGGTGGTTATGCTGGTGTAAATGAACATACTACATATACAGGACTACTTACCAATATTCGTGTAAGAAATAAAGAAGATAATGGCTATTATGACAATAAATTTTTTTATGACAATAGAGGAAGGGTAATACAAACTGTAAACGGTCATCATTTGAGTAACACGAATAATAATGTTACTTATTATAAATATAATTTCACTAATGACCTTGTTAATAAAAAAACGGTACATTATAATGGCACAACTACCACTACCGACGAGCTTTATAATGAATACGACCATATGAGTCGACTTAAAAAATCTTTTCAAAGTATCAACGGAAGTGAGTTTAACCAATTAGCTGAAAACACATATGATGATTTTGGAAGGCTTTCAAAAACACTTATAAAACCTGGCACTACAAACTATATTTGCGGTAATGGCTCTGGTCAAGTTTTAAGTACGAGTTCTGGGCAATGGTTCACGAGTGGTACTTGGAATAACAATACCGTACCCAGCACAAGCACCAATGCCAATATTCAAGTTGGCCACACAGTAACAATGTCCTCTGGTCAAACAGGTAATGCCGCTAAAGTTGACAACTATGGCACACTACGCCTTACTCCAAATAGCAATTTGACGCTTAGCGGAAATGCAGCGGGGAGTGGCTCCAACACTTCATTAACTAACTTACAAACTATTGATTATACCTATCATATCAGAGGATGGCTCACTGGTATTAACCCTACTGTATCTGGTAGTGAGGCCGACTTATTTGGTTATAATTTAGAATATGATTATGATGGAAATATAAGTAAGTCAACTTGGTCGAGCCCAAAAACACTTACTGGTTGCGACATGGTAACTCGCACCTATGACTATACTTATGATGCCGCCAATAGGCTAAAAATGGGTACTTTCTCAGGCGGCTTGGCAAACGAAAACTATTCTTTGACTTACATGGAATATGACTACAATGGAAATATAAAAAAATTAGAGCGTAATGGTAAGCAAGGTTCAGGTTATGGCCAAATTGACAAACTTGAATATAGTTATACGGGCAATATTTTGAACAGCATAACTGACAACGCTGCCACCAATTCCAATATTGTAGACTTTAAGCCGGCTCCTAATACTATTACAAGTGCCTACACATACAACCTCAACGGTGCTTTAACTGGCGATACTGGCGAAAAAATTAGTTTAATTACTTACGACAGTTTCATAAACCAGCCAAAAGTGCTTACTACCGACGGTCGTACCATTACCAATGAATATGACGGCTCTGGCAAATTACTTAATACCACATACTCTACTGGTGAAGCTTGGCATTATGACGATGGCCTTATTTACAAAAAAGAGGCGGGCTCTAATGATGTAAAACCCTATCAGTTAAGCTCACCAGAAGGCAGAGTGGCTTATACTAACAATACATGGAACTATGAATATGCCTACAAGGACCACTTGGGCAATACCCGCCTTAGCTTTGCTAAAGAAAACGGCGGATTGGTAGTAAAAGATATTGCAGACTTTGACCCCTGGGGTATACAATTACAAACAGGCAGCTATGCGGGCCCTGATAACCGTTGGCGATTGCAAGGTAAAGAAAAAGAAAGTACTTTTGGATTGAACAGAATATCCTTTGGTGCCCGTACTTATAACCCTACAATTGGTAGGTTTGATAGTGTGGATCCGTTGGCGAAGAACCATTTAAATGAAAGTGTATACTCTTATGCGGGAAATAACCCTGTATTGAATATAGATCCCGATGGACAGGATTGGTATGAATATAATGAAAATGCAATATGGCGGAGTGGAAATGATAAAGAATACAAAAGTGAATCTGGCGATATTTACAAAAATGTTGGAGCTAATTATACAATGACATTTGGAAATACTAGTTATTCATATGAGCAAAATTCAATGACTAACATTTCTGAAAAAGTACTTGATAATGACCAATTTCAAACTCAATTTGACACTAGATTTGGAGATAAGAGTAGGCAAAATGTTGCCTGTAAGCGAGCTTGCGAAGTTATGTTATCAAATGACGGTCTAGCTTCAGCTGGCAGAAATGACGCAACACAGCAAGTTGGTCGAGAAACAGCGAATGGGGTTACTCCAACAGCAAACTTAGAAAGAGGCAACAATGTTTTAAATAATGAAGTTGAAGCAAGAGGTAATCCAATAATAGTCGGGGTCGACCGAGGAGTTACCAAGCCATATAATGACAAAACAACAGATCATTTTATTGTTGTTTCTGGCGTAAATTATGATTTAAAAAACCATAGTACATCTTTTAATTATTTTGATCCAGGAAGAGCAAGTGCTATAAATGGTACAAGCAGAACAAATATATTGTCAAGAAATACAAATGGTTTATTGCAAAATGTTAATAAAAATAGAACATACATTGTTACAAATGTTAGACCTAATCTAAGATGAAAAATTACCCGATGAAAATATTTATTCAAATTGCATGTTTTTTATGGTTTGCTAATTGTTCTGCCCAAAAAAGTGGTTTCAATAAATTTATCAATGAATTTAAAATATTAGAATTTCCATTTACTGTTAATGGGCAACCTGAATTGATTAATAAAGATCTTTTTAGTAAAAAAATAACAAGATTTGAATTCTTAAAATACTTAAATGACTTAAATGAGCCAATTAAAAAAGATTCTTATTTTTATATTGGAGGGAAAGCTAAATTCCTAAACTACACCATTTTGATATATCGAATAACCGATTTTGGAGAAACAGAAGCCCTAGATAACATAAGGATTGTTATGGTGGTATTTGATAAATCAGGCAAAATGATATCAAAAAAAACAATTGGCGGTATGGAACCAGAAGAAAATTACATAAACTGTCATTTAAATAATGATATGACTATCACAATTACTAGATTAAATGCAAATAATGAAATTCAAAATGTAAAAAAATATTTTGTGAATATAAAAGGTGAAATTCAGACCTCAAATTGATGGATTCTCACCTTTGATTAGTTTGGAAACTTGGCCAAAAACGCAGATTTACCAACAAATAATAAGAGTGAAACTTGTCTTTATCTGTTAAATATGAATTGGTAGGTTAAGCGACACACAATCCAAGACTGTTAATCTTTAAAAAAAAAATAGGATTTGAATGACTAATTAATATCCGAACAAAAATCTTACTGGAAAAAATCTATATAATTTATGAAAAATCTATTCTTACTTTGTTTCTGTCTTATTGCACGTGTATACATTATGCTGGCAGAAGACCTTACCAACAATGCCAACGCTACAATAGATGGAGGTGGTGTAATTACAGGCTCTGTTTACAATAATGGTATTATTGCACCTGGCATTGGCACGGCCAGTTTTGGCCAAATTAATTTTAACAATGGTCTTAATTCAGCCAGTAATGCCGTCTTAAATATTGAAATTGGGAATAGCACAAATTTTGATAAAATAGTAGTTACAGGGGCAATCAATTTGGCTGGAACACTCAATATTACACTTGTGAATGGTTATAACCCAACAGCAAATACTATTTTCAATATTATAAGCTATGGCTCTGCCAATGGCGATTTTTTAACTAAAAATCTGCCCACATTATCAAGTGGCCTTTCTTGGCAGGCAACAAAGCAAGCCAATACTTATGAGTTGAAAGTAGTAGGTGATCCGCCTCAAAACATTGCAAAAATAGGAGTAATAAGATGGGATCTTTGGCAAGAAAGTTCAGAAACAAATAAAACTTTGGGGCCAAATATTTACCATTCACGATTGCCCTTTTTTGGACGAGAAACTACCGCAAGCACAGTTTCAATTTCAGGAGGGAACCAAGGTGCTATTGACCAAGAAATAGCTTATGCAAGAGAGGCTGGAATAAGTTTTTTTGCATTTTATTGGTATTTTAGGTGGCCAAATTTATCTGTAGATAGCCCAGGCAATCAGTTTTATGCTAGAGAATTATTTAAATTGTCAAATTCTCCAAACAAGGAATACGTAAAAGCAGCATATATTCTTTGGGTTGGAGCAATTTCTAGTGATGATTGGAACAACAGTAACAGTATTCCATTAACACAAATTGGAGATGATATGCTAAGAAGCGATTATCACAAAGTAAATATTGGGGGAATATTAAGGCCACTGCTATTTTACCATAGTGCAACAGGTCACAGCGAAGATTTAATAACCACAACTCAGCGAACTAATTTAGTAAAGGCATATAGACGAAATAATCCAAATGCACCCGATCCATATATTGTGAATCTCGTTGAAACGGATGGCGCATATGCCAAAATGTCAACTGGGGCATCTAGAGGACAAGCTATGAGTCAATATGTTACGACTGGTGGAAGTAGCACAACGCATAATTATAACGAAATAATTTCTTCTGATATTGAAGCGTGGAATCGATATAAAAATGCTGATTGTAAAGTTATTCCAATTGTTACTGTTGGTTTTGACAGAAGGCCTAGAATTGATAATCATGTCTCTTGGGAAGATCCAACAAATCAAAACTGGACAGCAATGGCAACGAATGCCCAGCTGCATAGCCATCTCCAAGAAGCAATTACTTTTGTAAATTCAAATCCTATTCAATGTGAAACAAATACTATTTTATGCTATGCTTGGAATGAACATGACGAAGGTGGTTATATCTGTCCAACAATAATTCCTGATGGAAATTACAACATACATACTTACCAAATAGATAGGTCAAAACTGGATGTGGTTAAAAGTCTATTTAATCCCAATGGTACAACTCCAATATCCTTAACCCTAAATCCTACTAATGTGTCTATTTCCGCCACAGCAGCAAGTAATCAAACATTTAGTGTAAACTCAAACACTGCTTGGACCACCTCAACTACTGACAGCTGGATAACTGGCCTTACCGCAAGCGGATCAAATAATGGAACTATTGCTTTTAATGTTTCAGCTAATACAACAACAACTCCTAGAGCGGGCATAATTAAAATTAATTATGGAAGTAATCAATTTCAGTCTTTTACTGTTAATCAGGCTGGCGTAGCTACATCCAATTGCTTAAATATAAGCAATATAAGTTTTGGTGCAGCACAAACTAACCCTAATATTAATGGAGGAAATCCTTTCAAAATTGTGTATTGGACATTAGCTGGTGGAACCCCAAATGCAAATGGAAAATATAGATTAACACTCAATTCCGACCTAACTGGTGGATGGGAAGGTTCTGGAACAGATATCTATTTGTACGCTGGGTCAGATTGGACTATTTATATAATAGATGGCGCAAGTAAGGTGGGAGTTTTGAGATTGGTGTATAATACAAATCAAGCTACAATTATTCCTTGTGGGGGTGGCGCATCCTTAACCCTAAATCCTACTAATGTGTCTATTTCCGCCACAGCAGCAAGTAATCAAACATTTAGTGTAAACTCAAACACTGCTTGGACCACCTCAACTACTGACAGCTGGATAACTGGCCTTACCGCAAGCGGATCAAATAATGGAACTATTGCTTTTAATGTTTCAGCTAATACAACAACAACTCCTAGAGCGGGCATAATTAAAATTAATTATGGAAGTAATCAATTTCAGTCTTTTACTGTTAATCAGGCTGGCGTAGCTACATCCAATTGCTTAAATATAAGCAATATAAGTTTTGGTGCAGCACAAACTAACCCTAATATTAATGGAGGAAATCCTTTCAAAATTGTGTATTGGACATTAGCTGGTGGAACCCCAAATGCAAATGGAAAATATAGATTAACACTCAATTCCGACCTAACTGGTGGATGGGAAGGTTCTGGAACAGATATCTATTTGTACGCTGGGTCAGATTGGACTATTTATATAATAGATGGCGCAAGTAAGGTGGGAGTTTTGAGATTGGTGTATAATACAAATCAAGCTACAATTATTCCTTGTGGGGGTGCTAAATTAGCTGCCTCAATTGAAGAAGAAAATACCAGCGATCAAAATTATTTTGATGTTGCAGTATTACCTAATCCAACAAGTGGAGAGTTTTTAATAAGCTCCAATAATAATATTTTGAGTTGTTTCATCACTTCCGAGAGTGGGAAAATTTTATTTATAGAAAAATTCAAAGGAAAAAATATAAAAGAAAAAATAGATATAAGTCATCTAAATAATGGATTATATATTCTTAGAATTAATACAGGCAAAAGGATTTTCTTTAAGAAAATAATAAAGCAATAGATAAAGATTACGAGTATATTATATTCTCATTTATTAGAAAATATAATATTTCTACAGCTTTAATTTAGAATAGATAAAAAAAATGCTTTAGAATATTCTAAGGCATTTTTTATACCTTCGTGTTTGAATCAAAAAAAATGATAATTATAACAGATAAAGTTGGTCAACTATGTAATCGCTTGTTTCAGTTTTCATACGTTATTGCCAATTCAATTGAAAACAATTATAGAGTAATTAATCTTAATTTTGATGATTATTCTGAATTCTTTAAAGCAACAATAAATTCTGA
>JAZKFP010000112.1:0-2072 GCA_040386355.1 Pseudomonadota bacterium | reverse complement strand
TTGAATTGGGAATACCTGAAAATAAAGAATTTATGCCAATGGCTGTTATTGAATCAATTGTGGACTGGATCGATACTGATACTACGCCGGTGGGCGCAACTTCCGCGGAAGACGATTATTATTCACGCTTAGAAAAACCTTACCGTACCAGCAATCAGCCCTTAGCAGATATTAGCGAGTTATATTTAATTCGCGGCTTAAGTGAAAACGATATTATAAAACTTGCTCCGTATGTGGTGGTTAGACCGAAAGAACAAGAACCGAAAATTAATGCCAATTCAATTTCTTTACCTTTGGCGCGAGCTATTAGTGAAGTTGATGGAGAAAAGTTGGTCACGGAACGCCCAGCTGAAACCGGATGGGAAAATATTCCAACTATTACAGATTCCAAGCTGCCAACCACTATTGATTCAAACTACTTTGAGTTGCGGTTAGAAATAGAATGGGGCGATGTTTTGATCCGGCAACGCACTTGGTTAGAACGTTCTGAAAAAATAAAAAGTCCCTATAAAGTGCACGTGATTGCTAGAGATCGATCTACCTTGGGTTATTTTCCAGTTATTGCGAAAAACAATTCATTAGAAAACAATATATCCAAAATTACGCCGTAAAAATAGGAAGATTGCACGCTCATGAAAGTTTTATATATCCGCTGGCTCAGTCCAAAGTCGGTAACTGCCATTAATGAAATTCGAGTGGAATGGGCGCTGTTTTCAAATAATCGTATGGCGCAGGAATTAGCGTTCGCAACGTTGGATCGTGTATTAAATCACTTCGCTGATAATCCATTAGCCAACGAATTACAGGTTATAGTTGCCATTCCCAGTGACGACGTTATTGCAACTTTGGTGGATGCCCCAAGTCAAAAATTGCGACTTATCGATAAAGCATTACCGTATGTCATGGAAGATATGTTAATTCACGATATTGACCGCGATTTATTTTTGCATACTGGAAAACCGGTTAATAATAAATTAGAAGTGGTTGTTATTGAAAAAGCACGCTTGCGTCAATTTATTGATACAATTCAAACAGCAGGTTTAGCAGTAGATGCTATTTATTCTGAAGCCTTCGGATTACAAGCAAAAAATAAAGAATTAACGCTTTTTATCGAAAAAAATCGTGTATTCATGTTTCAAGATGCATGGTGCCATTCCATCGTAGATATTTCTCAAATACCTTTATTTATTCGCTCCTGGGCTAGCGGGCAAATAAAATCTTCAGATGTGAAAACAGAGACTTCCACCGAATTACCGCATTTAAAAATTATTGTGCATCAAGATGAGCGTGATTCGGTTCGACGTTTGGTTAAAGAATTACAACAAACGTTAAATCAAACGGATCGTGAATCATGGAATCCTGAAGTATTATCTGCCCCCGCCCCTATACGCGAAATTATTGCTTGGCAATTATTAGATCAATTTAATAAAAAAGGCTTTCAATTATTACAAGGAGAATTCGCACCCAAAGTGCGTCGTACTCCAGCAAATGAGTCGTGGAAAAAAATTGCTTATTTAGGCGCTGCAAGTATTTTATGTTTTATCGCAGTGATTGGCTATCAAGCCTATTGGTATGAAGTTGCATCGTCTCAACAAGCAGAAGTTAATAAAAGTCAATTTCAAAAATGGTTTCCAAATGAACCCGTTCTTGATATTAAACGTCAGTTAGAAGGCAAAATATCCGCGGCCGGCCAAACCTCAAATGTGCAATTTCTTTCTGCGTTAAAATGGACTGGCAGTGCAATGGATCAAGTACGTAAAAATGGCCACACATTATTAATTGAAGAAATAAGTTTTGACCGAGTACAGCAATCATTGCGCGTACAATTAGCGCTCTCTGAATTTGCGCATGCTGATCAATTAAAAACATTATTAGAAGCAAATAATACAGAAAATCCGGTTGAGAAAGTTGAAATTGAAAGCGCTAATCGTAATGCTGAAGGCGTGCAGGCACGATTCAATATCTTAATGCGACCTGTGTAAATTATTTGAATAAGGCAATCTATACCCGTAGCGTTTGAAAATTAGGTAAAACGAAGTGGTGAAGCCTGAAGATTTTTTATTGATCACAAG
>JAZKFP010000111.1:0-9357 GCA_040386355.1 Pseudomonadota bacterium | reverse complement strand
CTTGCGATTGAAAAAAAATATTCATGCTAAACCGTTTCACTTAACCTAATTTTCAAACGCTACGGGTATATACAGCCGTAATTCTGTGATTTATTCTTTACTTTTACCCATTAAACCAAAAGTAAAAGTTTCAGTAAGATTTTTTTGCTCGTTTTCAAGTTCGTCTAACGGAATTAAATTACCTTGTGCGTATAATTTTGCACTTTCCGGAAAAGCTTTGGTTAAACGAGTTTCTGCTTCTACTGCTAAATCTTCCATTTCCATAAAACGATACGATACGGCTAAATATGCAATTGCTTTTGGAACTTCAGGACTGTTAGGAAAATTTTCCAATACATAACGTGCACGATTGGCAGCAGCCAAATACGCCTGACGTTTGATGTAATATTGCGCAACAATTAATTCGTGTTCGGCTAATAAATTAGTGATGTATTTTAGGCGTTGCCGAGCATCCGCTACATACATGCTTTTTGGATAATCCAAAATAAATCGATTAAAAAGTGTATATGCATCATAGACCGGTTTCAGATCACGCTCGGCTGGTGAGCTTGGTAAAACGCGCGCAAGAAAACCCCGATCTACATCGTACGCAGACAATGCTCGCATATAGTAGGCATAATCTACTTTTTCGTGTGAGCCATACAGCTTAGTAAAACGATCAGCGGAAACGCGAGCATTATCGTAATCTTCGCTTTCGTAATAGGCGTAAATTAAATCCAAATGTGCTTGTGGTGCATAAACACCGAATGGAAACCGTGATTCAATTTCTTTCAACTGTTCGATGGCATATATGAAGTTTTCGTCAGCAATTGCTTCTTGAGCATTACGGAAATACGTTTCTTCGGAAAGTTCAGGGCTTACTTCCGGTTTGGAGTTGCAGCCTGTTAAAAAAACGAAGCAAAGCACCAGTGTGCTTAAGGTTTGCTTGACCATACGAGCTGTAAAAATTTTTGAAAAAGACTTATTCATACTTGGACCTAGTTAATTCGCGTTATGCAACACAAAAAAGCGCAATACAAAAAAAGCGCGATACAAAAAATGTCGAGCATAACCATATCAGAAAATGTATTGTTCCCGCTTTAATTTTTACGTCATTTATTTTTCAAGTTATGTGTTGAGTTTATTATGGCTTTAATCATTAGGACTGCTGAACTGGATCTTACTCATCAAGGTCGTCGTTTAGATCAAGCAGCTGCAGAACTGTTCCCTGAATTTTCTCGATCACGAATTCAACAATGGATTCGTGCCGGATCTTTGACGTTAAATGACACTGTAGTCCAGCCAAAACAAAGTGTTCAGGCAGGCGATCGTTTGAGTTTACAGGCTGACTTAGTTGACGAACATGTGTGGGAAGCGCGTGACTTACCATTGCAATGGATTTATGAGGACGAGCAAATAGTAGTAATCAATAAACCCGCTGGATTGGTCGTGCATCCTGCTGCAGGTCACGCGGATGATACTTTGGTCAACGCATTATTACATCGTTATCCTGAGTTATCTCAAGTACCACGTGCAGGAATTGTTCATCGATTAGATAAAGAAACTTCTGGATTACTAGTCGTCGCCCGTACTTTAGAAGCGCATCATTCTTTGGTACAACAATTACAACAGCGTACCGTTAAGCGTGGATATATTTGTGTAGTGCGTGGGATTCCACCGATGACCGGTACAGTGAATGCGCCAATAGGGCGTCATCCAAGTCACCGAACGCGCATGGCAGTGCTTGAAGAAGGTAAGGTCGCAATTACGCATTTTAAAATTCAGAAAAATTTAAAAACGCACGCGGTGCTTGCAATTAGCTTAGAGACCGGCCGTACGCATCAAATTCGAGTGCATATGGCGCACTTGGGTTTTCCAGTGGTAGGTGATCCAATGTATTCGGGTCGAAGACGTGTACAAACGCGTTCGCAATTTAACAATAATAATCCACGCCAAAATGAAGAAGCGTTACGGAATTTTTTAGCGACATTTTCTCGTCAGGCATTGCATGCGCATACGTTGGAGTTAGAACATCCAACTTTGAATCGAACTATGGCATGGTGTTCGCCAATTACGCCGGATATTCAAAAACTGATTGCTATTTTATCTAATGCTGATGAAGCATAATGTATGAGAGTCATGGATGAATTCATTTTCTAAAAATAATCATTTTTCTAATTGTTCCATTCAACCGCAATGGTCTGCGCCAAAAAATATTCGCGCGTTGGTAACAACGAATTTTTGTGGTGATCCCAATCACGTTGATCAATGGGGACATAATCTAGGCACACATGTCAGTGAGCCGTTAGAAAATGTTTTACGGAAGAGACAAGCATTAGCACTTCAATTAAAAATTTCTTCACCGTTATGGCTGCAACAAACGCACAGCAATAAAATTATTAATATTCAAGAGGAAGGTCAAGCAATATATTTACAACAACAATCTCTTATATTAGAAACATCAGCGGGTTTTCCTCAGCCTAATTGGCCGCAAGCGGATGCATGGGTTTGTACAGTACCTAACACACCAATTGGAGTTTTAACTGCCGATTGTTTGCCAATTATTTTAACCAATAAAAAAGGTACTGAAGTCGCTGCAATTCATGCAGGTTGGCGTGGACTAGAGAATAAAATTATTGCAGAGACGCTCAATACGATGCAGTCGAATTCTTCTGAAATTATTGCGTGGTTAGGACCCTGTATTTCAAATGCAAATTATGAAGTTGGAACAGAATTTATTGAACAGTTTTCTACTCATCCAAAAGACATGTTAAACAAAGCTTTCATTAAACGAGACGATAAAATTTATTTTGATTTACGGGCTTTTGCGAATTTGCAACTACACATGCTAGGCGTTAAGAATATACTAGATAGTGAATATTGTACTTATCACGATAAACGATGGTTTTCTCATCGACAATTTACGCATCAGGAAAAAATCCAATCTGTAAAAAATGTGTGTGGACGATTTGCAACGCTGATTTGGTTGGATGGAAAATAATTTGTTGCGGGTACAATGCATGCGGGCGAAAGATGTTTCGCCGCCTAAATAAAATGATCACTTTCCTAAAAATACCTGAGTCTTTGAAGCTTACCGTAGGGGCTAAACATCTTTCACCCGCATGGTCTTTCCTACCAAACATCATTCATAAGATTTTACAACATGGAAAACTCATGTGCGTTTAGTATATCAACTTAATGATTTATTTTTCGCCAACCGTCGTTGCTGAACTTGCCATTCTCTTTCTCTGACGGTTTCGCGCTTATCACCTTTCTGCTTACCTTTTGCCAATGCAATTTTGCACTTCACACGTCCGCGCACCCAAAACAAGGATACGGGAATACAAGTAAATCCACTGCGCTGCGTTGCACTGAAAATTTTTGCGAGTTCTTTGCGATGCAATAATAATTTGCGTGTACGTGTTGGATCGGCAACGGTGTGAGTCGATGTCGTGTTTAAGGGTGAAATATGCATACCCAGTAAAAAAGCTTCGCCGTTTTTGAGTAAGACATAACTCTCTGCAAAATTGACGCGTTTAGCACGCAGCCCTTTTACTTCCCAGCCTTCTAAAGCACAGCCGGCTTCGAAAAATTCTTCGAAAAAATAATTGAATTTTGCTTTGGTGTTGTAAGCAATTTGTGAATCTGAATCGGGTTTTGAAGACATGCTTAATAATATACCCGTAACAAATAAGTTTTAAGTGTTCATCATGATCTTTTTTTCCACTTGCTGTGTTGCCTTTCCTTACTTAAAGCTTTGGCTACGCAGCGTCAAGGCGCTGTGCAATTGAAAAAAAATCTTCATGCTTCACCATTGCATTTAACCTATAACTTATTCGTTACGGGTACTATTTCTAATAGTGTGGTGCCGAGAAGAGGACTCGAACCTCCACAAGCAAAGCTTACAAATACCTGAAACTTGCGCGTCTACCAATTCCGCCACCTCGGCCTAAAAATGGGAACATCAATCTAGCGAGCTAAGCCTTGACTGTCAACGTGAACCATCTTGAGAAATAAAAAATCCTTTTTTTGAATTTTTTGGAATGGTTAAGAAGGTGCAACGACTTAATCGATAGGATGTTGTTACTGCAGCAGTTAAACAAGCGAGGGCAGAAACAACTGAACTAAGAAAGCCTCTAATGTATATCGATTGTTATATTCAATACCGCAGACAAGAGCAATAAAATTCAAATTAAACAAGCACATATAATAATTCAAAAAATAAGGTATCAGTTATGGGCGACACATCTATTGATCACACCTCTTCTTTAACCAACCCATCGAATATTTTCTTAAAAAATGACCTTAGTTTTACCTCAACAAACGACGCAGATGATTTTTCTAGTTTGATGAAATCTTTTAAGGATCAGGAAGAAGCAGTATCAGAATCGAGTGCACTTAATCTTATTCCACTTGCCCAACTAAATAATCGCAGCGAGGCAACGGGTTATGGTGCATCTTCAATTGAAGCTATTCAAAACAAAGACAGTTGGTTTCATGCTCACAATATGCATGGAAATACTTCTGCCGAGACATGGTTAAATCGTGTTAAACAAGGCATGTTTGATAATGGTGCTGGAAGTATCACGCAAGCTTATCAAAAAGGATATTTCTCGGATCCTCAAGTACAAAGCGTTGCTAAATCATTAATTGGTGAAGGGGCTATTGTTCAGACGCAGTGGGATGATGCTCTGGCTCGTTCCGCCAATGGCAATCCTTCAGCCGAAGATAAATATATTTTTGGTACAGTTGCGCTGCGTCATGCCGCCAGCTTTGGTGACGACAAAAATTCGTTAAATTGGGAGCAAGATGTTCTTAAAGAGAAAACATACCTTTCTTATCTTGAGAACAAGGGTATCTCTCTTGAATTTGCCCATGGCACTTTAAATAATTTTAAATCTGGCTTGTCTGCAGTACAAACTGGCGGTGATGCATTGACAGTTGAAAGTAACGAATGGAAATTAAACAACTACAAAAATTGGGCTGCTTCTTGGGGTAATTATATTAATGAAAATGCAGCTTCAGCTTCCAATGACCCTACAGAAAGTTTTAAGAAAAACGACAGCAATAATAAAGGTACTAATGATAATAGTGGTGGACTTATTCCTAATCTTTTGAAGAGCAGTGAGAATGGATTCGTCCTTAGTAAGAGCGGAACTGGAGCTTTAACTCATGAAGATAAACCGGTCAATTTTGAGGCCAAAAATCTTACTGCTAATAAAGCTGAGGGTCACAATCCATCCACCACGCCTGGAACAATTAATTACCAAGGTGGTGGCGACTTCCAAAATCTTCAATCCTTCCGCAAGCGCGATGGTAGTAATGGGTATGCCAGTTATTTTAATCCTGGAAACGTTTCTAACCATGCTGATGGTGGGTTGAATCTCCAGATCAAAGGCACTTCCTCAGCAGAAATTATTTCTCCTGTACAACTCACAACAGGTACTAGCGTTACTTCAACCGTTGTATTTTCCGGCACTCCACGAGTGGTTGAATCAATCTTTGCGTATGGAAATCAACAAGGGAAGCTTAATAATAGTAAAGACATTACAGAATTCGATATTGTTGAAACTGGTTTGCATCCATCCGATCCTAACAAATTTTATTCTGGATGGTGGGGCGACAAATATAGTAAAACAGAGCATTTTGGGTGGGATAGGAGGGATTTTGGTATTGAGTTCGGAAAACCTACCACCTTTGTGACTAATTTTAAAGAAGACAGTTTTACGGTCTATGTAAAGCAGTCAAATGGAGATCTAAAAGAGCTAAAGACTTTTTATCCCACGACAATGGACAGAATGAACAGTACATTCAGTCAAATGATGTACAACAACTGGCTGCAAGATGACGCCTCTAAGAATCTTTCAATAAATTATCAAGTGCTAGCTGAAACACGAGCAAAAATTTAGAACAATACTTAATTAATATGAGTGTGTGGTGTTCGTATTGTTGAGTACGCTTAAAATCTTGCTGCGGGTGAAACATGATTCGCTTGCAATAATTTTTTAACAGATCTACGACATGTCGTTAATTACATAAAATAATGAAAGCCACTAAATAAATCACACCTAGAGAGCTCTGCGCGGCTTTGTACCAGCCTTATCATTTTCATCTAATTACAACCATCCTCGATCTGCAAATGAACAGATCGTCTCTCCGATCACAATATGATCTAACACCCGAATATCTACCGTTGCTAATGCCGATTGAATCGTATGCGTAATTGCACGATCGGCCATACTTGGTTCGCTATTTCCCGACGGATGGTTGTGCGCCAAAATTACAGCGGCTGCGTGCAAATCTAACGCACGTTTTACAATTTCACGAGGATAAACTGCCGCTGAATCGATGGTACCTTGAAACATTTCTTCATAGACAATGAGTTGATGCTTGGTAGTTAAAAACATACAGGCAAAAACTTCTTGTCTAAGATGCCGTAATTGACTGATCAAAAAATTCTGCGCAGTTTCGGTAGATTGGATTGAGATTTGAGATTTGAGTTGGCTCGCTAAATAACGACGTCCGAGTTCAATTGCTGCATGCAACTGCGACCACTTTGCAATACCTAATCCACGATATTTTTTTAATTGTTCAGATTCAATATCCAACAAACTTCTCAAATCGCCGGCTTGTTCTAACATAGTACGAGCTAAATCCACTGCAGACGATCCGCGAATGCCAGTGCGTAAAAAAATGGCGAGCAATTCAGAGTCAGTGAGTGATGCAGCACCATTTTTTAATAATTTTTCTCGCGGTCTGTCAGATTTTGGCCAATGATTAATGCCCATGTTTTATTTCCTTCTATCTATGGTTTGCAATCATCCTGCGGCAAATCCGAAGGCTAGGCTAAGAGTCATGTTGTATAGTGTGAGAATCTTCACAATAAAAAGGACAACGTACCGGTGACTTCCATCGTAGAAAGTAAAGCGCAATGGCATAGTCCATTAGCAGGCAAACGTATCGTGCTTGGAGTATGCGGGGGTATTGCGGCGTATAAATGCTTAACGTTGGTCCGCGAATTAAAACGTGCAAATGCAGAAGTGCGTGTTGTGATGACCACAGGCGCACAAGCCTTTATTCAACCTTTATCTTTTCAAGCGTTGTCGGGTGAACCAGTCCACCATGAATTATTAGATCCTGAAGCCGAATCTGCGATGAGTCATATTGCGCTTGCACGTTGGGCTGATTTAATAGTAATTGCTCCAACGTCTGCGCATATGCTTGCTAAATTACGAGTGGGTTTAGCAGATGATTTATTAAGTACATTATGTTTAGCAACTACAGCTCCCATAGCTGTTGTACCGGCAATGAATCAACAAATGTGGAATCATGCGGCAACGCAAGAAAATTTAAAAATAGTACAGCAGCGCGGTATAGCTGTTTGGGGTCCGGCTTCAGGTTCGCAAGCCTGTGGGGAAATAGGGCCAGGACGTATGCTAGAAGCGGAAGATATTCTGCGTGCTGTTCAAGCGCACTTTGTACCAAAAATATTGCAAGGCAAAAAGTTTTTAATCACAGCGGGTGCAACACAAGAACCCATCGATGATGTGCGATTCATTTCAAATCACAGCTCTGGAAAAATGGGTGTTGCGTTAGCTTACGCTGCATGGGAAATGGGGGCAGTAGTAACACTTATTTCGGGCGTGCGCATCGATTCCGTTCATCCTGAAATTCACCAAATTTCTATACAAACTGCTGTGCAAATGTATGAGCAAGTCACGCAACAACTTAATAATCGGTTGGATTGTATGATTGCTACAGCTGCAGTTGCTGACGTGCGTCCACTAGAAAATAATTCAGGAAAACTTCCAAAATCGGAATTGGGTGCGCATATTTCCATTACTGAGAATCCAGATATTGTTCGTGCTGTATGTCAACATACAAACCGCCCTAAAATGGTTGTCGCATTTGCTGCTGAGATGCACAACATGCAACAACGTGCGGCGGAAAAATTAAAGAAAAAAGGCGCAGATTGGATTGTTGCAAATGATGTGTCACAACCCGACCGTGGATTTAACGCAGATAATAATGCAGTGAGCATGCTGGCAAAAAATAATTCTGAATGGATTGAATTTGAGTGGATGCCAAAGTTGGTTTTGGCGCGACAATTACTCGCTTTTTGGATGAAAGAGCTTTAATACAATAGGATGAGACAATGCAAGGAAAGCAAAACAAAAAACCTAAGCCTGCTAAATCTAAAAAAAATCACGATGCATTAATTTCAGCTCCTAAAAACGTAGGCTATGTACTGATTGGGCAATGGATAGCTTTATCTTTAGCGTTGACTCTTTGTTATTTGTTGATGTTTGCCCCAAAAGATATTGATCCTTCAACTCGTGAAACATCTAAAGAATTTATATTGTTCGAAAATCAAATTTTGTCGGTTTTAAAACATGTTCAAGCAGTTGCTGACCATGTTGCAAGTGATGCGCAAATAAAACTACGTGTCAGTGAACCCTTAAGTACATTTTTTACGCTGGAAGATTACCAGCAACTTGATCCGGTTTTGCTACAAGTTGTTGCCGGACCTAAAGGAAGTCTACGAATCAATAATCAATTGACCCCGCCACTGACTGCTGTAACTATCGATTTAATTCGTCGTGCGACCCGTAAAAAAAGTGATCTTCCTGAAATGGAAAGTAATTATTTGCGAGCAGTGGCGCCCGTGGTGCATCCAACAAATTCAGGTTTAGTAACGGGTGCGGTAGTCATTGCGATGGATCCTCAAGTTCTTTTTAAGATGTTGCCCAATGCAAAAAATTTGAATCTGTCTGCTCAACTTTCATATCGTGAACAAACAATTTGGTCTTTGTCTAATTCCACTCCAATTTCTGGACCTGCTCGAGCTGAAAAAAATAATATCGGTGGATTGTGGAGTTTGTCGATCACCCAACCGGAATCAGCAAAACCTTTTCCAATAGAATGGATATTTGCTTGGATCATTAGCACAGGTGTAATGATCCTTGCCGGACTTTTGAACTGGAATCACAGCAGGCAGTATGTCAAAGTAGTGCTTAAGGATTTAGATAGCTTGAAATTATCGTTAATGAGTACGCTGCAAAAATCAGCTACCAAAGTAAGACCCAACTTTAATTCCCTTTCCTTTGCAGAAGCTCATACCGAGCTTTTGCTGGCTTTGGAAGAAATTGAACTTGCTTCATCGAATAAAGTGTCTTCTAAATCTGCTCCCGCACCGTCTAAAAGAATTAATCAGATTTCTGAGGAAAAAGCCATGAACACAGTAATTGAAGACTACATTGCAACCACATCGAATAAAGCACCTGCTCATATACCGCCTGTAAATCAAAATATTTTTCGCGCATACGATATTCGCGGCATTGTGAATCAAGATTTAAATGAAGAAGTCATGTATTGGAT
>JAZKFP010000110.1:0-5838 GCA_040386355.1 Pseudomonadota bacterium | reverse complement strand
ACCTTCGGCTTTATCTTCTTTAGCCATGAGACGCCTCTAATGCCTTTGTATTAATCTTAAAATTCTAGGCCTGCTGACCGTGCACCTTCTGCAACCGCTTTAACTTGACCGTGGTATTTAAATCCTGAACGATCAAATGCTACTTTAGTAAATCCAAGGTCTTTTGCTTTTTGACCTAGTAATTCACCAACTTTGGTTGCGCCTTCAATACCTTTCAATTGATTTCGAATAGAAGGGTCAAGCGTTGAAGCCGATGTAACAATACAGCCGGTCTCACCAGAAATTAGTTGTGCGTAAATATGTTTGCTTGTGCGATTAACGCAAATGCGTGTGGTACCAAGCTCTTTCATATTAAGCCGAGTTCTTTTTCCGCGTCGCGCACGATTTTGTTTTTTGGAAATCATGAAATCACCTAATTACTTTTACTTTTTCTTAGCTTCTTTACGCTTCACATTTTCGTTTGCATGACGAATACCTTTACCTTTGTAAGGCTCTGGTTTACGGAAAGCGCGAATATTAGCAGCTGCTTGACCTAAACCCTGAAGGTTCCAGGATTTCAAAACAATTTCTGTTTGAGTGGGGCATTCTGCAGTAATTTCAGTTGGTAATTCGTATTCCACTGGATGCGAATAACCTACAGAAAGGGAAACTTTTTTACCTGCAACTTGTGCACGATAACCAACACCGACCAATTGCAATTTCTTTTCAAAACCTTTGGAAACGCCTTCCAATAAATTAGCAACCAACGCACGCGCTGTACCCACTTGTGCCCAGGATGATTTTTCATTCACTGGTGCAAAAGTCAATTCTTTATTAGCAAGAGAAACCTGCACATCAGAATGTAATTCTAATGCTGTTTCACCTTTAGGGCCTTTAACGAAAACTTTTCGGCCTTCAATATTTACCGAAACTCCAGCCGGAACGTTAACTGGCTTTTTTCCTACTCTGGACATGACGATATCCTATAGCTGTATTTTTCAAATCAAAAACTAAATCATAAATTAATACATTGAACAAATAACTTCACCACCCAGTCCGGCATTACGCGCACTGGTATCGGTCATTACACCTTTAGAAGTAGAAACAATTAATACACCTAAACCATTTAAAACTTTTGGTAATTCTTTGGTAGGTGAATATTTTCTAAGGCTAGGACGGCTTATACGATCAATTTTTACAATAACTGGCTTACCTTCGAAATAACGCAAAGTTACAGTGACTTGTTTTTTTGGATCACCGAATTCATCGTACTGTTCGATATAACCTTCTGCTTGCATTACTTTTAAAATATCAATTTTATGCTTAGAGGAAGGCATAGTTACCGACTTATGGCCAACCATTTGCGCATTTCTAATACGCGTAATCATGTCAGAAATAGGATCTTGTAAACTCATCCAACCCTCTCAAAACAAACAAAATAATTTTTATAAAAGATTCTCATCGAATCTCACAGAAAATACTTTAAATAATCTAAATACTTTAAATAAAAAGAAGAATTACCAACTAGCCTTTACTAAACCTGGAATTTCACCTTTCATGGCGCATTCACGAATTTTGTTTCTCGCCAAACCAAATTTGCGATAAAAACCATGCGGACGACCTGTTAGGCCACATCGATTACGCCCACGTGAACGTGAAGAATCTCTCGGCAATGCTTGCAATTTCATTTGCGCACGCCATTTTTCTTCAACAGATGCCGTATGGCTTTGCAAAACTTCACGATATGCATCACGTTTTTCTTTGTGTTTAGCAAATAATTTTGATCGCTTAATTTCACGATTGATCATGGACGTTTTCGCCATGTCTTAATCTCCTGTTTATCGAACAATTCTTTTTAATGAAACACTTTGCATAATCAAACGCATGGGCGCGGATCATACTGAAGACTGAAACAAATTCCCAGACTTACTTGCTATTTTTTCAATCGCTATTTTTTTAATGGAAAGCCAATAGCTTCCAATAATGCCTGACCTTCTTCGTTGTTACGTGCACTGGTTGTAATACACACATCCAAACCGCGAACTTTATCAACTTGATCAAAATGCAATTCAGTAAAAGCGAATTGTTCTTTAATTCCTAAGCTGTAATTACCTTGACCATCAAATGATTTTGGTGAAAAACCACGGAAATCATTGATCCGTGGAATTGCTAACCAAATAAAACGTTCTAGAAATTCATACATGCGTTTATTGCGCAAAGTTACTTTTACGCCGATCGGCCAGCCTTGACGAATTTTGAAACCTGCAACCGATTTACGTGCAAGACATACCACTGGTTTTTGACCTGATATTGCAAGTAGATCGCTCACTGCGCCTTCGATTGCTTTTTTATCCGCTGCCGCTTCGCCCACACCCATGTTTAGAGTGATTTTCTCAAAACGTGGAACTTGCATGATGGAAGCGTATTTAAATTTCTCTTGAAGTTCTGGACGAACTTTTTCTTCATACATTTTTTTAAGATTATTCATGGTTCTCTGCCTTCAACTTTTTTAAGCTCTTACCATTTGACATAAATTAGCAAATCAAATCTGTTTAACAAATACAAAAAAGATTAACGTTTTGGCTCAGGCACTAATGCATCTGATCCTTTGAAAAAACGTACCTTTTTTCCGTCTTCTTCAATACGAATTCCAACGCGACCTGGCTTTCCCGAGTCTGCATTCCAAAGCATTACATTGGAAATATCTACTGCAGATTCTTTAGTGATAATTTCAGCCGAAATTTGTTTTTGAGGATTTGGTTTTTGATGCTTTTTAACTAGATTTGCACCGCTAACCAAACAACGTTTGCCATCAATAATTTTTAAAATTCGACCGCGCGAACCTTTGCTTTTTCCTGCAATGACTTGAACTTCGTCACCGACTTGTAGCTTTTTCATTTACAAAATCTCCGGCTATCGACTTATTTTTCTTTTTTAAATTATTAAGAGCGCTTACATCACTTAACTTAGCTAAATTACTTCTGGTGCAAGTGAAATAATCTTCATAAATTTTTCGCGTAACTCACGGGTTACTGGTCCAAAAATACGCGTGCCAATAGGTTGTTTTTGGTTGTTTAAAATTACAGCTGCGTTTTCATCAAAACGAATCAAAGCTCCATCTTGACGACGGGTTCCAGATTTAGTTCGAACAACAACTGCAAAATACACATCACCTTTTTTAGTACGGCCACGTGGGTTTGCTTTTTTAATAGAGACTTTGATGACATCGCCAATACGTGCATAGCGTCTTTTAGAACCGCCTAGCACCTTAATGCACATCACCACTAATGCTCCGCTGTTATCAGCAACGTTAAGCAAACTCTGCATTTGAATCATGACGACACACTCCGTCAGTAAGACCGCTGATTATGGCGATCTTCCACAATCTAAGTTAAATAAAATCTGAATTTGGTGTTATTCAATTTCTGAGCTAAATTTCTGAACCCTTCAAAAGAACTTCGGTGACTGTCCAAGATTTATGCTTGGAAATAGGCCGGCACTCTTTAATTGCAACGGTATCGCCCATTTGACAACGATTTTCTTCGTCATGCGCTTTTAATTTGGTTGAACGTTTGATGTACTTGCCATACAACGGATGTTTCACCTGTCGTTCGATAAATACAGTCACTGTTTTATCCATCTTATTACTAATGACTTTACCGACTTTGACACGATCTGCTTTTGGAGCAGATTCTGTTGCTTGGCTTAGTTGTTGAGTCACACTCAAATCTCCCACACTCAATTTTTTACACTAAATTCAATTCTAAAAATAACGGCGCGCTTTCTTTAATATCTGAATTTTTACAATTCAGCAGCTTTAATATCAGAGAAATGAACTCAGTTTGCAGCTGAATTTTTCTGAGTGATTAATGTTCTAATGCGAGCAATATCACGCCGTATTACTTTAAATTCATGATTTTTTGATAACTCGCCTTCCGCATGCTTTAAACGCAGACGAAAACGATTTTCGGCAAGTGTTTTCAACTCATTTTCTAAACCAGGCATATCCAACGAAGTAAGTTTCTGCCATCGTTCTTTGCGCTTCATTACATCACCACTCGATTAACGACTTTGGTTTTGAATGGAAGTTTGGATGCTGCTAAACGAAATGCTTCTTGTGCGATATCGTCAGGAACACCTTCCATTTCATAAAGAACTTTACCAGGTTGAATTTGCGCAACCCAATATTCTACAGCACCCTTACCTTTACCCATCCGCACTTCAAGCGGTTTTTTACTAATGGGTTTGTCTGGGAAAACACGAATCCAAATTTTACCGCCACGTTTAATATGACGTGTCATGGCTCGACGTGCTGCTTCAATTTGTCGTGCAGTTAAACGACCACGTTCCATTGCTTTTAAACCAACGGTTCCAAAAGAAACAGAAGAACCACGATAGGCTAAACCACGGTTACGACCTTTAAACTGCTTTCGGAATTTACTTTGTTTAGGTTGCAGCATTTCTTCACCTTTATACCATCAAGTGTACTATCACGCCGCAGGCGTAGATTTTTTGCTGGCGTTGTCATTTCCGGTTAAATCGATTTTTCCGAGACGCTCACCTTTAAAAATCCAAACTTTCACACCAATTGTGCCGTACGTGGTTTCTGCACGAGACGTTGCATAATCGATATCAGCTCTGAACGTATGTAAGGGGACACGTTTCTCACGATACCATTCAGTGCGCGCAATCTCAGCGCCACCTAAACGACCACCGACTTGAACTTTAATACCTTCAGCGCCTGCACGAATTGCTGCTTGTACCGCACGCTTAATTGCACGACGGAACATCACGCGACGTTCAAGCTGAGAACTAATACTGTCCGCTACAAGTTGCGCTTCAATTTCAGGCTTACGAATTTCTTCGATATTAATGTGTACTGGAACACGCAAAATTTGTGCGATATCTTGACGAAGACGCTCGATGCCTTCACCTTTTTTCTCAATCACAACCCCAGGACGCGCGGTTTTGATCGTGATATGAGCATTCTCTGAAGGCCGCTCAATAATCACATCACTAACAGCTGCGCTTTTTAATTTCTTTTTAATAAATTCACGCGCTTTAATATCTGCCAATAAATATTTGGCGTAATTTTTAGGAGATGCATACCAGATAGAAGTGTGACGTCGCACAATTCCTAACCGAATTCCCCGTGGGTCTACTTTCTGCCCCATGATTATCTCCTACTCGTCCGAAAGTTCGATAGTGACGTGTGATGAACGTTTAAAAATTCGATCTGCTCGTCCGCGTGCTCTAGGCATTGTTCGCTTCATAATAATGCCTTGATCTACGAATGCGGTTACCACTTTTAATTCATCAATATCGATATATCCATCACCAGACGTGGTGGCTTTATCTTCTGCATTAGCAACCGCTGACATTAATACTTTACGTATAATCGGCGCTGCTTTTTTCGTACTGAATTCCAATATCAATAAAGCTTGGTTAACTTTTTGACCGCGAATTTGATCTACCACCAAACGTGCTTTTTGAGGGGATATTCGTACTCCCCGCACTTTTGCAGAAGCTTTTATCTGTGCAGAAGCTTTCTTCATCGACCTACCTCATTTACCGCTTGGCTTTACGATCACCCGAATGCCCTTTAAAGGTTCGAGTTAAAACAAATTCACCGAGTTTATGGCCAACCATATGTTCCGTAATTAAAATTGGAACATGTTGCTTACCACTGTGTACTGCCATTGTCAGGCCTACCATTTGCGGTAGAACCATGGAACGACGCGACCAAGTTTTAATCGGTTTTTTAGAACTTTGATTTACTGCGCGTTCAACATGCTTTAATAAATGAGCATCAATGAAAGGCCCTTTTTTCAGCGATCTTGGCACCGTCGCACCCCTTTA
>JAZKFP010000109.1:6078-11252 GCA_040386355.1 Pseudomonadota bacterium | reverse complement strand
TTCGAGCATCCGCAAATTCAAGCAATTGTTTTAGCTTATCTTGATCCAGATCAAGCTGCAGCCATTTTAATGAACTTAGATGAGCGTGTACGACTAGATATTATAATGCGAATTTGTGAAATTGATTCTATTCAACCACAAGCATTAAAAGAGTTAAATGATATTTTAGAGCGTCAATTTTCTTCAAGCGCGGGTAGTTCTTCCACAAAATTAGGTGGTGTTAAATCCACTGCCGATATTATGAACTTTCTCGATACTACGGTAGAAACTTCTTTAATTGATTTAATAAAAGAAAGTAATGAGGAATTAGCACAAGAAATTCAAGATTTAATGTTTGTATTTGATAATCTAGCCGATGTAGATAATCAAGGTATTCAAGCACTTTTAAGAGAAATTTCTACCGAAATATTAATCCTTGCATTAAAAGGTGCGGACGACACAGTCAAAGAAAAAATATTTTCTAATATGTCAAAACGTGCGGCTGATTTATTACGCGATGATTTAGAAAGTAAAGGTCCAGTTCGTGTTAGTGATGTAGAAGCTGCGCAGAAGGAAATTCTTTCGATTGCACGTAGGCTAGCTGAATCTGGGGACATAGTATTAGGCGGCAAAGGCGGCGAAGACATGATTTGATACCTTCCGTAAAATTATTTTCCCGGTTGTTGCGATTTTCACTCACCGTGCTCACATACTTTGCAGTATGCTGCGCAGGCTTCGTTCAAACCGCGCCTACGGGAAAACCATTTTACGTTTGGTATATCTCTCTCCGTCTTTTTTCTTCAAATTATTTATATAGTTTTTTTGCAATTCTAAAAAAACTAAAAAAGAAAATTTTTCAAATTTATAATTACTCTTTTGTTCCTGAGTGTGTTTTATGGAAAAATCATCGTCGACGCAGACTGTTAGTAAAGCGGGTTTTTTGTTGCAGGCTGCGACGAAGTTGCCGACTGCGGATGAGATTGATAATATTCGGTTAGCGGCAAAGGATGAAGGGTATAACGAGGGTAGAAAAATTGGTTTTGAGTCGGGTCTTAAGGAAGGTCTAAAAGAAGGGAAAAAAAGAATTGATCAAGAGGTAGTGCGTTTGGGAAGTTATATTACCCATTTAATGGTGCCGTTAGAGGATCAACAAAGCTCTATTGTAGAAGCAATGCAAAAAATTGCTGTCTCTGCAACAGAAAAAATTTTAAAAAGGCAATTAGAATCTAATCCAGAATGGATAGTGGCAATTTTAGAAGAATGTTTAGAACGATTACCTATTGGATATCAGAAAATTCAAATTAAAATCCCAGATTTGGATTTTGAAAAAATATCTTTAGCAATTCAGCAGATACCTCAATATAACTCCCAGTGGACAATTATTTCGGATAATCGCATTCATCCACCAAAATTAGTGATTGAAGCGTTACCTTCCAAAATCACAATTGACGTAAACGAATTAATTACTACCTATTTTGAAAATGTATTCAAGAAATCCAATTCAACCGGTGCAAATGGAGAATAAAAATTGAGCAATTTAAACTCAAAATTTTTTCTACATTCTATTTTTAATCAATGGCTGCAAGCAGATATTCCAGCGCCAGTTCCCATCATTACAGGACACGTCACAAAATTAGTTGGTATTTTAATTGAAGTCAGTGGAATCCAGTGTTCTGTAGGAACATTATGTCGTATTAAAAATTTTAATAATTCAATTGATGCCGAAGTTGTAGGATTTAATTCAACCTCAACATTCTTAATGCCTTTAACACCTTATAACGGCATGATGCCGGGTGCGGAAGTTATTCCAACCGATCAAACACGTCAGTTTCCAATTGGTAATGGATTATTAACGCGTGTTTTAGATGGTTATGGAATTACAGTTGATGATAAAGGACCATTACAAAATGTGAAATGGTCTATTCCCATGCGTCAGGCATTAAATCCATTACATCGCGATCCTATTAATACCCAATTAGATGTGGGTGTTAGAGTAATTAACGGTTTAATTCCGGTTGGGCGTGGTCAACGATTAGGTTTATTTGCAGGCAGTGGAGTGGGCAAAAGCGTACTGCTTGGCATGATGACGCGCTTTACTCAAGCGGATGTGGTTGTTGTTGGATTAATTGGCGAACGTGGTCGCGAAGTTAAAGAATTTATTGAAGAAATTTTAGGGGAAGCTGGTAGAAAGAAAGCAATTATTATTGCTGCGCCCGCAGATGCGCCTGCGTTGGCACGCCTTAATGGTGCCGATTATGCTACTAGTATTGCAGAACATTTTCGAAATCAAGGCAAACATGTTTTGTTATTAATGGATTCACTGACCCGATATGCTCAAGCTCAACGTGAATTAGCTATTGCATTAGGTGAGCCTGCGGCAAATAAGGGATATCCACCTTCAGTTTTTACAAAAATTTCTCAATTAATCGAACGCACTGGAAACGGAATTTTAGGCTGTGGTTCTATAACAGCATTTTATACTGTGCTTGTTGAAGGCGATGATTTGCAAGATCCAGTAGCCGATAGTGCGCGTGCGATTTTAGATGGACATATTGTTTTAGCACGTAAAATAGCAGATCAAGGCATTTATCCAGCTATTGATGTTGGAGCCTCTGTTAGTCGTGTTGTAAATCGAATTAGTCCCGCCGAAAAAATGTCGTTAATTCGAAAATTTAAACGCTGGTTAGCTATTTATGAAGATAATTTTGATTTAGTGCAAATGGGTGCGTATCAACCCGGTACAAATCCTGAACTTGATCTTGCATTGCAAAAACATCCTAAATTAATTCAATATGTCGAGCAATCTATCCAACAGCAAGTAAATTTAGTAGATGCCGATAAACAGTTACAGCAACTGTGTGCGGGTAATTAATCTTTTAAAGTTGTATGGCATTCTATGCGAGCTCAAATTCTTAAAAAACAAAAGATGCAACGAATATTACATGTTTTGAATCTTCAGAAAAAAATTTTAGAGAATCAATTAGCTGTTTTGAATAAAGAAAAAGATCGAGAAAATCAGACATTGATGATTTTAAATGAGCAGAATAAAAGAATAAATTTGTACAATCAAAATGAAGCTGTCACGACAGTATCTCTGGAACAAAAGCGTCTTTATGCAGAGTTACTAAAACAAGGTATACAGCAACAACATGTTAAGGCTGAGAATATCTCCAAAAGAGTCAATCAATTTCAAAATGATTGGATACTATTGAAAAATAAAATCCAAAAAATCGATGAAAAGATATTAGAACTTCGCCAGCTACTCGCTTGATATTTAATCATTACTTTAAAAATCCTGGCTACACTTTTATACAATGTCGTTTTATGACAGAACATTAAGACACTTGCATTGTTAATATCATTATCGTAGCCCTTGCTGTTTAATATCATATTGCACGACGATGATTTAAGCGGTGGTTTTATTTGTTTTAAAATCATTCCTCTAGCTATCGCTATTAAAAATATATAAGAGCTTTAGTTATTTGGATGCCTTTAGTTTAATAATTTAAGGATTACATATGTCCAGAATTCTCTCAGTTGATGATTCTGTCTCAATGCGACAAATGATTGAATTTACTTTAACTTCAGCTGGGTTTGATGTTACAAGTGCAGTTGACGGTGAAGATGGTTTATTAAAAGCCAGTGAAGGATCTTTTGATTTAATTATTTCTGACGTAAATATGCCACGCATGGATGGCATTCAAATGATTAAAGCGTTAAGAAGTCAAAAAAATTATCAATTTACTCCAATACTAATGCTTACTACAGAGTCGGGAGGTGATAAAAAGCAAGAAGGAAAAGATGCGGGCGCTACCGGATGGATTATTAAACCTTTCGATCCTGACAAATTATTAAACGTCATTAAAAAAGTTTTAAATTGAATAAATGAACTGATTAGTAAAATTTAATAATCAGTAGTGAAATTAATAGATAAAATTTAGCAGAAATACAAAATTTCTTTAGTGCGCTATTGAATTAAGTCCGCTGCAAAATAAAGGTGATTTGTGTTGCCCATGATTAAAAAAGCACTGCAGTGGTTAAAAAATTCTGAATTTAAAACTGAAGATGTATCAGTAGATGATTTAAGAAAAGATCATGAGCCGCTTTCAACTTTAGCTGCAAATTTCACATCTATAAATTCAGAAAAATCACCTATTTGGATTTTTAGACCTGATCGATTAGATCATGATCCTTTACGCATGTTTCTTGCGACTCTCATTGAAGAAGAACAATTTCCTGTAAAATTATCCTCTAAAGTGTTGCATGGCATGAATGCAAATGTCTTACTATTTATTCGCCAAATGGCAGACCGATTTGAAAATCTTGAAAAACATGACTCCTTAGTTTCATTAAGTGTCAGTCAATTTAGTCAGGCTATTTCAAAAATTCTTGTGCAATATATGATTATTATTCAAGGCGTTAGCGGACTAAGCCAAGATGCATTGCAGCAAATTCGTGAAATGATAAAAATGGTTGAGCATATTATGCCGGTCATTGAAGAAGTTCGACGAGCATCAGATCAAGCGGGTTTACTTGCGTTAAATGCGTCATTGGAAGCTGCAAAGACCGGCCATGTAGGACGGGGTTATGCCTATGTTGCATCTGAAGTGCAAAAACTTTCCCAACAATCGCAAAATTTTGGGCAGGTAGTACAAGAGGAAATGAACGCAATTTCTAAAACATTACAAGAGTCTAATCAAATCTTATTAGATTTAACTCATGCAGATATCGATTTTGCATTGGAATTAAAAAGTCGCATGGATAAACAGTTAGGTCGGTTGGAAGCATTTAATGAATGGTTGTGGAACCGACCACAATCGCAAAATTTATCAAAAACAGACCTCGAGATGGAAGGATTAATTGAAAATTTACGCAATACTATAATCTGTTGTTTCGAGTCTTTGATGTTAGTCGTTTTTAAAATTCGCATGATTGGAGATTTACCTTTTTTATCGTCGTATTTCAAAGCGGCATGCGAACAAATAATTAACGACTTTGTTTCTTTGATTAAATGTCAGGTCTACACTACACATTAATTAAGTGTTTTTCGATGACCAGTACCGAAGGAGAGGTGGTATGGCAATCTGGGCTGATCCCTCGCAAGATGGCGCGAGCGTGACAATCAAGATTAAGGGACGGTTCGATTTCAGTGCGCATCAAGAATTTCGTGATGCCTATGAAGGTGGCCAAAATAA
>JAZKFP010000109.1:2581-5978 GCA_040386355.1 Pseudomonadota bacterium | reverse complement strand
TCGATTTCAGTGCGCATCAAGAATTTCGTGATGCCTATGAAGGTGGCCAAAATAACTCTACTCGATATGTTGTCGACATGAGTGAAACCACTTATCTGGATAGTTCAGCGCTTGGAATGTTGCTGTTGTTGCGTGATCATGCAGGCGGTGATGATTCAGCAATTGAAATTGTAAATTGCAGTGCAGATGTCAAAAAAATATTAACCATTTCTAATTTCGAACAATTATTTGATATTCGATGATTAGTTAATAATGGAACTTACCAAGCTCGACAGCTCTAGTATGGGCGGTGCGTTAAGAATTCTTGTCGCTGACGATAATGATTCGGATCGTTTAATTTTATCGAGAATTGTTAAAAGCCAAGGTAATGATGTTCGTACCGCAGTAAATGGACAAGAGGCAATTGATCTTTTTAAAGAATGGCATCCGGATATAGTATTAATGGATGCTCTTATGCCCGAGGTTGACGGATTTCAAGCTGCAAAAGAAATCCGCATTCTTAGTGGTGAAGATATTATACCCATCATATTTTTAACCTCCCTTCGTGATACAGAATCCCTTGCCCAATGTTTAGAAGCTGGTGGAACTGATTTTTTAAGCAAACCTTATAATAGAACTATTTTAGAAGCCAAAATTAATGCATTTGGTCGCTTACGACGCCTACAACAAACTGTGAAAGCGCAACGTGATCGATTGGAAATGCATCATGGTCATTTATTGCGAGAACAAGAAGCCGCAAAGCGTGTATTTGATAATATCGCGCATCCTGGATGTATCGCTTCCAATAATATTAAATATTTATTGTCACCCATGGCAGTGTTCAACGGTGACATGGTATTAGCGGCAAAAAAACCCGATGGCGGTATTTATGTCATGTTGGGAGATTTTACCGGTCATGGGTTACCAGCAGCAATTGGTGCTATGCCTGCATCAGAAATATTTTATGGAATGGCTGTTAAAGGTTTTTCTGCACCAGAAATTTTACGTGAAATTAATAAAAAATTAGAAAGGATTTTGCCTAAGGGGTTTTTTTGTTGCTTAGGGTTTGTCGATTTTTGTTTTGATCGAGGTATTATTCAAGTATGGAATGGTGGGCTACCCGATATATTTTTATACAGAAAACTTGAACGAGACATCGTAAAAATATCCTCAAAAAATTTACCAATTGGTATATTAACTTCCGAAAAATTCAGAACACAATTTGATGTTTATGAAATAAGATCAGGTGATCGAGTATTTTTGTGGTCGGATGGTATACACGAAGCAAAAAATGCTAATGATGAAATGTTTGGCACACATGATTTAGAAAAAGTTTTTTTTGAATCGGAAATTCCACAAAATCTTTTTGAAAATATTTTAGATTCAGTTAAAAATTTTACAGGTGGTCGAGATCAAGATGATGATTACACCATAATTGAAATTACCTGTGTTGATCAAAATTCTGAAGCCTTTGAAGAAAATTTAGATACAAAACTTGATGCGGAACAAAAATCGAGACCCAAAAATGCAGGTCCTCTTGATTGGTCTTTAAGCTATCAATTACGGCCACAAACTTTAAAACAATTTGATCCATTACCATTATTAACACATATCATTTTAGAAGTGCCTGGATTAAAACCTTATTCGGGTAGGATTTATACATTACTTGCTGAGCTCTATTCCAATGCATTGGAGCATGGGGTGCTTGATATTCAATCGGTCATGAAAAACTCAGCAAAAGGTTTTGCAGAATATTACCAAATGCGAGAAGAGCGTTTGCAAAGTTTAAACAATGGCACTATTACTTTTTATTTAGAACACATTCCAACTGAACAAGGCGGAGTTCTAACAATAAGAATCGAAGATACAGGTAAAGGTTTTGATTATAAAGCAATGAAAAATTCTGAAGATAAAAAAAACAAAAGCTATTGTGGTAGAGGTATTCCACTAATTGCAAGTTTAACGCAAGAACTTCAGTATTTTGCACCTGGCAACATTGTAGAAGCGAAATTTACATGGGCTTATGAAAATGCAGCCTCTTAAAAATCTTTTAAAATTTTTACCAAACTCAAAATGGTTTTCCATTGTGCAAAATCATGCAAATGGTGTTGCACGCAATTGAATTAGCCCGTAGAGCACACTTTATTTTTTAAAGAAGGAGATATGTGCAGGCGGATCATAGATAAAAAATATCTTATGATAGATATTTTGTAGGAAAACTATTTTGAGGCAAGAAATAATGCATCTTAATCGCCAAATTATTACCGAACTTAAACAATTAATGGAAGAAGAATTTCCTATTTTAATTCGAACATTTATTGACGACTCTTATTTGCGCTTAGATCGATTAATAATGTGTGTATCTCAAAAAAATTATGAGGAAATCCGGCGTGAAGCTCATAGTTTTAAAGGTAGTTCGAGTAATATGGGCGCAGTAACTTTAACTGAACTTTGTTTAGAGCTTGAACATCTTTCTGCAAAAACAAAATTGGATCATTCAGAGTTCAATTTTATAATGTTGCAAAATATGATGGATAAAATTAATTCTGAATTAAAGGCGGTAGCTGAAGAATTACAAACGCATCTTGAATAATTCAACACGGGCGAATGATTATTCGCCCGTATGTACTTTCCCACCAAACACCTTTCATAAACATTTCACCCGTGAAATCCTATCTGGGGTTGGTATATCAAATCACTATCTATAAAAACACAACCTAGATAATTTGAATTGGATTGGTTTTTGCAATATATCCTCTAAAGGTTTATTTGTAGTTTTATCTTTTGCAGGTTATATATGCTTGATTCATCTCCTTCATTAAATGTTGTTTCTAAAATTCCATTAAATGTACAAAACGGCGCAAAAACAGAGGTGAAAGCTGAGATGGAATCTCAGAACAATAACTCAGAAACGCCTGAAAAAATTGCATTTAAAGATGTTATTAAAGAAGTTTTACAAGATGAAAATAAAAAAAATGATAGTGATGAGATGAATAATGAAGCTGCTGCCGATGTAATATCTGAAGAAGCAGTATTAAATAATTTCATTCCTGCTAGTGTAATTCCTACTGTAGCAAATGAAATAGTTAAAGTTAAAACCGGCAATGATTTTCCTCCCCTGAATATTGCTGCCACTCTTATACCAGCAACCCATGCAAACCAACTAAAAATTTCCCCATCCGATTTTATTTTTGAGCCGGTTATTGAGAAAGAGTTTATTACGAATTTACCGAGTGATAACAATGTTCCGCAATTAAAAATTGATAAATCAAAAATTGAATCTTTATCACCTAGTTCAACACAGTCTAATGCTAAGTTGCCAGATGTAAAAAATCCAGGCTTAAACATTTCTAATTCTATTGCTTCTGAATTAAATATATTAGATGAGAATTCTTCAGAACTGGCAGATATAATTAAG
>JAZKFP010000109.1:0-2571 GCA_040386355.1 Pseudomonadota bacterium | reverse complement strand
GAAAAACTTTCTAATCCAAAAACATCTGAAATATTAGAAGAAGATCAAATAACCTTAAATGTAAAGGGTTCGTCTATTATTTCAACTGATACAAAGGATATGTCATTTAATCTTTCTAATGCTAAAGTTATTCCGCTTGAATTTTCTAATGGAAAAGATTCTTTAACTAAATTTTCTGACGAAAAAATCTTAGATGTAAAAGATTTTGATGCAAAAATTGTAGAATCAAAATTTTCTGCTGAGAAAAACTTTGATTCAAAAAATTCTGATATGAAAATACTGGATGTGAAAACTGCTGAAGTACAGGAATTAATTTCTGAACCACGAGCTTCAAAAATAATAGATACCAAAAATATTTCTAGTCAATCTGCTGTAGATGTAGCTGATACACGTGGTGTATCTGATATGAGTGATATAAGCGATGTGATTTCTCAAAAATCTGATTTAAAAACTCTACCAGATATTGCTAAGAATGTTGAATCTGTATATTCCTCAGAATTAAATAAAGCAAACACTACAGATGCGTCGCTAGATTTTTCCGATGAAACATTTGATATTGAGAAGGAAGAAATAGAATTAAATACCACTCAATTAGCTACATCCATAACTAACAAAAAGGTGATTGATCCTACAAACTTTCCACTTTTACCCAATCAAAATATCAATTTTATGGATAAAAAAGTTTTAAGTAGTTTCAATGAAATTATGGGTGAAGCCGAGCTAATTCAAAGTAAAGTCGAAGAAAAGGGTGAATCTATCACTCATTCGTCTTCCGTTTCCGCACTTGCACAACGTCAAGACATTAAAATATTAAATCAATCTGTACAAGATATGAGTAGTAATCCAACATTTCAAAAATGGTTAGAAAGTGTTGAACATCAACTAAGTCACTCAATGAAAAATGGATTAAAAGAAATTGAAATTCAAATAGATCCACCGCATTTAGGAAAGTTAAAAATTAACTTTACGATTGAGGGCGAAAATACTAATTTACAAATGACCGTTTATAGTCAAGCCGCTAAAGAAACTATGGATCAGCATTTACAACGCTTAAAAGATCAAATGCAAGATTTGGGGTATCGCAATTCTAATGTTGAATTGTCACTGTCTCAGCAAGATCAAAAGTCCAGTTATCAACAACAACAATCCTTTAATGCTCATGCTTCCCATCAAGAACTCAATGATACTGAAACACCAGCTCTGCCAGATATAAATAATTCAATAACTAAATCAGTTAATTTGGTGGATTTGTTCGTTTAACACTATGCTTAACTTATTCTTCTAATTTCTTAAGAATAATTCTTGATGAATTAAACATATTCTATTTTACCCATACGAGGTTAGTTATGGCAGGGAATGCCGAACTTCAAAATGATATTGAAGAAGTAAAGCCAAAGAAATCTAAAGCATTATTTCTAGTGATTGGTATTGTTTTGCTGGTATTAATTTTAGGTGGCGTTACGATCGCTTTACTGTTTTCTGGCGGTGAAGAGGACAAAGAAGATCATGAAGAAGTTAGTGAAGTTAAATTACCTGCAATTTATCATGTATTAAAACCGGCTTTTATTTTGAATTTTACCGATGGTGCAGATCGGCGCTATGTGCAGTTGGAAGTTACTGTTATGGTTCGTGATCCTGCAACCGTTGCTGCACTTGAATTACATACTCCAGTTTTACGTGATAGTTTAATTCAATTAATTAGCACAAAAGATATTGAAGAAGTTAAGTCTTCTGAAGGACGAAACCTGATTAAAGAAGAATCATTAAAAGTTATTAATCAATTTATTGTGGATGAGTTAAAACTTGCGCCTATAGAACAGGTTTTATTTACTTCCTTTGTAATTCAGTGAGCATGAATGGCTACTCAAGATATATTATCGCAAGACGAAATTGATGCGTTATTACACGGCGTTAGTGACGGCGATATTGCAACAGAAGTTGATGCTGGTAATGAGAATATTTCCACATACGATTTAAGTTCGCAAGATCGAATTGTCCGTGGTCGAATGCCGACCCTTGAAATGGTAAATGAAAGGTTTGCTCGCTATACCAGAATTAGTTTATTTACTTTGCTACGACGAACCACTGAAGTATCTGTAAGTGGTATTCAAATTATGAAATTTAGTGAATATATTCATAGTTTGTACGTACCAACGAGTTTAAATATTATAAAAATTAAACCGCTTAAAGGTAACGCACTTTTTATTTTAGATTCAAAACTCGTTGTAAAATTAGTTGATACTTTTTTCGGTGGCAATGGACGTCATGTAAAAATTGAAGGGCGTGAATTTACACCCACTGAAAATAGGATTGTTCAACTTGTTTTAAATCGTGCCTTTAAAGATATGGAAGAAGCCTGGCGCTCTATTCAACCATTGCAATTTGAATTTGTTGGATCTGAAGTTAATCCAGCGCTTGCGAATATTGTGAGTCCCAGTGAAGTCGTTATAGTTTGTGCTTTTCAAATCGAATTTGATGGCGGTGGTGGTTCACTGCAATTAACGCTGCCTTATTCGATGATTGAACCCATTCGAGAAATACTTGATGCGGGCGTGCAAAGTGAAACCGGTG
>JAZKFP010000108.1:5406-34238 GCA_040386355.1 Pseudomonadota bacterium | reverse complement strand
TAGCCATAGACTCGAGAAGCGACATCCATCACCTCATCCATCAAAACATTTTTTAAAGATAATGTGATTTTGCCGGTAATGTCGGGATGTACCACAATATTAAGATCGGAGTCTTGGGTTAAACTTACGAAGAAATCTCTAACTTCCATATTTTCAACATTGACATCAAAACGAGGCCGACTGTTTTTCTTGGATCGAAATGATATTTCTGAAAATACGTCATTTTGTAAATCATCTAGCACTTGAGTATTTTCTTTTTCCTGGGTTTCTAATTCTTTAGTTCTTTCCGCAGCCTGTCTAATTTCTTCTTGAACACGCTCTTTAGTATACGGAGATACGGGCGCTGGAGTTTCACAAGCTACTAAAATGAGAGCAATCAAAAATGCTATTGCTTTAATTAAAATATTTTTAATAGAGGAAATAAATAAATATGACTTATGCGTTAAACAAAAATGCTTTTTTGTTTTGGGGTAATTTTTAAATCCATTTTGCCTGACTTCAACAAGGCATTTACTATCAAATCTTATCACGCTTCCATGCGCCTCAATCAGAGGATTCACTATCTCTCATGAATCATATCGGTAACTCACTTCAAAACTTTACTTCATTACTTCAGTATTTTTACCGAATGCAGATTTATTTCCACGTAGGCGCCCGTGAAATAAGCCCGCGGAGCATACACAAAAGTATGTGAGCAGGCGAATAAACGGGCACTAGATGCCTTGCGAACGGCATTTTGCGTGGAAATAAATATCCGTTTGGTATAATCAGCGATAGCTTTTAATACTGGGCTTAAATATATCAACACTTTTCTCTTCCTTACCATTTGTTAAAACAACCGATGTTGGTTTGATATGAAGAATTTTATAACCTTGAACAATGTCGCCCTCTGACAACGTGTCACCACCCATTCGAACACGTCTAAAACTACCACTGTAAATAATTTGATCAATGAGCGTGACATCTTTGGCTGGCTTAGCAGATTTTTCATCTGTTCCTTGTTCTTCTGCAGTTAATAAATCCGTCTCCACTTTGTTATCTTTTTTATACTCATTTTTCATCCAAAATGGCTGGGTTGGATCATGTATATTTCTTTTAGGATCATTATTTTCATCCTCAACAATATCATCCATTGCATACGCCAAGGGAAGGCATAAAAAGTTAATCAATAATATATTGAAGTATTTAGTCATATTAAACACCCAGCCATGATTCATCATAACTTAAGGTTCTCAAATGAACTTTGACTAAAGCATTTGGGTGATTTATCACTTCATACTCAATAGATTCCCAAATTATTTTCCATGGCAATGATTCTAATTTTTTTAAGTATTCAATAGTATCGATATAATTTGCTTCAAACGCTAACTCAACGCCGTGTAAATAAATTTTACCAACTTCTAAATCATTTTTAGCTATTGTGTTTACATCTTGTGAATTGTTAGCAGCTGAAATGTTTTGGTTATTTAATGGAGAAATCACTGAAACTGTGATGGGTTTATCTTCATCTTTATTAATACTTACCACATTAAGTGGTAGCTTTTTTAAATGATAAAAACGAACTTCTTGTTGATTTTTAAACACATCTTGCAGAACCTTTACCATCATCGTGGGCGGTATTAAAACAGATGCTTGCTTGGTAATTTTATCTTTTACATCATCAATGGATCGACCCAACAATTTAAGTTTTTTCTTTTTCTCAACATCCGGATCTAAACTGTACTCCACTTGCATTACTGCAAAATCTGACTGCAAGATCAAAGCACTATCCCGTGCTTCCGCGGCTTCCAGTATCGCCTGCTTTCTCATTAATGAAATTCTTTCATTCAAGCCAACAAAAAAAATTAAAAAAAGTAGAATATTTATAATTAAAAATAAAATAGTTCGTTCACGTAAAGATAATTTATTAACACGTGTGTCTACTAATTTATATTGCTTTGTTAGCTGATTAATACTGCTCATTTCAGCTCCTTAACCCATTCATCAAAAGATTCAACGGATTTGGTTGAGGAGGATTCTGAAGCAGTACCTAGCGTAAAACCTATTAAATCTTCATTGCTATTATCTCTAGTGATTTCCATATACCCCATGGAAATTCCTTTCATAATTTCTTCTTGTTGCATATTTTCTAAAAATTTAGCTAATGCAATGGGAGACGTTGTTTTTCCATCAATTTTTATACTCGTTCCAGCATTTTCAATAAAAACACGCGTCAAGGAAAATTCATTTATTTCATTTCTACCAAAAGCTTTAAAAAAGCCTGAGTATCCGCCCACATAACCCAACAAATTACCTGACAAAAATCCCAACACGGACTCTTTCAATTTTTTCTCAGACTGTAAATCAATTATTTTCGTGTCTAAATTAGGATCAGGAATTTGTTTCTGATTTTGAGTTTGAAAATTTTCTACCTTTACTTTCAGCGCTTCGTAATCATTTTTTAGCGTGGTAGCTTTTGCCTGTTGAATTGAAAGTTCATACCATTGCATGCTTGAAATAATGAGCATTCCTACCGTAACCATTACCCCAGAGCGCACAATCATGGAAAATGAAAATGGAATTTTTTTTGGTTTTAATGAATCAGGAAAAAGATTGATGGATTGAATCATATCCCCTCCACCCGATGGGACAAACCAGCTCCAATCGCAGGAACACAAGCATTCTGATCACGCACTGACATTTGTCCGTCAAAATGAAAGCTTGCATGCACATTCATCAAACGAATAGTTGATGACATATTTTCTGATATGTATTTCAAACCGTATTTAATATCGAATGGCGGTGGAAAAATTAGAATTTGCGGAACATTACCTTTTCCAACTTGGCTTTCGTAATAATCTAGCGAACGCTGTAATTCTAAAACCAATAAATCATAGAACTCATCTTGTTCAATTTTATTTTGCATTAAGTCTTCGATGGCAACGTTTATTTTTCGTGTTAAATAAATATGATCGCCGGACATTAAAATAAGAATGCCATCTTCATTTCTTAAAAATAAAACAGCTCGCGTTTCATTAGCAGGCACTTTTTCAATGAGCAAATTTCGCAAACACAATTCAACAATATCAACTTTTTTAACAACCAAACCGGCTTGCGTTGCACATTCAATACGCGATTGAATAACACTTTGTTGGGCCACTACGACATACAGCATATTCATCCGGCCACGGAATGCATCAGGCGGTAACATGATGAGATCGACTTGACAGGAATATACATCCCACGGAATTAAGTCTCGAATTCGCCAAGGTACAACGGTCGGCCATTCTTCTTTAGGAACATCCGGTGCTTCAACTAGTAAGATTTTATAATCTGACGGCGCAAGGACTAAATTACAAACTGCACCTTGCAAGTTTTGGCGTGCGACTAATTCGCCAAGCAGTTTTGCTCTAACAGCAGGATTGACACTATGAATGTACTGACAGGTACTTAATCGGACGGCATTGGTTTCTGGAATATCACTTAGCAGTGCAAAGCCAATTCCTTCATTGGATATTTCAACGCCTAAGTGGGGCCGATGTGCATTCTTTTTTTGAGGGAGCCAAGGCAGGACTTTTGCAAATTCTTGGTATTGATGCGACAAATTTGAAGCAATAGAAGAGTGGACAAACGATTTTATCGAATTGCGTCCAAGCTGTTTAATTAACTTCCACTGTTGCATCGACTACACCTAATTACTACATCTACTTCCCAACCACTACTATTTTTCAAAACTATGCAAAATAAATGGCTTAATGATACCTTTCAATAAATTTACTTTTACTGCTCCTCCTTTATGTTAGGTGAAGAAGTTAAAAACAACGATCCAGGAAAATAATTTTTTCATTTAAGAACAATTTTTTAAAATTTAAAAAAATTATTTGAATTTTAATTAAAGGAATATTTTAGCTATTTAAACTGTTTTGTTCAGCTTAACATTGAATATTACATTTTTCTCGATTGAGCTATTCAGAAGCTTACAGTTCACCATGTGTATTGTATTAATTTAGAGATTTCGAATTACTATCTTTATTAATGGTCAACATCGATGTTAAATTTTGATTTTATTCAGAAAGAAGCTTTCACTTCATTACTTATTTTCAGTGTTCTCCAATGATAGGTGGCGGTACAACAGCTGCAACAGCTGCAACAGCTGCAACAGCTGATGAATATACATCTATAAGTTCTCCTTTTATTGGACCAATACCAATACCAATACCAATACCAATACCAATACCAATACCAATTATAAGATCTCAATTTATTAGACCAATGCCAATGCCAATGCCAACTATGAGCACATTGCCAATTAATAATTATTTAATTGGTCAAAATGCGTGGATGCCTTGGTTTCATGGGGGAATATTAAATGAATTTTGGGATGACATGAAAAGAGCCGGCTATAAAATGATTCGTATTGGTGGTAACGATGCTATGAGCGCCAATAAAGATTTTAATAAATTACTTCCGTTAATTCAGGGTGTAGGTGATTCTGGCTCAGAGCCCATTGTGCAAATTCCACATGATTTCTCAACACAAGAAACCATAAATTATGTTCACAAAATTAATATAGAAATGAATTTAAATATTGGAGTATTGGAGTATTGGCAACGAACCTTTGCTTAATAATGTTGGTAGCCCTCAATTTATTGGTGAATACATCCGTCGCATAGTTTCAGCAGTGGAATCAATGGATAGTAATGCAATATTAATGGGGCCAGATCCTGAATGGTACGATCCAAGTTTATTAAATCCGTTATTAGGTGGCTACGCTGATATTACAGGTAAAGACGCTCAAGGACGCTTTTATATCGATGTTATTACCTGGCACACCTATAATTTTAATGACATTGCAAAAATTGAAGAAAATTTTAAAGACATGAAGGCTTGACTTGCGATCATTAATAGAAATAGACCCAGTGACAAAGCATTAAAATGGGCAATTACTGAAATTAATACGCACTACAATATGAATAAATTTTATGATCCGGATCAATGCACATGGTCGTTTCATGCGGGTCAATTATTTGCGGAATTATACGATATTGGCATGCGCTATGAGGGATTTACTATTTGCCCATGGAGCATTCATGAAAATAGTGGAAAACGTTCCGGCACTGATTTAGGTTTTTTCGACAATGATTTAAGTCCACGTCCAAGTTATTATCACACGCTTTTATTAGGACAAAATATGAAATCAAAAAATATTAAAAATACAGACAATCAATCCAATGTTAAGGTTTTATCGATGGGAGATTCTTCTGGAATCTCGGTGATGATTTTAAATAAAGATAAAAATGTTTCTTATCCTTATGCAGTTAAATTAGATTTAAACGTAATAAGCAATCAAGCTTTAAAAATTCAAATTGATGCAGGTTTGAATAAAGAAATTCAAGGTCAAATTAATGCTAAATCGACCCACATGTTAGTATTTTGTCCCAACGGTAAATTGTCAAAGAAATTTACCTACACATCCGTGAATGCAGAATACAAACAAGCACCTATTAAAACTGACTACATTTCTTGTCTTTTCCAATAATTATTTTCATTACTCATCTCTCGCTGCCGCTGAAATTAATTCAGTAGCAGTGATAACATTTCCGCTTTCATTCGTTTAAACTTTGCGCATCTTTTGATTCGTTAAAGTTGATGAGTTAGTGTAATGCCCACCGTAGTTCTTGTTCATCCTCAAATACCACAAAATACTGGTAACATTATTCGATTATGTGCCAATACAAATACACATTTAAAAATTGTCGGGCCAACTGGGTTTCAATGGGATGATAAAAAACTGCGCCGTGCTGGTTTGGATTATCAAGAATGGGCAGATATTGAACATTTAAATGATTGGGAAAGTTTTTTGGAAAAATATTCGCTTCGAACTTGTTGGTTTTTTACTACGACCGGCCACCAAGCTCACTCGAGTGTTTCTTACGCAAATGATGATTTATTAGTCTTTGGATCGGAAACTCACGGTTTACCAAAACCATTACTAGCTGCTGCTGGTCAAGAAAAATTAGTACGTCTGCCCATGGTAGAACAGTCACGTAGTTTGAACTTATCCAATACGGTTGCAATTGCGGTTTACGAAGCATGGCGACAATTAAATTTCATTGGTGCACGCGGATTTTAAAATTTTTCGAAACTATTTGAGTTACTTTTTCCCTATGTCGATACGAAATCCTATAAAAATTTTGCCACCTGTTTTAGCAAATCAAATTGCAGCCGGTGAAGTCGTTGAACGACCCGCTTCCGTTGTAAAAGAGTTGCTTGAAAATGCAATTGATTCTGGCGCGACAGAAATTATTATTGAAATCGAACAAGCAGGTCAGCGTTTAATTCGAGTACGCGATAATGGAAGCGGCATTCCTCAACACGAATTGAGTTTGGCATTAAGTCGACACGCTACGAGCAAAATTCGTGACAGCAAAGACTTAACATCGATTACAAGTCTTGGATTTCGTGGTGAAGCACTCGCAAGTATTTCATCAATTGCGCATATTAAATTAGCGTCTTCAGTGGATGAATCAGGTCAAGGTTGGGTGATTGAATGTCATGCGACTGAAGAAGAACCGAATATAAAACCTATCGCTCATCCGCGTGGTACTACGTTAGAAGTTCGGGATTTATTTTTCAATACTCCAGCGCGACGCAAATTTTTAAAAACAGAGAAAACTGAATTTGGCCATATCGACGCATGCATTAAACGGATTGCATTAAGTTTTGATCGCTTGCAAATTGAATTAATCCATAATCAAAAGAGTATATATAGATTAAGTCCAGCGAGCACTGAGCTTGACCGACACCGTCGGTTAGGCGCGTTGTGTGGTCAGGATTTTGTGGAAAATGCTTGGGAGATAGACGTGGCTCAGCATGAAATTCGTTTACATGGATGGATTGCACAACCAACGTACTCTCGAGCTAATACCGATGGTCAATTTATTTTTGTGAATGGGCGCGTTGTGCGAGATCGTGTGATTTCCTATGCAGTGCGTCAAGCGTATCAAGATGTAATGTATGGTCAGCGATTCCCTGCGTTTGTACTTTTTTTAGATTTGCCTGCTGAATTAGTAGATGTCAACGTCCATCCTACAAAACACGAAGTGCGTTTTCGCGAAAGTCGTTTAATACATGATTTTTTGTTTTCTAAACTTAAAAACGCAATTGCGCAAATGCGTCCTGCAACTTTACTATCAAATTCTGTTGATTTACGCAGCTCTGCTGAAATAGAGACATCAACAGTGGGAATAGCAGCAGAAAAAACTACGACCGAACAAAAATTTTATCCTCAGCATCACCTCAACTTTTCTACCAATAATTATCACACTGCAAATCGCCGTTCCGCGTTTAACGACTTTACGCATTCATCTATTACTGAGCTTCCGTTTGATCGCTTACCTTTTGCACAACATATTGAACAGTTAAAAGACCAACCATTAACAACAGATGCTACTGATCAAGTACAAGAAAAAAATGGTAATTACGTCACAATTCATCAATCCAATGAACGACCTGTTCTACATTTTCCATTAGGCTTTGCGCTCGGAAGTATTCAAGGGATTTATATCGTAGCTGAAAATAACCAGGGGTTAATTCTGGTCGATATTCACGCCGCACATGAACGTATTTTGTACGAGCGCTTGAAAACTTCTTTTTGGAATAAAACCATTGCAACTCAGCCTTTACTCATTCCATTTAGTGTGTCCCTCACAGAGCAACAATGTGATTTGTTACAAGAGCATCACCTAGAATTGGAAAGTTATGGATTGATTATCGATCGAATTGCACCGAATCAACTTGCAGTCCGTGCCATACCTGCGTTATTAAGTAGCTGTGATATGAAAAATTTAATGCATGATTTAGTTTCTGATTTTAGCAATGACAATTACAGTGCACAGTTAGAGAATCGGCAAAATGAAATATTATCGCGTATGGCTTGTCATACTGCGAAACGCGCTCACGATGTATTAGATGTGGCAGAGATGAATACGTTACTGCGGGATATTGAAAATACGGAACGTAGTGGGCAATGTAATCACGGTCGCCCGACTTGGAAGCAGTTAACTCTTGGCGCATTAGATAAACTATTCTTGCGTGGTCAATAATGAATAATCCAAACGAATTATCATTGTATTTAGCATCGGCTTCTCCAAGGCGCCGTGAACTCTTAAATATTCTCTGTACAAATTTTAAAACCATATCGCCGGATATAGATGAAACTCTAGAGTCGAGTGATTTTCACCAAGCTATTAAAAATTTGGCAATTAAAAAGGCTGAAGCAGGCTGGGAAATGTTGAACCATCCTGAATCAGTTGCTATTTTAAGTGCAGATACTTTGGTTATTTTCAAACAAAGACCTATGGGTAAACCTCACAATGCGACTGAGGCATCTTTATTTTTATTAGCAATGTCTGGTCATACTCATCAAGTTATCACTTCTCTTGCATTACTCACTAAAAAGCCCGGAAAAGAATTGATCTTTACAACTGCATTATCTATTACTGACGTAACATTTCGCGCATTAAAAGAAGAAGAAATCGAAGCCTATATTGAAACAGACGAATGGTGTGATAAAGCAGGTGGTTACGGTATTCAAGGTATAGCAGGTGCCTTCGTCGAAAAAATGAGTGGCAGTTACAGCGGAGTAATGGGATTACCGCTTTCTGAAACATTACAACTTTTAAAATCGGCAGGATTGAGTCATAAATTACAAACTTTAAAACATCAGATTGATCAACAGTATGGATCGATGTAGATAATAGTTGATATGAATTTTTTCGTGCTAGGCTAAATTTTTGAATAATAAAAACTAATCTACTTTATTAAGGATGCACATTTTTATTTAAGTAATTTTTTAAGGTATTATGGCAAGGAAGCCAAATGCGATCACTGATTCTTTCGTTGTTTACTCTTTCCACTTTTTATATACCCATATCTTTTGCCGAAGAAGCAAACGATATGGACATGTTAATGCAGAATATTTACGGTGACGCGGATCAAGAATTTATTGCTATTGCGACTGGTGTAAAACAACCCACTTATATTGCTCCTGCTGTCAATACTGTTATAAATGATTTTGATATTCGTAATTCAGGTGCACGTACTCTCGATCAATTATTAGAACGTATTCCCAGTCTCCACGTTTCAATGTCTTCTATTCGTAATTCACCTATTTATTCCATGCGCGGTATTTCGACAGATACCAACCCACATGTATTAATGTTAATTAATGGTATTCCCATGACCCAAATTAATTTTGGAGATCGCGGACTTCAATCAACTTTACCAATCTCAACGATTGAGCGTGTCGAAGTAATTCGCGGCCCAGGTTCTGCAGTTTATGGTGCAGACGCTTTTGCTGGAGTTATTAACATTGTTACTAAAAATGCAGACACACTATCTGGCACTGAAACTGGTATACGCCTAGGTTCTTTTGATACCCAAGATTTATGGGTAATGCACGGTAGAAAATATGAAGATTGGAAATTCTTTTTTAGTTTAGAAGGCAGTCATACTAACGGTGACGAAGATCGGATTATTGAACGTGATGCACAAACAATTTTTGATACCATATTTGGAACAGATGTAAGCCTTGCGCCTGGACCCTTAGATAGTAGAGCAGAACGATTTGATTTGAGAGCAACAATTGATTATCGAGATACTTGGAAGCTAAATATTTGGAGTTGGCAACAAAATGATTTAGAGGTTGGCCCAGGTTTAGGGCAAGCTTTAGATCCAGAAGGTTATGCAGAAACAGAAAATAAATGGGTTGATATTAGTTACAACACATCTTTTGCAAATTGGAACTCAATAACTACCTTGCACCATTTAGATGTTGATTCTCAATCTAGGCAAACTTTATTTCCTGCAGGAACGGTGCTTCCTATAGGTGAAAATGGCAATGTAAATTTCGCAGATCCTGTAGGTTTAGTTGAATTTACAGAAGGATATATTGGAAATCCAGAAGTTTACGAAGAACATTATTCAATAGAAAATGTGTCTACTTACGACAAAATTAAAAATCACTTTATTCGAATATCTAGTGGATTCAAATACATTTCATTATTTCCGCAAGAAACTAAAAATTTTGGTCCGGGGGTTTTGGACGGTGGAACTCCTCCACCAGAAGTTGACGGTACATTAACCGACGTTACTGGCACTGAAAATGTTTTCATGCAAAGTGAAAATAGAGATTTAACTTTTATTTCATTACAAGACGAATGGCAGTTACCAATGTCTGAAGGCCTTTGGTATTTAACTTCCGGAATTCGTTTTGATAATTATTCAGATTTTGGATCAACGATCAATCCGCGCTTAGCCTTGGTTTGGCATACCAAGCATGATTTAACCAGTAAATTACTTTACGGTAGTGCTTTTCGCCCACCGTCTTTTACTGAACTTTTTTCTATAAATAATCCTGTAGTAGTTGGTAATCCAGATTTAAAAGCTGAAACCATTGATACTTTAGAATTAGCTTTTGCCTACCGACCAATGCAAACTTTACGGCAAGCAAATTTTAATTTTTTCTACTACGAAATTGATGATGCAATTCGTGCAATTTCAGATACTCCAGGTGAAACAGCAGTTACTCAAAATACTGACGGCCAACAAGGTTACGGAATGGAATGGGATGCCAATTGGAACTTTACTAAACGTTTTTTATTGAATGCAAACTTTTCTTGGATAAATACTAACGATAAGGCAACTGGTGAAAAAGTTGCTAACACTCCACATTTTTTGACCAAATTAAATCCCACCTTTAATTTTTCTGATCAATGGCATGCAGGATTTGAATTATTTTGGATCGGTCAACGCTATCGAAATCCAAATGACCCGCGCAAAAGTCCAGATGATTTATTTTTAACACATTTGACAGTAGGACATACCAATTGGATTAACAATCTTGATATTAGCTTTAACTTAAGAAACATTTTTAATAGAGAAATGGTAGAACCCTCTCCTTATGAACCAGGCATTCCGGGAGGCGCATTTGTTCCTGGAGATTACCCTATAGACAGTCGAGCAGCATTAGTATCATTTAGATTAAAAATTGATTAAATATGAAAAATTTATTTGAGTTTCGTGCAGTTGAATTTGCTGAAAAAGTACATACTTCTATTTGGTATGAGTCAGCCTTTAAGCATAACCCCTATCTTACAGATCAACTTTATTGCCATGGTGAAGCTATAATAGATTTAATGTCATCGCATTCATTTGATGAATATCTTTTTTTTCTTTTAACATCAAAATTTCCTACTCAAAATCAAAAAAAAATTTTTAATGCTTTGCTAATTGGTATCTCTAATGTTGGTCTCCGACATCCAGCCAACCGAGCAGTAATTATTGCTGCAGCTTCAAAGACTTATTCTCAGAATTTATTACCTATTGGCTTATCTATTTTGGGCGGGAGTTATCTAGGAGCAGATGAAGTACTAAGTTCAATGAAATGGATTTCAAAAAATAAACACAGAAATCCAAAAGATTTAATTTTCGAAAATCAATCATCTCTTATTCAAGCCAATGACTTAGAAAAATCACAGGAACATGTTTTTCCTGGTTTTGGTAGACAATTTGATGGCGTAGCACCTTGGCCAAAACGCTTATCTAAAAAATTAATTTCAATAGGCGAAGAAATTCCCCATTTGTTATTTTGTGAACAACTCGTTTTTTTTCTAGAAGAACAGGACAATTCTGGATGGTTAATTACAGGTTTAGCTGCGGCAACATTGCTTGATTTAGGTTTTCATTGGAAATCAGGTGCAATTTTATTTCAACTTTTAGCTACGCCTGGTTTAGCAGCAAGTAGTTTAGAGATGTCTGAAAAAGATTATACAAGCTTGCCTTTTATTGCTGAAGAAAATTACATTTTAACCACATCTAAATAATATGAAAAACAATACAGAATATTTTGATAAACGCCGTAAGAAAATTTTTGCAAAGAAAGGTGGGTGGAAAGTTGGAAAAGGAGTAACTTCTCATAACTATTCACTATTTGATGATTTGATAGGAAAAGTCTCCTATTATCAAATGCTAATTTTGCAAGTAACTGGCACTTTACCAGACACCAAACTTGCAACTTGGTTTGATGCAGTAGCAATTTCTTTGAGCTATCCCGATGTCAGGATATGGACTAATACAATTGGTGCATTAGGTGGCACCGCTCGAACATCTTCTGCTGCTGGAATTACAGCAGGAATTCTTGCAGCAGATTCCAAAATGTATGGAGTTGGATCATTAAACTCAATTATTCCATTCATTACAAAGCTTAAACAATCAAATGAAAAACTTGGATTTAGCTCGCTTGTAAAAATTTCTGAAGAAATTAAAACTAAATCTAAAATTTTTCCTATAGCTGCACCAGGTTTTGTAAAACCATTAATTAAAGGTGATGAGCGTGTTCCAGCATTATTAAAACTATCTACTGATTTAGATTTTTCTGTTAAATCACATTTAGGGGCTGCTTTAGAATTTGAAAAGATTATTTTTGAAAAATATGGTGAACAGTTAAATTTAGGCGGATATATAGTTGCCTTTATGCTTGATTATCAATTTACAGCAAATCATATATTAGCAATCATGGCTTTAATCGTAAGTGGTGGAGTCCATGCTTCCTATATTGAATATCTTGAATCGCCACCTGAAAGTCTTTTACCTTTGCGTTGTGATGACATGGAATATACCGGCCCACCTATTAAAATTAAACCTGAACATTTAGACCCGCCGTGAATTGGCATATTGTGTCTCACAACATCAGCAGCATCATCATTTTGGTGCATTGAATTGTTTAATCTCTTTAAATATGCGCAGAATAATAAAAATTTTTATATCAATATTTAATGCATGTTTTTTTAAACTGAGCTTTAAGCATCTCTCTTAGCCAACTAAACTTGATTTATTGGGCAAATTTTTTACCTATGAAAGTTACAGACCAATAGTATATAAAAAGGTAAACTGTGTAGATCAAATTCAAAAAATTTCTGTCTAATCACATCAAAAGACAACTATATATAGCATTTTTAATATTAGAAAAGATGGCTTCCAAAATTACATGTTTTATTTTATCAAAAACTTTTCACATTTCTGTTGTAGAAAACTTTTAAGAAAAGTTTGTTTGGTTGCTTCTATCTTACTTTTAACGATTTTTTTAATATTAAGTGACATTGCATTTGCATCTGATCAAAGTTCTTTAATTATTTTAAGGCCAAACTTAGATGGTCCTTACACCAATCTTTTTGATAATATCGTGAACGGTGTACAAAAAGGTTTTAATGATTCCGATCGGCTCCAGATTATTCAAACTGAAAATAATTCAGCAAAACCATTAGAAAAAGTCAACGCTAGTCAAGATGATTTTATACTGTTGCTTACTCCAAAGTTATTAGAGGAAGTCACAAAGAAATATCCCAATAATCAAATTGCAATTGCCATAACCACTCAAAAATTTTCAGCTCCCAATGTTTCATCTTTCATGCTCATTCCTAATCCCGATGTTGTTTTTAAAAAGTTATCAAAATTCTCTGTAACTACAAAAAGAATCTATATGATTCTGCATTTGAAAAGCATGCAATGGTTGGCAGATGCAGCACAAGCAGCAGCAAAAACTCATAACTATGATTTACAAATTATTAATACAGAAGGTTTATCAGAAAGCGCTTTAGCTTATCGCAATATTATTAAAGGAATGGATCCAAAAACCGATGCCATTTGGGTGACGCAAGATAATATGACAATGGATGCACGCGTAATTCTACCATTCCTTTTGGATCGTCTTTGGAATGACGGCCTATTAATGTTTTCTACCGTATTGGTCTATGTTGATCGGGGTATGGCATTCGGTGCATTTCCAAACAATGAGATGTATGGCCAACAAATTGGGAAGCAGATAAAAAATTTATTAGATGCTGATCAAAAATTAAAACCAATCTATTTATTAGATACACCAGATTTCGCAATGAATTTAAGAACAACCCGGCATTTAAAAGCACAACTTTATCCAAATGCAGAACAACAATTTAATATTTTTCTGCCTCGAGATTTTCGATAAAAATAATATGCCCATCGGAGACATCGTGTAACAACTGAAACAGCTGTAGAACTAGCGTAATGCATAAATTTTTTTGATCATATGCCCGTAGCGAATGAAAATTAGGGCGCTTTGCGCGCCGCGACTCTAGGCAGCGGCCGGACAAATGAAATGGTGAAGCATGAATATTTTTTTTCATTTGCAAGGCGCTTTGACGCGGCGTAGCCAAAGCTTTACGCACGCAAGAGTGCTGTGACGCGCTCTTGCGGTCTTAACATAGTAAGTGGAAAAAAAGATCATGATGAACACCTAATTTTTATACGCTATGGGTATATAGGTGCATTTATCAATTAAGAGAATTGTCATGCAACATAACCAGGGCTTTATAGTGAAAAAATTCTGTGGCGTACATAGGCAATCAATACGTGAGTGCTGAAAGCATTCATGTTAAACCCTTAATCTTTTTAAAAGAAAAGATTAAGCACTATACATATGCCTATTCGATAAAGTCTTTATTTACTAATCTGCCTTTTAGCACCCAATTAACTACTTTCTTTTTTTTAATTACCTCAAGCGTTGCGGTTTTACTTTCAGTTTCGCTAATTATTATTAGCAATAATATTTTGGAGGAACACGGCGTACGCAATGGACACTACATTACCCATTCGCTTGCCAAGCAAAGCAGTCTTGCTTTGTTATATGGAAGTGAGGATGCCGCACGCGATGTTGTGGCGTCGATACTAACATTTGCAAATGTTCAACAAGTTGCATTAATTGATCGAAAATCAAAGCATATTTTATTTCAACATGGAAAAATTGTTAAATGGGAGGTTCGCCCTCTTCCGAATGCAGTGAAACCTTCTGAATTAATTAGCCATCTTGAATCAGCAACTTCGGATTATTGGGAATTTAGTAGTTTAGTTTTCATCGGCGGCGAAGAAAATGATAATTTTACTCACAGCAAACCAGAAATTCTAGGTGAAGTTAGAGTTGTTATTAGCAAAAATGATATTAAACAAATTATTTTAGTTATTATTTTTGCGGATATTATTATCACTATGATACTGGCAGTTTTATTGTTTGCATTGTTAAGAAAAATGATTCGCTCATTTAGTAAGCCAATCCATAATCTTTCTGCAGCAATGCACGAAGTTAAAGGTGGTCGTCAAGGTTTGCGTGTTGAAGAAGCCGGCCCAAGAGAATTTAAATTAATTTCCCGCGAATTTAATCGAATGATGACTGCTTTAGAAGAGAGAGAAGCTGAATTAATTCATGCAAAAGATTTAGCATTAGATGCTAATCGCATGAAATCAGAATTTATCGCCAATGTTACTCATGAAATTCGCACACCATTAAATGGCATCCTTGGCATGCTTGACTTAATTGATGAATCTCATTTTACCGAACGTGAAAAAAGTTTTCTTACGGATGCGCGAAAATCTGGCGAAGCATTAGTAAATTTAGTAAATGAAATTCTCGATTTTTCTAAACTGTCGGCTGAAAAATCTACACTAGATCTCGAAACTTTAGATTTTAGAGAATTGCTTGAAAGCCGTATTATGTTGTATTCCAGTATTGAAGGCAAAGAACACATTCAATTGAGTTGCTCATACGACCCAGTAGCACCACGTTTAATTCGCGGTGATTCCGTTAAGTTACAACAATTATTTAATAATTTATTATCAAACGCGATTAAATTTACTTCTAAGGGTGAGGTTTATATTGAAACCTTTTTAGATAAAATTGAAGACAATAAAGTTACTTTGAAGATATATGTTCACGATACTGGAATCGGCATTAAAACCGAATTTATTAGTAAACTTTTTGACCCTTACTTACAACAAGATGGCTCTATAAGTAGACAATTTGGCGGTACCGGACTTGGCTTAGCAATTTGCAAAAAACTTGCTGAAATTATGAATGGTTCAATTCGAGTTGTGAGCGAAGAACATATCGGATCTTCATTTGAAGTTAAATTAACGTTTGACAGTGTAGAACAAATTCACATTCAACCAAAACTAACTCCCTTCTTTGAGAGTGGAATTGGCATTTGTTCAAATGATACTTTAACCAAACCTCTATCTAATTTCTTTAAACAATTTTCTATTCCTTTTATACATATTTACTCTGAAAACATTGAAGAACAATTAATGCCAACTCTTGAAAAGTCTGGACGTACATTAATTTTAGTTAATGTGTATGAAATTTCAGATTTCGAATTGGATTTATTTAAATCTGTAAAAAATTTATATCGCGTCACTCTAGTTTGTTTTAAATCTAGACATCAATCCGATAATAATGAAAAATATTTTTGGGATTTGGTCGTTACAAGACCAACTCGTACCAGTTATTTAGAGGATCGTTTACTTGCACATTTAACCACTCAAAATTCTAATTCATTCGGTGTAATGTCTGAATCAAACGCAAAGAAACATTCGGAAGATATTAATAATAACACAGGCAAATGTGTTCTTGTTGTAGAAGACAACGTCGTGAACAGTCGAATAGCAAAAGCTAATTTAGAAAAATTAGGTTTTGAAGTGGACGTTGCTATGAATGGCGCAGAAGGCTTAACCGCAGCTAGCAACAAAAAATATGATTTAATTTTAATGGATTGTCAAATGCCAATTATGGATGGATTTGCGGCAACTCAGAAAATTCGCCAATTAGCAGCTCCTTTAAACGCAGTTCCCATCGTTGCAGTTACTGCAAATAATTCACCAGAAGATCAACGCAAATGCGCCGAAGCTGGCATGGATGGGTTTATCTCCAAACCTTACACGCGCGATATGTTAAAAATTACTCTACAAAAATGGATTAAAAATTCGGATTCCAATCTATCAACTTAAATATTAGAAATTCTCATTACGCAAAAATTTTATTATTTAAATTTAAAAAAAATAAATTTAATACATAAATTTTGCAAAAGATTTAGCTTTTAAATCCTTTACTTTTCAGATCTAAAATATCTAAAAATATAAGCAATATTAATATAAATCATTGTTTTAAAAAAATGGGTAAAAGATAGAGAATAGAATTCTCTATCTTTTCTTTTGCATTACTGAAAGGTCTTATTGATGTGAGGATCGATTTGCTTCTTCGATCTCCGCAGCTAATTTTTCCATCAACGCTTGATAATGTGAATCGCATAGTAACACGGACTTTTTACGTCCAGATTTTTCAATAAAAACCGGTTCATGCTCTGCTGCGTCCAAATATCTCCCTAGCCGATTCTTTAATTCTGTGGCCGAGATTTTCATCGGAGTAACTCCCTTCAACCTTTGGTGAACTGCCAATCAACCCATACTGTCCTGTGCATTTAAATTCTCAACAATTTCTAAAACATTTCTGTTTTAGCTATTGAGAGAGTTTTTTATCAGGCCCTTTAATGAGAGTAGCTAAGGAGAACGAACCGACAACTTATTTGCGTAATATTTATGCATGGAATTTTAAGCGAACCGACTTTTAAAAACAAAATAGTCGATTTATGAAAATAAGATTTAATTTTGAGTTAAATGGCTAAAAATTAACTTTTTTTATATCAAAATCATTAAATAAAACGGGCATATATACCCGTTATTATTGAGGCATATTATTTAGATTTCAAAATCTGGAATATCAATACTACTTCGCAATTTCTTCATGGCATTTTGTTCAAGCTGACGAATACGTTCAGCCGTAATGCCATACTCATCTGCTAATTGATGCAAAGTAGCTTTAGTATCTGCTAACCAACGACGTTGAATAATATCTCGACTGCGATGATCCAGAGCTTCTAATGCTTCTTGTAAATTAGAAGTCTCATTTTCTTCTGAACTGTCATGTGCGTAGGTTAACGCTGGATCGAATTGGTAATCTTGCAAAAAATCTGCAGGTGCCGGAGCTGATTCTTCATTGTCATCATCATAGCCATCAAATGCGAAATCTTTAGCGTATAGACGCCCTTCCATTTCACGAACATCGGTAACACTAACACCTAATTCTTGTGCAACATTCTCCATTTCATCTTGCGTCATACGGCCAACACGCTTTTTCATGCCGCGTAAATTAAAGAATAATTTTCGTTGCGCTTTCGTAGTAGCAATCTTAACAATACGCCAGTTTTTAAGGACAAATTCATGGATTTCAGCTTTGATCCAATGCACCGCAAAGGATACTAAACGCACACCCATTGTTGGATCAAAACGTTTTACGGCTTTCATCAAACCTACATTGCCTTCTTGTATTAAATCACCATGATTCAATCCATAACCGCTGTAGCCGCGTGCGATGTACACCACAAATTTTAAGTGAGCCAATACTAATTGCCGTGCGGCATCAAGGTCTTTGTCGTAGAAAAAACGATTGGCTAAAGCTTGTTCTTCTTCTGCTGATAAAACAGCAACGTTGTTAACGGCATGAATATAAGACTCAAGGTTGACACCAGGTGCTGCGACTTCAAAGGGTTTTAAGGCATACCCTGTGTTCAGTGCTGATGGATTTGATACTGATTCATTTAATACTGACATTGTTATACCTCGTGATCCAACCGACTGTAGATCGTGGCGGCCCTCAAGAGTAAAAGAGTCGTCTAAAATCTGCAAGACAAAAGCTGTTTCAAATATTGTTTTTAACGTTTACTTAGGGATGATTTTCAGACTTAATTTTGTACCTGAAGTTCAGATAAGAAAAGTTTAAAACCTATGAATTCACTATAAAAAATTGTTCTTTTCTATAGTGAATTTACTACTAATTTTTATAAAAGACCCTTAGTACAGAGCAGGCAAGATTGTCCGAATATGCACTGCAGTCAAAACCATAAAAGAGTAAAAATAAAGAAGTTTCATTGAGAAATAATATACACCCGGCGTCATTCCCGCGAAGGCGGGAATCCAGGCATGATGAAAACTCTCAAGAACACGTCACCTGGATTCCCGCCTTCGCGGGAATGACGCCTACATATGCTGCTTTTTCCTGTTTTCTGAAAGTCTTATCAAGCCTTAAAACATTCCGGACATAATGCCGGAATCTGGGCGATAAAAATATCTAGGGCAAATAACGTTTAGTGGCTATCCAAGCTCCAAACCAACTTAAGAACGTACTTAAGACAATCAGCTGCAAAACTTGGCCAAAGGATAAATGTGTAAAAGATAAATCTGTGCCATAGGCTCGTGCTAATTCAGCTAAAGGCGCCTCTACCCAAATAAAGCTCAGATAAACCAGCATTAAAGCCACACAACCACCAGCTAGTCCTAACCAAAAACCACTATATAAAAATGGCCGACGTAAATAATGACGCGTTGCGCCAAACATACGAGCAATATCTACTTGGTGCGCCTGATTCAAAATTGATAATCGAGTTCCCATTAAGATTACTAGAATCACAATGCTGCCCATAGATAAGGCAACTAATCCCATTAATCGCTCACCTGCTTGAAGCAAAGCTTGCAGGCGTTGTACCCATAAATCATCCGCTTGCACGACATCGACTTGCGATTGCTGTTTTAAATAGTTAACCAGTGCAGAAGGATCAGAGTTCTTAGGCTTAATGACCATAAGTACTGGGATAGGATTTTTCTCAAGCCCACGCAAAATATCAGAAATCTCAGATTCAGCACTAAATAAAGCCAAACCTTCTTCTTTTGATACGACCGTAATAGATTCTATTTCTGGATTCGCCTCTAGAGACTTTGCCCATTGCTGCGCTTCTTCCGTAGACACCATTGGATCCAAATAGACTTGCAACTCGTCACCTAAACGCCAACCTGTACTAAGTTGTCCGGAGCCCGCCAGTAATACGCTTAGAAAAACAGGTAACGCCAAAGAAAACCCAATTAAAATAATACTCAACAAACTCGATACCGGCATTAACCATAATCGCAGCCAACTATCAGCGGCAACCATACGATGATTTTGCAGCCACACATTAAATTGTTCAGATCGACTACGCGGATCTTTAAAACCACGTTCAATACTGTTGGGTTCAAACAATTCGTTTATGTCACCTTTAGGATGAATATCCATTGATCCAGCTTCAATAGGCATAGTCTCAGTCGGCATATTCCACCCCAAATTCGTGAACTTGTGATTCTTTATTAATTAAACGTCCACCTTCTAAATGCAGCATTCGTTTTGCAAATTTGGTGGCCAAAGCTAGATCATGGGTTGTCACAATCACGCTCATACCCATAGTCGTGAATTGACGAAATAAACCCATAATTTCTAAAGATAATTCAGGATCTAAATTACCCGTAGGTTCGTCAGCTAATAAAAGTTGCGGTCCATGTACTAAAGCGCGTGCGATTCCTACACGTTGCTGTTGCCCACCAGATAGATGTTTGGGAAAAGCGGTTTCTCGATTTGCTAAACCAACATGCTGTAAAGCAATTCGAACGCGACGTTTAATTTCAGCAATTGGATAACCATGAATGATCAGAGGTAACGCAACGTTGTCAAAAATATTTCGATCATGTAGAAGATGATGACCTTGAAACACCAAACCTAAATGACGGCGATAAAATGGGATTTCTGAATTAGTAATATGCGCTAATGGCAAACCTTGAAAATAAATATCACCCGACGTTGGACGTTCCTCTAAAGTGAGAAGCTTCATTATCGTACTTTTACCAGCGCCCGAGTGACCAATAATAAAAAGTAACTCGCCTTCTTTCATTTGAAAATTAACATCAGTCAGCGCGATTTGATTTCCATAACGCCGCGATAAATTTTGGACTGATAACATTTATATGTCTCATTAAAATATGTGAATTTATTGGAAATAAATAATGGAAAGCTATTCCCTTACCTTTTTTTATACCTAACGCATATTAGTTTTCCCGTAGGCGCGTTGAGTAAAGCCCGCGGAGCGTACAGTTGAGTACGTGAGCAGGCTGCACGATCACGCAACACCCGGGAAAATTCATATGTGTTAGGTATTATTCATTCCCACAAATAGCATCAATAAAGGCTTCTGCATCAAAAGGTCGAAGATCATCAACACCTTCACCAACACCAATAAAACGAATCGGCACTTTCAATTCATGCAACAAGCTAAATACAACACCACCTTTTGCAGTGCCATCTAGTTTAGTCACAATTAAACCAGTTAGTCCTATTGCATCGTTAAATTCTCGCGCTTGCAGCAATGCATTTTGTCCGGTACCGCCATCAACGACTAACCAAACTTCATGCGGCGCTTGCGGATCAAGTTTTTTTACCACGCGTACAATTTTTTTTAGTTCATTCATTAAATTACTTTTGTTGTGCAATCGGCCGGCAGTGTCTGCAAGTAAAACATTGGCTTTGCGTGCTTGCGTAGTATTTAACGCATCGAAAATAACTGATGCGCTGTCCGAACCCATATCTTGTGCAATCACAGGAATTGACGTTCTTTCACCCCAAATTTTTAACTGTTCTACCGCCGCTGCACGAAACGTGTCACCTGCCGCAAGCACAACACTTTGACCTTCGGATTTGAAATAAGACGCTAATTTTCCAACAGAGGTTGTTTTACCAACACCGTTAACGCCGATGATAAGAATCATTCGAGCTGCAGTCGGTTGAGTAATTAAGTTAGGTTCGACGTTATTTAAAATTTCTAACAATTGATGCTTTAACGCAGCCTGCAATGTAGGAAATTTTTTGTAGTCAGCGTGTAATTGAGTTAAAAGACGCTCGGTTGTTTTAATTCCAACGTCAGACATTAACAGCTGAGTTTCCAAACGATCCCAAGCTGCCGCGTCCATTTCTTGTTGTGTGTCAAACCACTGACCAAATTGTGCACGCGTTTTTGCTAAACCTTTTTTTAATCGAGCAAATCGATTTTTTTCTGGAATTAATTCAACAACGGCCGGTGTGGTTTTTTCTACCGCTTTAGGTCGTTCAACAATCGGTTGAACTGAACGTTTTATTGCGGGCGGAGATGTATCAAAAAAACGATTGAGTGTTTCAACTACAGAAGCCCCATCAACTACAGAGTGAACAACATCGGCTTGGTAATTCGCTGCAAAAAAACGTTCGAATAGTGCGCGATATTCTGAATTAGAATTTAAGGATGAAGCAGAATGCATGAAGTCCTCATTTTAAAAATGCTGAAAGCCCGTTTGATCTTGTAAAAGATTCTGGAGCGATGCAGAAAGATGTGCACAGTTTCCGGATTGGGTTTTGCCAATCCAAGTCAGCGGAGTGTGCGTGGCTTGCGCTAAGTTTTCAATGGCAGATTTATTTTCAGGCTTACAAGTAAAAATAAGTTGGTAATCATCGCCGCCTGAAAATTGCCAACGCGTTATTTTATCTGGATGTCGCATTGAATGGGGAATATTTTGCAAAGCAGCCGAAGGTTTTAACGAATCGATACTTAATTCAACTGCGACCTGACTTTGCTGACAAATATGATTTAAATCTTGGATAAAACCATCCGATACATCGATACAAGCACTTGCTAAATCATGCAACCCAATTGCAAATTTCAGAGGCAATATGGGTTCTAAATACGCTTTTAAAACCTGCACAATATTTTGATCGGCATCCTGAAAATTATGTCCTGCTTGCCATACTGCTAAACCCGCTGCGGCTTCACCTAAATGTCCTGTAACCCCAATCCAATCACCAACCTGCGCAGTTGATCGAGCTAACCATGCATCGGATTTATCTTGAAATGTCATAACTTGAACGGTAATCGATAAAATACTGGAAGCTGTTGTGTCTCCCCCAATTAATTTCACACCGTATAATTCACAGGCTTTATAGAAACCTGCTGAAAAATCTTGCAGCCAATTTTCATCGGTTTTTGGAAGTGATAACGCGAGCGTACAAAATTGCGGTGCAACACCCATTGCCAATAAATCACTTGCACTGACAACAAGTGCACGATAACCAATCGAAAACGCGGGAGCGTGTGCTGGAAAATGCACATCCGCAATTGAAGTATCCACAGAAATAATCGCAGATCCGCCGTGCGATAATGCAATGACGGCCGCATCATCGCCAATTCCTAACAGAATATTTTCAGAGGATTTTGGTGATAATGTGGTATGCGAAAAGAATTGATGAATAAGATCAAATTCACCGAGCTTGGCCAGAAATTTCAACCTCTCTCAATTGCCGAGCGGCTTTGTCTAAAATTCCATTAATGTATTTGTGGCTTTCAGTTGCGCCATAACGTTTTGCTAATTCCACTGCTTCGTTAATAACAACACGGTACGGTACATCTACTCGATGCATTAATTCAAAAATACCAAGCCGTAAAACACCACGTTCAATCGGATCTAATTGCTCAATAGTTCGATCTAAAAAACTGACGTATTGCTCATCAAGTTCTTTTGAAGTGCTGGTAATTGTTCGAATAGCTTGTTCGAAAAACGGCCAATCAATGACTTCGTCTGCATGATCCACGCGATATTGCGCAATTAATTCATTATCCGGTGCATCGGATAATTGCCACTGATAAAGCGCTTGTAAAATACGTTCGCGCGCAAGCTTTCGAGATGCGCGAACATTTTTCTTAACTGCCATTTTTATACCTGTATTGCCTGAAGCTTTAACGCATGACGCTTTTTTTGTTTCAATTAGATTATCCATCATGCATCTAAACGACGAAATAAACTCACCATTTCCATCGCGGTAAGTGCCGCTTCTGCACCTTTATTTCCCGCTTTAGAACCAGCGCGTTCAATTGCTTGCTCCAAGTTATCAGTAGTAATAACTCCAAAGGCTACTGGAATATTCGCTTGCAAAGAAACCTGCGCTAAACCTTTTGCGGCTTCGCCTGCAACATAATCAAAATGTGGTGTTGAACCACGAATTACCGCACCTAATGCGATAACTGCATCGGGTTTAAGTTTCGCCATAACGCGTTGGCAAGCAATCGGTAATTCGTACGCACCAGGCACACGAACAATACTGATATTTTTTGGATTTACGCCATGACGTGTTAACGCATCAACAGCACCGCTCACTAAATGCTCAACGATAAATGCATTGAATCGGGATACTACGATCGAATATTGTGCATCGACGTCAGTAAATTGACCTTCAAAAATTTCACCAGTTTTCATAATGTATCCCTTAGTCTTCACAAACTACAAATTCTACGATTTCGAGATCAAAACCGGACAAACCACTAAATTTAATTTGCGAACTTAACAAGCGCATACGATGCACGCCAAGCTCACGCAGAATTTGGGATCCGGCACCAATAGTTCTATATTCGGGCAAACGAACTTTCTTTTCTTTTTCAATAGTAGGAAAAGAAGAACGATCGGTTAATACCGATTTTATTCGATTTTGCAGTTGATCGGTTGTGGGCGCATAACCCAACAGAACCACAACTCCACAGCCGGAATCAGCAATTGTTTTTAACGAACGATGTAAACTCCAACCGCTACGACCTTCGATTTTGAGTCCGATTAAATCACGCAATACATCTGCGATATGAACACGAACTAAAGGCACTTGTTCGGCTGTCGGATCACCGTGTACTAACGCGCAATGAATTTCATCCGAGGTTAAATCTTGGAACATAACAAGCTCAAATGCGCCGAACTCGGTTTGAATCGAATGGCTTTCCAAACGAACAACTGTTTTGTCATGTCTCACGCGGTACTGAATTAAATCAGCGATGGTTCCTAATTTTAAATCGAATTGCTTAGCAAATTGTTCAAGTTCAGGTCGACGTGCCATTGTGCCGTCTTCATTCATGATTTCAACAATCACCGCAGCGGGAATTAATCCAGCCAAACGGGTCAAATCACAACCGGCTTCGGTATGGCCTGCACGATGTAATACACCACCACGTCTTGCCATTAATGGAAATACATGTCCGGGTTGAACGATATCTTCTGGATGTGCATGCGCGGCGACCGCAGTGCGAATGGTATGCGCACGGTCCGCTGCGGAAATTCCAGTAGTTACTCCGCTTGCTGCTTCAATAGATAACGTGAAATTAGTACCGTGCGACGAACGACTTTCATCTACCATCAAAGGTAATTTCAATTGTTTACAACGATCAGCCGTCAATGTTAGACAGATTAATCCACGCGCGTGTCTCGCCATGAAGTTAATATCTTCAGGTCGAACCATCGATGCCGCCATTACAAGATCACCTTCGTTTTCGCGATCTTCATCGTCCATCAAAATAACCATGCGACCTAATCGAATATCTTCAATCAGTGCTTCAGTAGAATTAATGCTGGTCATTTAAAAATCCGTACTGTTGGAGAAGTTCAGTTGTTACGTTGGAAGGCGAATTCTGCGCGGATAAGCCGGGAGAAAGCAATCGCTCAAGATGACGCGCGATTATATCTACTTCCACATGAACGGCTGCATCCACAATCCAGCTCTGGTCGATTTGAGTTTTTTCAAACGTATGCGGCACGATATTCAAGTAAATATTATTCGATTCAATTCGATTTACTGTCAGACTTATACCATCGAGCGTAATCGAACCTTTTGCAGCCACATATCGCAATAAAGCGTCGGGTAATCGAATCACAAACTGTGTGCTGCGTGCGTCTTTATTTCGAGATACCACGTGGCCTAGTCCATCGACATGACCACTAACCCAATGTCCACCCAAAGGTTTATTTAAAGTTAATGCTCTTTCTAAATTTACAGCTTGGCCAATTTTTAACGAACCCAGTGCTGTGCAATTAAAGGTTTCATTGGATACATCCGCAGTAAAACCTTGGCCGTCCATAGTAGTAACGGTTAAGCAAACACCATTAACGGCAATACTTTCACCCAACTGAATTTCATGCCAAGGCAAACCTTGATCAAATATATGCAACATACCGTCGCCTTGTGCGCGGTTCAATGCACTAATTTTTCCGACAGATTCGATAATGCCAGTGAACAACGATTGTCACTCCTAAGAGGTTTCATCGCCGTTTTTTTCTTGAGGACTCTCAAAAAGTGGGGGCGAAGTAAAGGTTTTCTGTATCAGCTTAGCCTGATGTGCGTCGGGCTGAGCAACTTTAGCCGCAGCGGCTTGCAGTGTTGTTTTTGATAGATTGGCTTTTGAAGACCCAGGTCTTTCTCGTTCCAACTGTTCAATTTCTTGTAAAAATTCCGATAAATCTTTGAAGCTTCGATAGACCGAAGCAAATCGAACGTACGCGACTTCATCTAAATCACGCAGAACATTTACTACCGCTTCTCCGATGGTTCGCGAAGAAACTTCCCGCTCTCCTAAAATACGAATATCGCGTTGAATTTTTTGAATTGCTTCTTCAATTTTTTCCGTTGGCACCGCACGTTTTTCTAATGCTTTTAAAATTCCACCGCGTAATTTCGGCAAATCAAAAGGTTCACGTGTACCGTCTTGTTTAATCACCCGCGGCATAACCAGTTCAACCGTTTCATAGGTCGTTACGCGTTCACCACAATCTGCACATTCCCGTCGTCGACGAACCTGACGGCCGCCAGCGACGAGTCGAGAATCAATAACTTTTGTGTCTTCAGCCATACAAAACGGACAGTGCACTAAAAACGTCCTTGTCTCATTAATCACATAGCTTTTGTAGAATGTTTTTCCCGTAGGATTAAGTTTTTTGATGAAAAGACTTAACCGTGCAATAGGCCCGCGCAGCATACTCAAACGTACGCTGAACCTTTTTGATTAAAAAGGTTCAGGGCGAATAAGCGGTGCTGTAAATGCCGTTCGCAAGACATTTACTGCGTTGCGAACGGCATTTTGCGGGAAAATCATTATACGAAAGGTATTTAAGAATAAACGGGAAAATCCTTACACAAATTTTGCACACCTTTACGCACTTTATTATTTGTTGCTTCGTTTGCTAAATTATCGAGTACATCAGCAATCCAACCAGCAACTTGGCGCGCTTCATTCTCTTTAAAACCACGACGCGTCATTGCTGGCGTGCCAATTCTTAAACCACTCGTAACAAAAGGTGATTTAGGATCATTTGGTACAGCATTTTTATTCACAGTGATATGGGCTTTACCTAAAGCGGCATCCGCGTCTTTACCGGTGATATTTTTATCGATGAGATCGATTAAAAATAAATGATTATCAGTCCCGCCAGAAACAACTTTATAACCGCGCTCCATAATAGTTGCAGCCATTGCACGTGCATTATCGATGACTTGTTGTTGATAGGATTTAAATTCACTCGTCATTGCTTCTTTGAAACAAATCGCTTTGCCCGCGATCACATGCATTAAAGGACCGCCTTGACCGCCAGGAAATACTGCAGAATTAAATTTCTTTTCTAAATCGAGTTCAGCGTGTTTGCGCGCAAGAATAATTCCGCCGCGTGGACCGCATAATGTTTTGTGTGTTGTTGACGTGACGGCATCGGCAATTGGAACTGGATTTGGATATAAACCCGCTGCTACTAAACCCGCAACGTGTGCCATATCCACTAGAAAATACGCACCGACTTCATCCGCGATATCGCGAAAAATTTGCCAATCAATCACTCGAGAATACGCACTGAAACCTGCAATCAACATTTTAGGCTGATTTTTTTTCGCCAAGTCGCGGACTTGATCGTAATCAATTAAACCGGTTTTAGCGTTTACACCGTATTGCGATGCTTGGTAGGTTTTACCGGAAAAGCTTACGGATGCACCGTGGGTTAAGTGACCACCGTCCGCCAAACTCATACCCAAAACTTTATCGCCTGCATTCAATAACGCAAAGAATACTGCCCAATTGGCTTGGGAACCTGAGTGTGGTTGAACGTTAGCGTAATCTGCATGGAATAATTCACAGGCCCTTTGACGAGCAATATCTTCGCAATCATCAACAAACTCACAGCCGCCGTAATACCGTTTACCTGGATACCCTTCTGCATATTTATTGGTAAGCACTGAACCTTGCGCTTCCATTACACGCTTGCTTGTGTAATTTTCGGAAGCAATTAATTCAATATGTTCTTCTTGGCGTTGGCTTTCGCTGGTAATGGCTTGGGCAATTTCTGGATCAAAATCTTGTAGGGACAGATCATTTAATAAATTCATTGACGTCATCACCCTCTGGTGCTCGCAAATAGGGGTTTGTAATGGTCGATAGTGTATAGAAAAGGTATGAAGACGCCAAACGCTATAATGACCTAATGTATTTATTTAAATAAAAAAGCCAGAGCTATGTTGAAACCTAGCTCTGGCTTTAAATGTTCTACCTATCTAAAACATGAGGGGTTTAATTAATTTGAGTAAAACTCCATTTATTTAGATCTTCAATTTCACATGAATATTGAATAATAAAAACTCCATTGTTTTTTGAATAATTCGGAATTCTTAAACATTTATCACTATGCCGAGCACGTAGAAAGAAATAACCGTCGCCTCGCAATTCAGGTTTAAATTGCTGACTAGAATTATTATTGCAGGATTGCTGTGATACATAGGCACCATTTTCAATACTTCCATCATAGACGGTTAAGCATTTTCCGCTATGTGCAGCTTTTAATTGCCAATATCCATTTCCTCGATCTAACGCAACCCACTGTTGATTAGCTCGACCTTCGTAGCGATACCATTGATGCACAAGCTCCCCACTGTGATGCGAAGTATGTCTTACATCGATAACTTTACCGCTGTATTTGGAAGCAATCGTAAATTGTCTGCCATGAATAAAGGTGTTACCTAAATTTATAGGCTGTGGTGCAACAGTCGGAGCTGGTGTTGGTGCAACAGTCGGAGCCGGAGTTGGTGCAACCGTTGGAGCCGGTGTTGGTGCAACCGTTGGAGCTGGTGTTGGTGCAACGGTCGGTGCTGGTGTTGGTGCAACAGTCGGAGCCGGAGTTGGTGCAACCGTTGGAGCTGGTGTTGGTGCAACCGTTGGAGCCGGTGTTGGTGCAATTGTTGGAACCGGAGTTGGTGCAAC
>JAZKFP010000108.1:0-5306 GCA_040386355.1 Pseudomonadota bacterium | reverse complement strand
GTGCAACCGTTGGAGCCGGTGTTGGTGCAATTGTTGGAACCGGAGTTGGTGCAACGGTTGGAGCTGGTGTTGGTGCAACCGTTGGAACCGGAGTTGGCGCAGATCCATTACGGAAATCAACGGCTATAAAACGAGTTATTTCTTCTAACACTCGTGCATTATTTGCCTTACCTATTACACCAGTAGGCATGCCGTTATACAAAACATTTGGATTTGAAAAACGATTTATCATAGGGACGTCAATATCATCACATTCATAAGCCATAATGGTATGAAAACCGCCATTCTGGCACATACGATACCCAAAACTATCTCCAAAACCGGTGCCATCTTCTTCGTCTTCATTGTCTCGATCATGGGTTAAGCCCAAATTATGCCCAATTTCATGAAGCAAACTATTCGAAATACAGTCTGATCCTACTGCAGAATAAGCGAATCTCCTAAAGTCATCAGCAGTTTCCCCTTTATACATGGCTGGTGCAATACCACACATATCTGGATCTTCACTCGCAATGGTTGCAACTAAATCTGCCTGATACTGGTCTCGCAGTGATTCGGTATTCATTTTGGCGTTAGATCCTACTTCATCTAATGTACCTACTAAATCTTCCCCTTCAGGATGCGCATAAATGATATGCGCAACTGGCTTTAAACGAACATTTACTAAGGAGTTTGGAAAGGTATCGGTATTGGCTATTGTCATTTCATTTTCAGTTTTAACGATAAGGTTATCTAAACCTTCAGCATTCACTATCTCTTCGGTGTATAAAAACATGATGGTGATTTCTGAAATAGTTGGATCATTAACCGCACCTGAATCATTAGGTTCTTCGGTTATATTCGGAGGTCTTTTCTGATTAATAAGGTCTACAGCTTGCGCAAATTTATCTTGTAAATTAAACTTATGAGTATTGCCAGCTGCTGGATTTCGAGAAGCATGAACAACTTCATCATTTAATCTAGATTTAGCTTTTATTTTTTTTACATCTAATTGATAAATAATTTGAGTGCCGTTTTTTAAAGTCGCAATTTCAAAACTACCGTCTTGCGTATGAATGGTTCCAGCTATTGCAGTACCATTTTTAGTTAGGGTTGCTAATAAATTATTTTGCTGCGTATCACCACCCGTCCAACTTTTTGAACCGGAAGCATATTCGGCGGTGGCTTTACGTTGTATCTGTATTTTTTGGCCATTTGGTAAACTAAAATCCAATACCGGCTGTTCAAGAAAATCCTTATTAACTTGAACCATATATGTAGTATTTTTAAGAGCAATATTAGGAATTTCTAAGCTTTCATTTGCCATATCTCCCAATTGCCAAGCATTTTCTTCTTTAATTTCAACCTCATTTTCATTGATGGAACTAGAACGCATTTTAAAATCAGATTGGTAATTTGAAATTTGATTGGTATTTTTAGAGGATGACGCAGATATTTTTATTTGATCTGTTACAGAATGGGTATTTTGAATAAGCCCTGTTTCGAAAGAGTTAGAATGGTGAAGTTGATACCAACCTCCGCCAATGACTGATAAAGCACCGATACCTGTTATTAAAAGAAATGTATTAAATGATTTTTTTGAATTGTTAAACATAACTACGCAACCTTATACTTCCACCCATCGGTTAAACAACGAACAATTAGTGCGCTTTTTAACACAACAAATGGAATAACGCCTTATAAGATTTGTAATGTATATTATTAGCTAAATCAGCTGTTATTTAACTTTTTTTGTGACTCTCCAAATAATATTTCCAACATCATCCGCAACTAAAATCGAACCCGTTTGATCAGCAATCACGCCAACCGGTCGACCCATTGCTTTACCTTTTTTATTTAAAAAACCCGTTAAAACATTTTGAGGAAGGCCGGAAGGTTTGCCATTTTCAAAAGGGATATAAACAACTTTATAGCCAGAAGGTGGTTTGCGATTCCAAGAACCATGTTGGCCCACTAATGCACCGCGACTATATTGCGGTAGTAAACTCCCTTCATAAAAAGTCAGACCCAATGAAGCAGTGTGCGCTCCCAATGAATAATCTGGAACAATCGCTTTTGCAACCAGATCAGGGCGCGGCGGTTTAATTCGAACATCAACGTTGTCACCAAAATAACTGTAGGGCCAGCCATAAAATCCACCGTCTTTTACGGAGGTCATATAATCTGGTACTAAATCATTTCCAATTTCATCGCGTTCATTCACAGCGGTCCATAAAATTTCTGTATTCGGTTGCCAAGCAAGACCAACGGGGTTACGTAAACCAGACGCGAAAATTCGAGATTCCCCCGTTTCAATATTTACTTCATGAATTGCAGCGCGGCCTTTTTCAATTTCCATACCTTTTTCGCCAACATTGCTATTAGAACCAACCGCTGCATAAAGGTATTTACCATCCCGACTTGCAATAATATTTTTCGTCCAGTGATGATTAATGCCCGCTGGTAAATCCACTAGAGTTTCAGGCTTCGCTGAAATTGTGGTTTCACCTTCTTGGTAAGGAAATTTCACAATTGCATTCGCATTTGCAACATAAAATTCTTGTCCGACCAATGCCATTCCAAAAGGTGAATATAGACCTTTTAAAAATTCTGTTTTAACTTCAGCAACACCATCTTTATCAGCATCTCGTAATAACGTAATTCGATTCGCACTCGGCACACCGGCACCAGCAATTTTCATTGTGACTTTCATCGCAATGTCTTTAATGCCAGTTTTTGTTCCTTCTGGCTTAGGTGGCGCATTCGATTCAGCAACCAAAATATCGCCATTCGGTAATTCGTAAATCCAACGCGGATGATCCAATTCACTTGCAAATGCATTCACAATCAAACCTTTTGCAGCAATTGGTTTTTCACCATCGGGCCAACCGGTTGCTGGTGCAATATCAACCGTAGGCAATAATTGTTTTTTGGGTTCTGGTAATTTTGGATTAGCACCAAATTTTTGTTCTTCAGGTAAAGTTTCTGTTTGCTGGCACGCAGTAAGAACCAAAACAAGAAACAGAAGGGAAATTTGTTTACGCATATTGATCTCCTTTGCATAGGAGACGAAGACTGCGCGGCAAAGAATGAAAAATCAACTACTTATTGAAAGGGATTGGTCATTCTCAAAATACGTTTTCGAATTAAATACAAAGCAATCAAAATCTTTTTAAAAAAAGAAAATTATTTTCTTGAGTGGGATCGACTGAAAGATTTGTCTTGACGCTTAAGAATAAACCTTTAATTTCATTTTCTAAAAAATTTATTCTTGAATAGCTTGTTTTTGTCTCTTTAGTGATTGGACTTTACTCATTTCTTACAATAATAAGTCTACAGAAATACTAATTTTTTACAGCATTTCTGTAGACTTATTATTGCTCTTAAAAAACATATTAAGTATTAGCAGTACGCTTCAAATCTAAAATATTTACCATTTGGCGGGCGGTGACAATTGGAACATTTTGTGCTTTTTTAAGAACAAGTAGATCAGCTTTATCCCCTGACACCAAATAATCAGCCTCGCCAATAAGAGCAGTAGCAATAATTTTATTATCATCTGGATCTGATGAGAGCGTTATGATAGGCAAATTAGTTTGTAGAATTGCTCGACGATATAAGTTTTCAATTAAAGTCTTTGCTTCGTACGGATTGACAAACTTTTCTAATTTTTTATAGGAAAATACGCGTTTGATTTCATCAAGCTGGGCATCTGAAGTAATTAAATTGAACTCTTTTTTACGCCAGCTTTGATACAGCATGTCAGGCGGAGTATTTTTCGTAATTAAAGCGCTAACAAAAATACAGGTATCAAGAACGATCCGCACGAGTAATTCTCACTGCTTCATCTACTAAATTTATTATATCTTCTTGATTAAAAGATTCGTTACGCGCTTTTATTGAAGCTGCAGTTTCTACAAAAATTTTATCGAGCACTGCTTCTTCAATAAACTTTGATAAATCACCCTTTTTTGAGCCTCGTTGGCCAAGAAAGAATCGAAGACTTTCATCTGTTTTATCATTAACTACTAAATTCCAACGAGTCATAATCTATTTCCTCCAGACTTAAACACATATATGCTTATACACATAAACATATATGTGTTTATTGATATAAGTCAAACATATTTTAAAAGCTTAATAATCAAGTATTTAAAATGTTCCCCTCCTACAAATCTGCTTTATTACCCCACTTCCGCCAAATTACCTTTGTCTTCTAACCACACCTTTCGATCGCCAGCGCGTTTTTTTGCCAATAATAAATCCAGCATTTTTACGGTATCGGCTTGATCGTCGATGACTAATTGCACAAGTCGTCGTGTATCTGGGTGCAGCGTCGTTTCGCGTAATTGCGAAGGATTCATTTCTCCTAATCCTTTAAATCGTGTGACTTGTGGTGTCGCGCGAATTTTTTTATCGTTCAAAATTTTTTTTAGTATTATTTCTTTTTCATCATGATCTAATGCGTAAAAAATGTTTGAGCCTGCATCAATACGAAATAACGGCGGCATCGCTACATACACGTGCCCTGCTTCGACCAGCGGTAAAAAATGTTTGACGAATAATGCACAAAGTAATGTTGCGATGTGCGCACCATCGGAATCGGCATCCGCCAAAATACAAATTTTGTGATAACGCAATCCGGATAAATCTTTGGAATCTGGATCAACACCAATCGCAACCGCAATGTCATGTACTTCTTGTGAAGAAAATAAATCGGCAGAACCCACTTCCCAGGTATTTAAAATTTTTCCACGCAACGGCATGATTGCTTGAAAATCACGATCGCGCGCTTGTTTTGCTGAACCACCTGCAGAATCACCTTCTACTAAAAATAATTCACCACGAATAGGATCAGAGCTTACGCAGTCGGTTAGTTTTCCTGGCAATGCTGGACCGCTAGTAACTTTTTTACGTTCTATTTTTTTACTGGCTTTGGTACGTAATTGCGCATTTTCAATGCAAAACTGCGCAATTTTTTCAGCATCGGCGGTATGTTGATTGAGCCACAAACTAAATGAATCTTTAGTTGCTGCGCTGACCAGTGGCGTTGCTTCACGTGAAGATAATCGCTCTTTGGTTTGTCCAACAAATTGCGGTTCCGGTAATTTCACCGATAAAACGTACGCACATTTTTGCCAAATATCTTCCGCGGTTAATTTAAGATTTTTAGGTAATAAATTTCGGTATTCACAAAATTCTCGAATTGCATCTAATAAACCGGTACGTAAACCATTGGCATGCGTTCCACCTTGCGGTGTTGGAATTAAATTCACATAGCTTTCGGTAATTAATTCATTGGGCGTTGCATCCAACCACCATTGAAT
>JAZKFP010000107.1:0-6984 GCA_040386355.1 Pseudomonadota bacterium | reverse complement strand
GTTTAATCGCATTTTCTAAAATGAGTCGAGATTGTGCATCGCGTTGACGCCGACGGGACTGTGCCACGCGTTGGCCAAAAATATCTTGTTCTGTTAAAACAATGAGAGATTGATCCGACAGAATAAATCCACGATCAAGCGGACCGACACAAATATGCAAATCCATTTTTTGTGCGGCTTGACGCGCTTGCAGCCAGGAATTGACAGGCTGTAAAGACAAGCCGCTGTTACGCAATAAATCAATTAATGTTTCGCGACGGCCCGGTGATTCAACGCATAAAATACATTGAAGCTGTACATTACTTTTAGCAAACGCAATTAGTTTTTTTAACGGTTCGGTTTCTCGATGATCCGCGTGTAAAGCAGGAGGTAATTGAAAATTCCACGCATGAACACCGGCTTTTTCTTCTAGTAATTCAGCTGTTACCAGTAATCGTTTACCTGCACCGACTTTTTCGAAAAATTGTTCATTGCGTAAAAATATTTCGTTGGGTGGTAATAAAGGTCGACGATGATCAATATTGTATTCGGTGTAGCGGTTTTGAATATCTTTCCATAGATGTTCAACCACTTCTGGTAAATTGCGCGGATAAATCATCAACGTATTTTTTGGTAAATAATCAAACAGCGTTGCGGTTTGCTCAAAAAAAAGTGGTAAATAATATTCAATACCGGGAGCAGAAATACCTTTACTCACATCATCGTAAATAGATACGTCGCGATGCGAAGTAAAAAAGGTATGCCAGCGATTTTTAAACGTGGAAATACCATTTTTATGTAAGGGAAATTCTTTAGCGGGTAATACTTCAATCGATTCTAAGGTTGCAACAGAACGTTGATTGTCCGGATCAAAGGTACGAATCGATTCGACTTCATCGTCAAATAATTCAATGCGAAACGGCATTTTACTGCCCATCGGAAAAATATCTAAAATGGATCCACGTACTGCAAACTCACCATGTTCTTGAACGGTTGAAACACATTGATAGCCAGAGCGTTCCAGCTGTTCACGCATTGAAGTTAACTCAAGAGAATCTTTATTTTTTAAAACTAACGAATGTTGTTGAATATAATTGGTAGGCGCTAAGCGATGCAGTGCAGTAATAACTGGTACGATCACAATACCTTGTGACCAACTTGGAAGCTTGCTCAGCAAACGTAATCGATCGGAAATAATATCTTGATGCGGTGAAAATGCGTCATACGGTAACGTTTCCCAATCGGGAAATAATGCAATCGGAACACTTTGTTTTCCTAAAAAGAAATTCAATTCTTCAAACCAACGTTGGGCTTGGTTTGCATCCGTTGCAAAAAGCACGGTAGTTCCTGAATGTTTTTGCACAGCTTCAGCAATCACATAACTCATCGCTTGTTCAGGAATGCCGCACCACATAGTGCGATCGCCAGTAATAGTGGCTAGAGGGTTGATAGAAGTTGTAATCATGCTCACCACAAAATGTTATGCGTAAGAATTTTAGAAGGACGTTATCCTAACGTTTTTTTTGAGTACGTGCTGCGAAAGAAAGGTGGGATTTATTAAAAGTAGAATATATACCAAACGCAGATGGGATTTCCATGTTGCAATGTTTTACGAATGATGTTTTGCGGAAACGACCATGCGGGCAAATAATTATTCGCCTCTACGGTATCCGTTGGAGTTTTAGGTATTTTTAGGAAAGTGGTGATTGTTTGTAGGGGCGAATAATCATTCGCCCGTGTTGAACGCTGCCTAGTATTTGTTAAATATTAGAAAAGTGTTTTTAGGAAAACTCATGTGCATCTGGTATATAAAATTAACTGACATCTTGAATCTCCGAAATGATTAGTTGAAATCATCTCGGAGATTTAACTGCAAACATAATTACAGAGAATTAGTTAGATGTGGGAGCAAAAGTAGGGGCAGGTGATGGTGCAGCAGTAAAAATATTTTGTTCACAAGCAATGTAATCTAATCGACCCGATAAATATCCGCCTAATTCCTGCGCACATTCTGGATCATTCGTAGACGTTATTCGGCCGAAACATGCTTCAAAAGCGATGTTTTCTCCAGGATTTGCTTGATTACGAATGTCATCACACACGCCTTGGCCCAAAAATATTGCTATGGTTGAATTGTTGTTTTGCAATTCAGTTGCAGCGCTGGACAAATCTGAACAACTTATGGGGTCTGGCTGCGTTCCACAAATTTCCACAAATCGTGGGCTTGCTTGCTGCTGAGCAGGTTGACGCAAATCTCCGACTGCATTTGAAACCGCTGGATTTGCTTGAGATAAAAACAAATTTCTTAATGGAGAGTTGGATATAGAATTTTGAGAAGTGATTGCTAATCCACTAGTAAAAGCTTTTAAAATATTGCCTTGAATATTCATAGTGACTACCTTCAATGCCAAGAATTACATGAATGAAAACGGAAATATGACGACTTGTAATGTCGTATGTTGAATTTATATCTAAAAGCACAATTCACTTAAGGAAAAAAATGCTTTTCGCTTCGCGCTGAAACGCATGGCATTATTACACTCTAAAACGACAGTGTAAAATATACCTGTACTTTGATGGCTTGTTGTATTTCTTGCCTTTGAGTAGACGCTATATTCTTTTGTTCACATGAAGCAAACATCCTAAATGCAACGCCTCAAAAAGACGTTGCCCATAGAAAATACGCGACTCAAAAGATATACGGAGCAGGTGTTGGACTAGGAGTAGGTGAAAAAGAATTGCAAGGAGTTTCTGTTTGGGTAAAACACAGTTTTTTGTCCAACTGTCCTACTAAATAACCACCAAGAATTCCGGCACAATTTTTATCCTCGGTAGTAGTAATTTCTCCAAAACAACCGGTAAAACGAGTTGGGCCATCCAAATTAGCGAAATAATCACATTGGTTTGAGCCTAAATATTCTGCAAACGATTGGCCATTTTTTGGCAAATTTTTCGCGTCTTCTTTAAATTGTTCGCACGTTAATTCAGGCGTGAAATCTTCATCACAAAGTTCAATGAGCGTAAATGATTCAGTGCGCCGAGCGCCTCGTAAATTCGCTTGCTGAGATTGAATTAAAGGAACAGGGCTTTTAAGGGAAGAGAGATTTTTAGTCAATTGCAGAACGGTATCGGATTTAGCGGATGAATTTTTATTAACCTGTGCGTGAGCCTGAAATGCTAAACCTGCAATGAGTGTATTTTGAAGAATTTGAGTTTGCATAATAGTTCCTTAAAGAGTTTTCAGAATTAGACGTTAAAACGAAAATGTAAAATATCACCATTTTGCACTTTATATTCTTTGCCTTCTAAACGCCATTTTCCAGCGTCTTTTGCTGCTTTTTCCCCACCAAGATTAACAAAATCTTGATAAGAAATAGTTTCCGCACGAATGAAGCCTTTTTCAAAATCGGTATGAATTTCCCCAGCAGCTTGCGGTGCAGTTGCGCCTTGATGGACAGTCCAGGCTCTGACTTCTTTTTCACCTGCAGTGAAAAAAGTCATTAGTCCGAGCAAGTGGTATACCGATCGAATCAAACGATCGAGTCCTGGTTCTTCCATACCTAAGGCTTCAAGAAAATCGACCATATCTTCTTCAGCAAGTTCAGAAATTTCAGATTCATTTTTCACACATAACGCCAATACATCGGAATTTTCTGATGCTGCGCGCGCATTTAATTTCTGCAAATGCTCATTTTCTACGCCACTATCGTCAACGTTTGCGACATACAAAACCGGTTTCATGGTTAATAAAGAGAAAGGTTTCAAGGCTAATAATTCTTCTTCACTTAATTTTAACGAACGAGGAGAAATTCCTTGATCCAATGCTTCAATAACTTGAACAACCGCTTCCATCGTAATAACGTCATCTTTACCTTTTGCACTTTTTAAACGTTTTTCCAAACGGTAACGAATTTTTTCAAGCGTTTCTAAATCAGCCAGTGCTAATTCGGTTTGAATGGTTTCCACATCGGAAATTGGATCAACCTTACCTTGCACATGTAAAATATTTTCGTCTTCAAAACACCGAACTACGTGCACAATCGCGTCAGTTTCACGAATATTGGCAAGAAATTGATTGCCCAAACCTTCGCCTTTTGATGCACCCGCAACAAGTCCCGCAATATCCACTAATGTGACCGTGGTTGGTAAAATCTTTTGAGGTTTTACTAAATCCGAAATTGCCTTTAACCGTGGATCAGGAACAATTACTAAACCAGTATTCGGTTCAATAGTGCAAAATGGAAAATTTTCTGCTGCAATTCCAAGTCGAGTTAATGCATTAAATAATGTAGATTTTCCAACATTTGGTAGTCCAACGATTCCACAAGAAACGCCCATAGCTTTTAATTCCTATTAAATTCTTTTTCGTTTTATTTAAAATTTTATTTTAGAATTCTCCGGCGTCATTCCCGCGAAGGCGGAAATCCAGGTGACGGGTTCTTTGAAATTTCATCTTACCTAGATTCCCGCCTTCGCGGGAGTCAGCTGCGAAAGCAGCTGACGCCTGGGCACACTTATTTTCTAAATAAAACATACATTCTTTAATTGTTTTTTTGGAAAACTTGTATGCGTTTGTTAAAAACTCATAAAACATCATTCATAAAACATTTCAGCATGAAAACTAATTATTGTTTAGTATGCATTTTTACGTATGTATTTGATGCATAGCTCGCTGCCAAGATTCTGGGGCTGAGTCTAAAACTAAATCCAGTGAATGTATTAATTTATCGATGCCGGATTCAATGCGTGCTCGATCTTCCTTTGAGGGTTTTTCCAAAACATAATTTAATACGCGGTCGCGATGACCCGGATGACCAATGCCAATTCGTATCCGACTAAAATTACTCTCTTGCCCTAAATGTTGCAGCAAACTTTTTAAACCATTGTGTCCACCAGCGCCGCCACCTTGTTTCAAGCGAACGTTTCCAGGGGGAACATCTAACTCATCATGCAAAATAAGAATTTTATTCGCTGGAATTTTATAAAAGTTTGCAATCGCAGCAACAGGTTGACCACTGTTATTCATGTAGCTCAGAGGAAAAACTAATCGAGGAGCATGGGTGCCAGGAGTAGGTTGGGCAATTTCAGCAGAAAACTTTGAAACGAGTGAAAAATTTAAGCGGTATTTTTCAGCAATACGACGCAGAGCCCAAACACCAGCGTTATGACGCGTTTGTTCGTATTGAGGCCCAGGATTACCCAGGCCAACGACTAATTCAAACATAAAAAATTAATTTAAATATGTGAAATTAAGATTCTTCTGTTTTGGGTGCTTCTTCAGTAGGTGCTTTTTCAACCGTTGGTGGAACAACCGTAACGATTGATGGGTCTTGACCATGCATTAAAATAACTGATTTAACACCACTTGGTAATTTAATTTCACTTACGTGAATTGCAGCGCCTAAGGCTAAATCAGTAACGTCAATTTCTATAGCTTCTGGTAAATCTTTTGGTAAACAGGTTAATTCAAGATCGGTCATTTGATGCGATAAAATTCCGCCTGCTTTAACACCTGCACACAATTTTTCATTTAAGAAATGTACAGGAACATGAACAGTGATTTCACGTTTTTGGTCAACGCGTTGAAAATCAACATGAATTGGTAATTCTTTAGCAGGATGACGTTGCATGCCTTTTAAAATTACGGATTCTTTTTCACCAGCAACGGTTAGTTCAATAATGTGAGAAAAAATTCCATCATTTTCTAATTGTTTAACTAAAGCAAATAAGCTCACATTAATATTTTGTGGCTGTTTGTCGCCACCATAAATGGTGCCAGGAATAATATTGTGTTTTCTTGAACGTCTTGCTGAACCTTTGCCGGTATTAGTGCGTGGTTCAGCTGAGAGGGCGAATGTTTGGCTCATAAAGTTCTACCTATAAATTCAGGTACCTCCTCCAAATCGCTTTCCAGGTTGTGTTGCTTACTCATTCGTCTGCTCACATACCGCTTTTTATAAAAACAAGAGCGGTATGCTGCGCGGACTCATTTCGCAAGCGTGCAATGTCGTTCGCAAGACATTGCACCTGGAAAACCATGTGGAGTTCGGTAGTTATAAAATCTTGGTTAAATTCATTTTGGTTAGTCTATCGGTGCCGTAAACATTGCACTCAAAGACTCTTCATTACTGATCCGTCGAACTGCTTCAGCGAGCATCGGCGCAATCGATAGGGTGCGTATGATACCTAATTCTTTAGCTTTTGGGGATAATGGAATTGAATCAGTAACAATTAACTCGTCTAACTGACTTTCGCTAATGTTTTGAATAGCATTACCAGAGAGCACGGGATGTGTACAAAAACCAACCACCTTTTTCGCGCCATTTTCTTTTAATGCTTGAGCGGCTTTGCACAAAGTACCGGCAGTATCAACAATATCATCTACTAAAATACAGGTTCGGCCTTCGACTTCACCGATAATATGCATGACTTGTGATTGGTTAGCGCGTGAACGACGTTTGTCAATAATTGCTAAATCACAATCGTTCAATTGTTTAGCAACCGCACGTGCACGAACAACGCCGCCAACATCGGGGGACACCACCATTAAGTTTTCGTAATTTTTACGTCGAATTTCATCTAAAAAAACAGGTGTGCTGTAAACGTTGTCTACAGGGATTGCAAAAAATCCTTGAATTTGATCAGCGTGTAAATCAACTGTTAATACGCGATCAACTCCCGCTGACGTAATCATGTCTGCAACAACGCGAGCGGTAATTGGTACACGAGCAGAACGCACACGACGATCTTGGCGTGAATATCCGAAGTAGGGAATTACTGCTGTGATTCGACCAGCAGATGCACGACGTAGTGCGTCGGCCATGACAATGAGTTCCATCAAGTTATCATTGGTAGGGGCACAGGTAGATTGCATTAAGAAAACATCGTTACCACGGACATTTTCATTAATTTCGACAGCAATTTCTCCATCGCTAAAGCGACCAACGTCCGCTTCGCCCATGGGAATATGCAAGTGTTGGATGACACGTTGTGCCAAAGGTAAAT
>JAZKFP010000106.1:0-5871 GCA_040386355.1 Pseudomonadota bacterium | reverse complement strand
GAAGTGCTTCAACATCTTTTAAAAAACCAAATGTGCGAGCTCGACTTAATTCACGTGTAAAATATCTGGAAGATACATCGGCGGACATTTTTTGATTACGAGAACGAATTGCAGGATGATTAAAATCAATTGAGAAAGTCATCTTAAAACCAGCATATGGACGAAATTCCGCCCACTTATCACCTTCTTGTACTCGTACTTTACGCTGAATAGAAATAAAAGATTTAGGCGCGTCTTGTTCAACAATACCAGCAGACTGAATTAAAAATACAAACGGACTTGCACTTCCATCCATAATAGGAACTTCAGCAGCATTAATTTCAATAATTAAATTGTCGATTCCTAAACCACAAAGTGCTGCCATCAAATGTTCAATGGTGGCAACACGTGCAGATCCTTTATGATTTTCAAGCGCAGTACATAACGGACTGTGAACTACCACATTTGCTTTTGCAGATATTTCAACGGGTGGATTTAAGTCCGTTCTAACAAAGCGTATTCCTGTATTAATAGATGCAGGCTTCAACAACAACGACACAGGTTCACCGGAATGTAAGCCTACACCAGTTGCCCTAACTGACTGTCTTAGAGTTCGCTGAGCTATCATACTTCCTCTGAAACCTCATCTACCTGCACTACTTCGATTAACTTACGTGACGCATGCTAAATTAATCGGCCTGACGACGCAAGAAAGCCGGTATATCTAAATACTCTAGTTCTTCAGATCGATTTAATCCGCTTGAGTTCCCAGATTGTTTAGGGCTAGAACTAAATTGAGATCGCTGAGGACGTGATTCATTAGCAAATTCATGACCTGTATCACGGTTTTTGCCATAACTAATCTCCTGACCTAGGCCAGTAGCCACTACTGTGACTCTTAGATCATCACCCATGTCTGGATCAATTACAGTGCCAACAACGACAGTTGCGTTATCTGATGCAAATTCTTCAACAATATCCCCAACTTCAGAAAATTCTCCTAATGACAAACTGTCACTTGCGCGAATATTAACCAGTATTCCGCGGGCACCATTTAAGTTAATGTCATCTAACAAAGGACTTCGAATTGCAGCTTCCGCGGCTTCACGTGCACGACTTTCGCCGCGTGAAGTTCCTGTACCCATCATTGCCAATCCCATTTCTGACATAACTGTGCGAACATCTGCAAAATCTACGTTGATCATGCCGGGACGAATAATTAAATCCGCGATGCCTTGAACCGCTCCCAATAGAACATCATTCGCTGCACGAAATGCATCTAACAAACTAATATTACTACCCATCACAGATAACAAACGCTCATTAGGAATTGTGATTAAAGAATCAACGTGCTGAGTTAATGATTGAATGCCGGCTTCTGCAATTTTGCAGCGTTTACGACCTTCAAATGGAAATGGTTTCGTTACTACTGCAACAGTGAGAATTCCTAATTCGCGTGCAATTTCTGCAACAACCGGTGCACCACCAGTACCAGTACCACCACCCATTCCTGCAGTAATAAAAATCATATCTGCGCCTGCAAGACATTCTTGAATTCGTGCACGATCTTCAATTGCTGCTTGGCGTCCAACTTCTGGGTTAGCTCCAGCACCTAAACCTTTTGTCACTTGATTTCCAAGTTGAAGCACTTTATGTGCTCCCATACCTTGTAATGCTTGCGCATCGGTATTTGCACAAATAAATTCTACGCCTTCAATTTGGCTATCGATCATATGTTGAACAGCATTTCCGCCGCCGCCGCCAATACCCACTACCTTGATGACAGCCCCTTGCGGCCCATTACTCCTTGCATCAAACATGTGGATCTCCTAATTACTTTCCAATTAATCTGTTTTTTTGAAAACTGTTTATTGATTCGCTAACAATTTAAAAAATTAATGTATCTCGTGTTAGTTGCGCCTAATTTATAAATGAGACATACAACTTTTGAAATTCTGAAAAATATTTCTAAGGTAAAAAAAATCAAACTTTTAATTAATACACATTGCGTACATTGAACAAAACAACAATATGTTTAATTCGGCTAACTTAGCCATATCGCCTTGCTAAGCATAGAGCTTTCTTAACATTATGCAATACCTATACAAATGACTTAAAGCGATTCAGTCAATTTGCAAAAGGTACATGAAAGAAAATTTTAAAATGTTTTTCTAAGCCAAGTTTGCATGCGATCAACCCAAGCACCAAAGTGTGCAGATGATGAATTTGCATTGCTTAATGATTGGTTTCCAACACGATAACATTCAGCGGCACCTATGACTGCAGCCAAACGTGGATCTTTAATTTCTTTACCATCCACAATCATTTTTGAAACAGCAATGCGCACAGGGATATTTAAGACAGTTTGCGATAACTCTACTAAACCAGGGATTTGCGACGCGCTTCCTGTAAGAAGAATACCTGCACTTAAAGCAGATAATTTTTCATGAGAAATTTGACGTTTTAAAAGCAGTAATAATTCTTCTAAACGCGGTTCAATAATTTCAGCCAATGCACGTTGAGATATTGAAATGCGCGCACGATCCCAGCTTGCTTCCAATTTCATTAATTCAACTGGACTCGCTTTATCAACCCATGCATGACCAAATTTTCTTTTAACTTCTTCTGCATTGATAGTTGGAATACGAAACGCCATAGCAATATCGTTGGTAATTTGCTGACCAGCTAATGGAATGCTCACTGCCAATTGTACAGTACCAGCTTCAAATAAAACTAAGTCAATTGAACCTGCGCCGATATCAATAACACCAACACCCAATTGGCGTTCATCAAGCGTTGTGGCGGAAAAGCCCGCTGCAATTCCTGCTACAACAAATTTATTTGTCTCCAAACCACACTGTGCCAAACACTGTTTCACATTAGATAAGGCATGTTGATCACAGCTTACTAAATACATTTCCGCTTCAAGACGTACACCAGATAATCCAAGTGGATCACGAATTCCGGCTTGATGATCAACTGTAAAGCCTTTAGAAAATTCATGAATCATTTGATGATCAGCAGACATTGGAGTTGCACGCGCACCAGCAACAACTTGCTCAATTTCAGAACGTGAAACTCGATTTTCGCGAATTGCACAGGCACCAAATGAACGATGACTTTGACATGGAATGGATGGCAAACACACTAACGGCATGTGCATTTGTGCACCCGCCGCTGCTTCTGCTTCTTCAACCGCACGTTGAATCGATAATCCCATCGCATCTAAATCAACGATTAAACCTTTTTTCATTCCAGCAGTGGGGGAACGTCCTAAGCCGGCAACAATACATTGCCCTGAAATTGGATCCTGTTGGCCCATAAGTGCGACAATTTCTGAGCTACCAATATCAATGCAAGCAATAGAATCCATGTTTATGCTGATCCAATTAAGTCATGCGAAATAAATGCACCTTCGACAAAAAGATTTCAATGAGCATTTCATCAAGGAAAATTTCATTTTGCGATTGGCGTTACCATTTTTGTATCAAATTCAAAAGAATCTTACCTAACACCATAAGATGTTTATACAAAATATTCTGTTATTTATCCTTCTGTGGAATAGTTTCATCCCACTGAACTGAAATGCCACGCGGATATCTCAAATCAAAACGGTCCGCGGCTCCACCTAGATTAGTTAGCGCAGGATATAAATCTAAAAAACGTCGTACTTTATCTAAAGTATCTTCATCATCAATTAATACTTGAAATTCGTTTGCTGCATCTGCAACGCCGAGTTCCCACGAATGGTAATCTGTTAAGCGTAAGTACGTTAATTTTAAATTCGGTGCTCGTAATAATTCTTCCATTTGCTTAAACATGATAACCACACGCTCAACTTGATCAGGCGCGCTCCATAATTTAGGCAAGGAATCAATACTATTATTATTGGGCAAAGGCCACGGAAAACCGGCTGTATCAATAAAATGATCGTGACGCCATAAGGCAGCAGGTTGATGTTCTGAAATTGCAATATTTAATCGACGGGGCCAGCGAAGTTCAGTTTCTACCGATTTAACCCAAGGAAGAGAACTTAAATCTTTTTCAAATTGTTCATGATTAATCGACCACAACGTTTGATTTTGAGTATTAGATGTTACCAAACCTTCAATTTCTTTCATAGGCGCACGTGTTAATTGACCGTGAATTTGAATATCACGAATTTGAAACCACGCGACAAGCTCAGAACGGTAGAAAAAATATCCAAGCCCACATAAACCTACGGCTAGTAAAAAAATGCTCGCGTATTTTACATAATTTTTATAGGACTTTTTTTGATACTCATTGGTTCTTATATTATTTAATTGAGTATTAATAGGAACTGATTGAATTTGATTATTTTCCACTTCATTCGTTTTTATATTAATTTTCAGTGGATCGTATTCAATCACTGCCATGGTTTTCTCCAATATAATTATTACGTCGATGAAGAAGTATTTTCTACAGATCGATGTAAGACGCCTTTATCTCGTGCTGTATTTAAAATATTTAACACCAATTCATCAAATTCCAGCCCTACAACTTTTGCGGCTTTTGGTACTAAGCTGCGTTGTGTCATACCTGGTACAGTATTTACTTCAATTATGTAAAATTGACCTTGATGATCCATCATCACATCCACTCGTCCCCAACCAGCGCAACCTAGAGCTTCAAAAGCACGTAAGGCCAACTCACCGATTTGCAATTCTTGATCTGGGTTTAAACCAGAAGGCAAATGGAATTTAGTGGAATCTGAAACATATTTCGCGTTGTAATCGTAGAACTCACCACTTACTTCGATTCGAATAGAAGGCAAGGCTTTTCCTGCCATGACACCGACGGTGTATTCTGTGCCATCCACCCACTGCTCAATTAAAATTTGCGAATCATAATATAGTGCACGCTGCAAAGCTGGTTCTAACTCATCAAAAGATTTTACTTTTGTCATTCCAAGACTCGAACCTTCAGATGCTGGTTTAACCGCAAGTGGATATACCAAATCGCCTTGCCGTGCTGATTCTAAAAATGCTGCAAGCTGTCCTAATCCCTTAATTTCCCAAAAATGCGGCGTTGGCAATGCTAGTTGTTGCCAAATCTTTTTTGCTAACCCTTTATTCATTGCCAACGCACAAGCTGCGACACCGCTACCGGTATATTTAATTTTCATGCATTCCAATAAACCCTGGAGTGAACCATCTTCACCCACCGCACCATGCAATGCGATAAACACATAATCAAAGTGTCGCAATTGATCAATTAACATTGCATTAAAATGCCGTAACTCAAATGCGGTGACATTCACACCAGAACGTCGTAATGAATCCACTACTGCCTGACCTGTCATTAACGAAATATCTCGCTCACGAGAATCGCCGCCTAACAAAACCGCAACTCGACCAAATGACGTCGGATTTAACGGTGGTAGCTCTAATTTAGCTGGACACATACCAATTCCCTCGCAAAATTTAAAAGGTATTTTTAATTGCATCGATAATACGTATACCGAATGCAGATTGGTTTTCCCGTAGGCGCATGCGAAATAAGCCCGCGCAGCAATACAGTTGAGTATGTGAGCAGGCGAATGAGTGATTGCTGTAAATGCCGTTCGCAAGACATTTACAGCCTTCCAAACGGCATTTTGCGAGAAAACTCATATGCGTTATGTATATCAATGCGGATCCACAATCTCTACGATGGCTTCAACTAAAGCACTGACATTTCCAGCACCTTGCACAATCACAATATCATTAGGCTGAACATGGTTTGCCAATATAGCAGGAGCCGAGATTAAACTTTCGAGGTGTACTGGCTCAACTGTACCGCGCAGTCGAATGCTTCGACATAAACTGCGACTATCCGCGTTAACGATGGGCGCTTCTCCAGCCGCGTAAACATCTAAAATAAATAATTCTT
>JAZKFP010000105.1:5167-17536 GCA_040386355.1 Pseudomonadota bacterium | reverse complement strand
TATCGCCCGTCAATAAATAATCGCATTGTGCGCCGATAGCCGCCCCTAAAATGGGCCGGTCTTTATCGACCAATGCTATTTCCACCAGCAATGGAGTATTCGCGCACAGTATAATTTGTGATTTTAAGGCTTCTAAAGTTGGTAACCAGGCTGGACGTTTCAATTCGATATTTCGCCGAGCTTCTTCAAACGCATAGGGGCTGGTAATCAATTGATGGTCTCGAAGAAGCAATTGCAGAAATTGATAAATATTACTTTGCGCGTTACTGGCCGAAAACAGTACATTGGCGTCTAAAAATATTTTCATGAACGCCTTATATTTTTTTATTCAGAAAAACTTCTAATGCATTGTCTTGCTCCGAAAATTCGGCAATACGTTCTTCGCTGTAGATTTCCAACGGAAAAAATACAGCAGGTCGTAAAACAATTTCGCCCAAAGCATTAATTTCGCCAATAAGCTGCTGCTTTCCAGAAAGACCTAACGTCTTTCTAAAGCTTGAAGGAAGTGTGATTGTGCCGCGCTCGGTAATGGGAATAATTTCTCTGTTCATAAACTTTATTCTATCCACTAAACCGAATAACCGCAATACTGCTTTACGGTAATTCAGTAACCTATTAAAATCAATAGGTTACTAGCACCATTTTTCTTTTTCATAAAAGAAAATCTTAAGACTTGAATAAGCGAAGGCTCCTTATGCACTGTATATAACATCAGTACAATAATTGGAGAAGGAACATGTCAGTCTCTCTACTGGGCCACAGCGAAATATTCATTAAGCTGTCCATTCCATTTTTTACCGAATCGGTCATTGCCGGTTTTCCCTCTCCCGCTGAAGGCTATATCGAATGCACACTCGATCTAAATGAATTGTGTGTGCAACATCCGGCCGCAACTTTCTTCGTGCGTGTAAATGGAAATTCTATGATTGATGTCGCCATTCATAGCGGAGATATTCTGGTGGTTGATACGGCAGTAACGGCGCAACATGGGGATGTCGTTATTGCGAATTTAAATATTGAGTTAACGGTTAAAAAATTACTTAAAAAACCACGGATCCAATTGGTTGCGTGCTGCTCCAATCATTCACCCATCTTGATTTCAGACGATGCTCAGCTCGATATTTTAGGGGTGTCAAACACGTTATTCATTACTTTTGAAGATAAAGAATAAATCATTATTCATTAAACTGATTATTTAGAAGTAAAACATCGCATGAAAACTGTATTTGCGCTTGTAGACTGCAACAACTTTTACGCCAGTTGTGAGCGAGTTTTTCGTCCCGATTTAGAAGGTGTTCCTATTGTTGTTTTATCCAATAACGATGGATGTATTATTGCGCGTTCCGCAGAAGCAAAAGCGCTAGGCATTGGAATGGGTTTACCTTTTTTTAAAGTGAAAGAATTAATTAATAAACACGGAATTTTGGTGTTTTCATCCAACTACGCATTGTATGGTGACTTCTCGCATCGAGTCATGCAGTTGCTGGAAGCATTTGCCATGCGCGTAGAAGTCTATTTCATCGATGAAGCGTTCATTGAAATTCCAATTGAAGGCGCCCTAGAAATAGGGTAGAGCATTCGGCAGACGATTAAACAACAACTACTTTTTGTCCGATACGCGTTGGTATCGGACACACGAAGACTTTGGCAAAAGTTGCCAATCACATTGCTAAGAAAAACCCATCGACGCAAGGCGTGTTTGTTTTAGATAATCCTTCAAAATTAGAAAGTATTCTTTCTAATTTTGATATAGCGGATATCTGGGGAATTGGTCGACGCTTATCCAAGCGTCTCAATGATGTTGATATTTTTACAGCGCAGGATTTAGCCATTGCGCATGCACCAACACTTCGAAAACAGTTTTCCGTTGTCATGGAAAAAATGATTTACGAGCTGAATGGCATACCGTGTTTTCATCTTGAGGAAAGTCCGGCACCAAAAAAACAAATCATGTGCTCACGCTCATTTGGCAAACCAATCACCGACATTACCGTTGTTCATCAAGCGGTGAGCAATCATGTGGCAAGTGCACTCGAAAAATTACGCAAAGCTAAACAATATTGCCAAGTGCTCACGGTATTTATTCGAACCAGTCCATTTAGTAAAAATGCGTACTACGCAAAAGCCGCTACAGCTCAATTACCACAGCCAACTCATGACACACGTGAGCTATTACATGTCGCGCATGTCTTGCTGGAAAAGATATGGCGACCTAATTATCAGTATGCAAAAGCTGGAATATTATTAGATCACTTATCACATGAACGAATTGAGCAATTTGATTTATTTTATCAAGAAAAAACTGAAGCCGAATTACAACGCAGTGATGCATTAATGAAAGTGATTGATCAAATCAATCAACGCCAAAAGAAAAAGATAGTGCGATTTGCCAGCCAAGGCATAGACAAAAGTTGGACGATGCGGCGTGAGCGGTTATCACCGAAATACACGACGTCTTGGAAAGAAATTCCAGTAGTTCAAACCCAAGCTTTAAATAATAAACATTCTAAAGAAAATTTAAAAGTGTAAGAGGGCAATACAGTCGGGGCAACTGTTATGACAATGCCGTGGCCGAAAGTTTTTTTCACACGTTAAAAGTAGAATGTCTCTACGATTATGTATTTCAGGATCGAGAAACAGCGCAACGTATTATTTTTGAGTACATTGAGATTTATTATAATGAGCAACGAAAACACTAAACGATTAAGTATAAAACACCCATGCAGTATGAAGATTTATATTGCCAATCCTTCTGATTAAAAGTGTCAATTACTTGGACGGGAAGATCAGATCTCCACAAAAAATCAATATATTTAAATTACCTATTATTTTTAACAACAAAACACAAATCTAATTTTTCAAAAAAAGCTAAAATTGCGATAGTAGAGACGAGAAATCGAGGATTATTTTTTTACTAAATATTGGAATCTAAACTGTACGCTTTCAAATTTTAAAAATGTGATGCGATCGACACCTTTATTTTTTCCACTAAAAAATATGAAATTTCTGCTTGCTATGGAATTAAACAATGTTGTATAAATCGCTCATTGCACGGACAGTACTTTTTACGATTAGGTTTTGTCAGAATCTAAACAACCTATATTGCACGTGTACATGAAAAATGATGTGGGTCAAGTGGAAGCGATTAAGATTTTCAATTGATCGTTTTTCTAATTAACGAAAATCTATAGCTAGAAAGCATGTACAACTTTTTTAGTTTTGTGAAAAGAAGAACCATAGATTAGATTTAGTAACAGCGCCAACAAGGACTCTTTGGGTATCTGGAAGAGACGATTATCGTGCAGACCTATCATTTTGAAACCCCAATAGGCTAACCTAAAAAACGAGACTAATCCAGTCTCCGGAACAACTTGTAGTCTTGAAATATTTTATTTACGGTAGGTAAATTCCCGCATACGAAATATTAAAAGCTATCTATAGAAATCACGCAGGCATTCAGTATGATTCCTTCAACCTCATTACGTTCGCATCCATTCTCATTTCCTATTCACTCCTCAAGTCCGAAAAAGAATGCCGCCTCGTATACATCTAATTCTAATGATATGCGTCAGAGCAGTTCGGTTCATATTCCCTTTGCAGATATCTTACCCAAAAAAGAAATCTTATATTTTTTGTCGGCCTCGGATTTTAAAAAATTCTCATTGATCAATCGACATTGTCAGACGTCAATGCAAGCGTATTTATCGCAACCCGCACACTATTTAAAAGAAAATAAAAAATACTTTAAAAATAGCTTGGTTGAAATTCTGCATTTTATATCTAACAAATCAGCCACCAGTCAAAAAATACTTTTTTTACTGAAACGTCTATTCATGGTATTTCATACGAATTTAGACTTTTCAGAGTCTTTTCTCGATAAAAAATTAACTAATCGAGAAATGTATTTTATCGCACACGCTCTTAAAGAGCGGGGGAACAAGTGTGCCATCTTAAATCTTTCCCATACCTTAATAGAAGATGCCGTGTTTAATGTCTTAATTCGTAACACCCCAAATTTGAAAGAAATTACCTTACAAAGGTGTCCTAATATCTCTGCACAGAACCTATCTAATTTGTTGATTCATTGTTCTAAGCTAGAAAACCTTGATCTAAGGGGTATGGATATTTCTCGAATGATGATTCGAACAATTGCTCAGCACGGCCGATATCTAAAAGATTTATGCTTGAATCACGTGAACTTTAAAGCGGATATCAGTGCATTTACGGATGTGGAAGTAAAAGCATTAGTTAAAGGCTGTCCTAATTTAGAGAAGCTTGATATTTCCGGTGCAGTTGATGTGACAGATAAAGGCTTAATGGAAGTCGCAAAACATAGTAAGCAGCTAAAAGTGTTCACCTTTTCTCGCGCTAAAAAAATTACTTATATTGGAATTAAATCGCTGGCTGAAAATTGTTCAAAAATAAAGGGTATTTTTTTGAAGGATTCACAGGTAAAAGACTATCATACAGAAGCTTTAAAACGGATTTATCCTCACATTATGTTTTTATGCCATAAAGATGGAATAATTGATTTTGTACGAAGCTATACCCGTAGCGTATGAACATTAGGTGTCACGGATATGGAAACCTCCACCCATAATGCATGCAATTTCACTCGAATAATCGTCAATATTTCGAAAGAAATAAATCGCCGCTTTTCGAAATTCTTTTAAATTTTTGTAATAGCGGTTGTACAAGGTGGATTCGCAAAGTAAGTGCAATTCCACAAGAAGACTAATGCAGTGAAGTTATATATGTTGGTGAATTTGACCGATACTTAGGAGTATCAGATTAAGCAATTAATTAAGTAATGCTTTAAGAATCAAAAAATAATGGTAATTTATATCACTATCTTGATTTAAAACTTATTGGAGAGATATTTTTTTCCAATAAGTTTTAATGATTGGATTTAAAGATGTTGCGTGTTTCGCACTGCATTTTCCAACGTATGATCCACCCATTTATTCAAACTCATTCCCGATATTTTAGCGGCCGCAGTGAACATGCCGTGTTTTTCCGGCGTCGTTCGAACTAAAAACTCCCCAGGAAAGGGTTTGCTCGGTTTGCGTTTATACTTTTTGCAAAACGCGAGATGCGCATCAATAGATTGCATCATTTCTTTTTTCAATTGTTTGGCATTGTCGCTTTGAAACGTAATAACGTCTTTGGTATTCACAATTTCTCCGTGAAATACTTCTGCATCGTCATCGTATTCAACCACAGCAATATAGCCTTTATAAGTCATCATCTGTAATACCTGCTAGTGCTAGAAACCGTTGCATAGATACAACCGCACCCTTATCCGTTTCCTTATGTGGATGAGGCCTGTGAAAGGTTGCTGCTTCATTATTAAGAAGTAAGTGCACTCGAGAACCTTCGCCTTCTTCAATAATGCCGCCTAACCCTTTGATGAGACTCTCGATATCTTTCCATGGGATAGATGCCAGAGGAGGTCTCGTCATTACTTTCTGCAAAGTTTTTCGATGTTTATTATTCATAAAGCAATGATATCATATAAAGATATCATTTCAAGCTTTTATATAAGAGAGGATCAAATCAAAAAATTACATTCTTTATCAACATGCGTAGCATGAAATAAAAATTGGGATCTATGGGGTATTTCAACTACTTTTATCATCAAACCCAGGGAAGCACACAAATACTGTTAATGAAAAATCTCAATCAACAAAACTAGATATTAGTGAAATTTAAATGGCGTTCAAAAATAAAACCCAATTCATCAATGATAAAAATGAAGTAAGATTTCAAGTGTATTTTGCCCAAGGATGTGCAATTAAAATTGAAAAGTTAAATGGATAACATAAATGAAAAATATTTTTAAATTCACCATAATTATATTATTAGCTTTTATTACTGCATCGTGTAACCAGACCCAGTTAAATGAAATGAAATCCGGCGTTTTACAACAGCCCTTTAAAATACCTTTTGATATTAAAAAAACAGGTATCGTAAACAAAATAAAATTTCAAATAATGCAACGCGATAGATACGCGGTTGATATTCAGTTTGCTTTATCACCTGTCCAGAAAAAAGTTGGTTTTTTTTCGAGTCATAAAGTCACACCACAAGAACAAAAAGATGCTACACGCCTTTTTGAAATACTTGGTGGGATCCCTGGAACACCTAGGAAACTGGTACAGGATAACGGTGTTCCTGCCACAATTCGGGTTCAATTTATTCGCCAAAGCGATCAAAAGGTTTTGTTGAATCAGGTGGTGGATCGCCCAAGAACTTGGCCAGGTGGGGGAGGAAGAAATGCACCACTTACTGAAATTGTTCTTGACCCTGGTTTTTATGCTATCAAATGGGAAATTTTACAGATCGCGCCGGAATTAGCGCCTCTGTATACACAAATATTTTTTGTTAACGATTATCATGGAAAATAATTTAGTCCGCTTTGTTTCCTCACTGTTAAAACTGCAGACCTTATAAAAATATTTCTTGCCAACAAAGGAAGATATTAAAGGAAGAAACATATTTTTAACCAATTGACCGATACCTATCAGTAACGGTCAACTTCAATCAATTGAAAAATACGTAAGAAATTGCATCTACTTTGCGAATCTGCCGAATATTTTCTTGCTAAAAATAATTTTAAAGTATTTACGCACCCCATTGACTCTAACGGTTTAAAAACATTAATTGCAGTTCATAAAATAAATCAAAACATAATAGGTTTTCATGGTGAAGTCAGAATTGTAATCGTTTTTTCAAATGAATCAGCAAAAGATATTACAGGAAAATTAATTTATCGTTCGCTTTAGTATAAATAATTTAAAGGATAAATCATTGCCAGACCTAAAAAACCAATAGAAGTGAGATATAGAAACCCTGAGGGTGATTATCTTAAATAAGTAGATTATGCGGATTTAAGTGGTAATCAATTTGCTGCTAGAAGGAATCCGGTATTTGTGGCAGTTACTTCGATGTATCTAAAGTACAACCTCCAGATTTTCCCGGTTCTCCATAGGGCGATTTTGTTACTGAATTTGAATTCTTTGATCCTAGCTCACACATCATCTCTTTTCTAAGTAAGGCCTCGAAGAACAAATAAAAACTGGCACAAATTTATTATAAGAATGGCAAAAAATTAAAGATGCCTTTAGGGGTATTTGTAATCAATCCTTTTAATAGCATCCGCTTAATCAAAACTCACATATTACTATTGATGAAGCGTTTCGTAGATCTAAACCAATAAAACCCAAACACGATGGATTTCTACAAGAGTGAGTGCTAGGTTCAGAAAATAATTTACCCGACAAATCCAAGGATTTTATGTTTGATATTAATACATCAGTTACTAACGCAATTAGATTGTTATTAACTCGGTTTGATGGAAAATTGATTTTCTTAGCGAATTCGATATCTACATCAATAGGCATATTTTGGGCGTTTGAAATTATTTTCTTTACCCAACCATGGTCATATTTTTGGAAACCAGCTTTTACTGTGATCATTTTTCCGGTATTAGTTTTTTTAAGATTCATCCAACTTGTTCTGCTTGAATCACATGCTAATTTTTTAGGTAAAATCATTAACTCATTAAAGTTAATAAGCTTTTTATTTTTTTACTCTATCACACTTATTAAAAATGAAATTTTTATGAGATTTTTTAAAAATGCGGAAATAGTATTTGACAAATTAAATGGGTATTAAATTCAAAAAATTAAGTGGGTGGGTTGGCTGTTTTTTACTAAATAGATTGCAGACGCTCCATGCCAAGTCATTCCCATAGGTACGCGATTGTTATTCAATTCAGGAGTGACTTGAGAGAAGAGCATGTAGAATATCAAGAATTAAGTTTATCAATTAACAAATTGATAATAGAAATCAATAAGTTACATTATCGATCAATATCTTACAAATAAAACTTGTCATTTATTGAATTTTAGGGAAATATGCTTGGGATTTTAAAATGACCGCTGGGTTCAATAGTTCAAATATTCATAAAAAATAAACCCTGTTTAATAAGTCTTGTTGTTAGTAAGGCATTTTCAAAATTTCATTTCGAAAAATTGTAAATAATAAAGAAAAAATAATCAAAGTTTAATTGAAAGCATTAAGAATGTATGGGCCTAATGAAAAATCGAATAAGTCTGGTGTTATATGATTCTGAGAAAGTTGATTTTTATATTTTTTTAAAATTCATTCGTTGACTACCAAATTCTAAAGACATCCAAAAAATTATTTTACACGTTATAAGAAATTACATTAAAAATTGAAGTTATTGCCTCTGTCTAAAAACTTACCAATCTAAGGTTTATACATGAAAAATTTCTATCGTAAAAGTATTATCAACTTTGTTACCTGCTTAATTTGCGTATTGATTTCTGCCTGTTCATTTGAAGCTAGAACAATAAAAAATGAAATTTTAAAAGCATCACCAAAAACTAAGAATACAATCGTTAAAGTTGATCTTGCACAATTTTCAAAAAAGAAATTATTAAAAATGTGCATTCAAACACCATATATAACTAAAAAACTAATGGAAGAGAGGGTGGGTGAGGATTTACGAAATTTTTCTGAAGTCGACGATAAATATTTTGTTCTTTGGTTATTCTATGATCAAAACCCACCCGTTCAAATAAAATTTAAAATATCAAAAGGCTTATATTTTAATTTAACGCAAAGCAGCTGTTCTAATTCACCAATCATTCTGCTTAGCAATTCAGTACTACAGCTAAATCAAATTTAATGCGGAGAAAATAAAATGGGTTTTAGTAGCTATGGCCGGGAGTCAGTTGAAGCAGCTGATCAACTGGGACGATTGACGATTAATCCAGATCTATCGACTCCATATTATAATGATCAATACGATGCATATCGACATGCGCTTACTAGCGCGCGCCTTACCGAAAGATTTAATGCGGACATCGCCAAATGGTTAGGTGATTTTAACGAACGGGCCTATGACCCCAAAGATGGATTGACTGAAAAAGAACATAACGCTCAAGAAAATATGGATAAATGGAATAATAATCTTGGGAGAGAGGAATATAAAAAATGGCAGGAAGCTACAGATAAAAAGGAAACAAATGTTTCCCTTGAGAAATGGATTTATGACAAAGTTAAGGCTGATGCTTCAATTAACGACCTAAATGACACTCGCATTTGGCAAGAGCCCGATGCACAAAAAGATCCGAGCAAAGGTGCTGGAGGTGAGGGAGACGGCGCCCCAGGTGGACCAGGCAGTGGTGGCGCAAGCGCAGGTGCAAATGCTTGCGTCCCGCCCCGACGCGATCCTTTAGTTTTCGATTTAGACGGTGATGGAATTGAAACTACCAGTACCCGCGACGGTACAGTGATCTTATTTGATCACGACGCGGATGGTATTAAAACTGGAACGGGTTGGGTAAAACCGGATGACGGCTGGCTAGTAATGGATCGTAATGGCAACAATACGATTGATACTGGACGCGAACTATTTGGCGTAGATACAATTAAAAAAGATGGTCAATTTGCAGTAGATGGATTTGATGCTTTAAAAGATGAAGATACCAACAATGACGGTAAAATTAACTCAGCCGATAGTGTTTTTACCAATCTACGTATTTGGCGTGATTTAAATCAAGACGGCATAAGTCAAGCAAATGAATTAACGACTCTCAGCGCAAACAATATAACCTCCATTAGTGTTAATTCCTCAATCGTGTTTAATGATCTGGGCAATGGAAATATTCAAACCGCTGCAGGTACTTTTACCCGAACCGACGGTACTACTGGGGCAACAGGGGAAACCAATGGCGCTTCGGCCAACCTAGATTTACTAGTTAATACTTTTTATCGAGAATTCACTGATCAAATTCCTCTCACCACCCAAGCTAAAGCCCTGCCCAATTTAAATGGCTCTGGTCGTGTACGGGATTTAGATGAAGCCATTAGCTTGTCAACTTCATTAGGTAATATTGTTCAAACGTACACCCAACAAACTACTCGACAAGGACAGATCGATAAGCTCGATACCTTTATTGAGAATTGGGCAAATACATCCGATTTAAAATCTCTTAAATCCCAAGCGAATGCTTTGTCATCCAGCGGTGTAACCCTTTCTTATGATTTAGCTGGATTAACTCCTGGAACTCCTGCTTACAATACTTTTATCAACCAGCTTGGAATTGTCGAACGCTTTATGGGTTTTACCTATGGCGGTGCAAACGGACAGGCACGATTTACACCGCTTGATTCAACGTCCGGTAATTTAACGGTTAGTCTAGCCGCGGAGCAAATAGCAAGCATCTCGTTAGCTTACGATCGATTTAAAACAGATATTTATGAATCACTTCTTTTGAAAACTCGTTTGAGTACATATTTTGATAAATTAGAATTTAATATGGTAGACGGACAGTTTTCATTGGATTTTTTACCAATTGAAAATGCTTTTAAGCAAGCGATTTCAAATAATCCACGCGAAGGAGTTATTGATCTCATCGAGTTTCTAAGTGCCATTGGTAAGACTCAGCTCGCAAGCCTAAATTGGAATGCCACAGAATTTCTTTTTACGCAGATTAATAATACTTCAGAACTTGGTGCATTCAGCGAAGAATTAAGTAGTTGGACAGTGCGTTTTGCTGAAGCAAATGAACATACTCTATCAGGCACCTCACGATCGGATTTAATTGTTGGTACAGCTTCAGACGATAACATTGAAGGTGGACATGGTAACGATTTAATTATTGCTAAAGGCGGCAATGATTATTTAAGCGGCGGCAACGGCTCAGATGTTTACGTCTTTGGAAAAGGCTCGGGCCAAGACAGTATTTATAATTATGATTCGGATGTACTTGGTGAGCAGTTGGATCGTATTATTTTTACAGACAATGTATTACCCAGCGAAGTTAGCCTTACTCGCTCTGGCAATGATCTAAAAATCAATATTTTAAATACCGATGACTCACTTACGGTGCAATATTATTTTTCTCAAGATACCGCTTCCGCTTACACGATTGATCAAATCAAATTCGCTGACGGCACCACTTGGGATTCTGCAACGGTCAAAACGAAAGTACAAGTCGCAACAGCAAATGACGATACGCTTTGGGGCTATGCAACTGCGGATGCCTTATCGGGACTAGATGGCAACGACATGCTGTATGGTCAGGCTGGCAACGATACTCTTAACGGTGGCACCGGCAATGACACTCTGCAGGGCGATGCAGATGCAGACATTTTAAACGGTGGCACCGGCAAAGATATTTTATACGGTGGCAACGACAACGATGCCTTAAATGGTAATGAAGACGACGATTCACTCGATGGCGGTGCGGGTATAGATATTCTCGATGGCGGTGCAGGTAATGATTATTTAACCGGCGGTGCGGGCGCTGATATTTATAAATTCGGCAAAGGTTCTGGTCAAGACAGTATTTATAATTACGACTCGGATAACAGCGTAGATGTTCTTCAATTAGGCGCGGGCATCCTCACCACCGATGTAACCCTTATTCGTGAATCGGATGACCTGCTACTGAAACTCAATAACAGCACCGATTACGTACGAGTCAGTGCTTATTTTTACCAAGACGCCGCTTCTGATTATGCGATCAATCAAATTGAATTTGCTGACGGCACTATTTGGACACCAACTATCGTTAAAACTAAAGTCCAAACTGCAACCGCGAATGACGACACGTTAGTGGGATATGCAGGTGCGGATACTTTATCCGGTCTTGACGGCAACGACACAATATATGGTCAAGCGGGAAACGATACGCTAAACGGCGGTACAGGTAATGACACGTTGCAAGGCGATCCAGGTGCAGATATTTTAAACGGTGGCACCGGCAAAGATATTTTATACGGTGGCAACGACAACGATGCCTTAAATGGTAATGAAGACGACGATTCACTCGATGGCGGTGCGGGTATAGATATTCTCGATGGCGGTGCAGGTAATGATTATTTAACCGGCGGTGCGGGCGCTGATATTTATAAATTCGGCAAAGGTTCTGGTCAAGACAGTATTTATAATTACGACTCGGATAACAGCGTAGATGTTCTTCAATTAGGCGCGGGCATCCTCACCACCGATGTAACCCTTATTCGTGAATCGGATGACCTGCTACTGAAACTCAATAACAGCACCGATTACGTACGAGTCAGTGCTTATTTTTACCAAGACGCCGCTTCTGATTATGCGATCAATCAAATTGAATTTGCTGACGGCACTATTTGGACGCCAACTATCGTTAAAACTAAACTTTCAACGTCTACACCGGTTGCAGGCGTTACAGAGTTAGGAACGAGTGCAAACGACACCTTAGTGGGAAGCGCAGGTGACGATATTCTATATGGTAATGCCGGCAACGATACGTTAGACGGCGGTGCGGGTAATGATTATTTATCGGGTGA
>JAZKFP010000105.1:4255-5067 GCA_040386355.1 Pseudomonadota bacterium | reverse complement strand
TGGCGGCAATGGCAATGACAATTTGCAAGGTCAAGACGGGAATGACACGTTAAATAGTGATGCCGGCAACGATACGTTAGACGGCGGTGCGGGTAATGATTATTTATCGGGTGATAATGGGGCTGACACCTATTTATTTAATATCGGTAGCGGTCAAGACACGATCAGTAATTACGATAACGATGCGGTCAATGTGAACATCGATAAAGTAGTGTTTGGTGCAGGTGTGCTCACCACCAATGTGGGTGTTCAACGTTCGGGTGATAATCTGATTCTTACGATTAACGGCACCAACGATCGGCTACAAATCAATGGTTATTTCTACGACGACGCCACCACCAGTGCAGCGGTTGAACGTATTCAATTTGCAGACGCCACGATTTGGACGCCTGAGACCATCAAAACTAAAGTGCTTGCAACCACTGCCGGCAACGACACGATTGTAGGCTATGCCGCAGCGGAAACCTTATCCGGCCTTGCGGGCGATGATCGGATCGATGGAAGAGGTGGTAATGACACCTTAGTCGGTGGTGCCGGTGAGGATAAGCTGTATGGCGACGACGGCGACGACCTGATGAAAGGCGGCACACAAAACGATGCACTTTATGGCGGCAATGGCAATGACAATTTGCAAGGTCAAGACGGGAATGACACGTTAAATGGGGATGCCGGTAACGATACGTTAGACGGCGGTGCGGGTAATGATATGTTATCTGGAGGTACGGGTTCAGACACATACCATTTTGGCATAGGATACGGTCAGGATCTTATTAATAATCTTGACACGGATGCACTCGGAGTAAATCCGGATA
>JAZKFP010000105.1:0-4155 GCA_040386355.1 Pseudomonadota bacterium | reverse complement strand
AAGTTTTATTAGGAAGTGGAATTACTACTACCGGTATTACTTTAAATCGTAATTCTAATGACGATCTAATTATTAAAGTTAATGGCACAACCGATCAGTTCACTATTAATGATTATTTTTACCAAGATGGAAACTCTTCTTACAGCTTAGAAACAATCCAATTTGCTGATGGTACGGTGTATAGCCAAGCGAAAATCAAACAAAAGATACTATTAGGGACATCCGGCAACGATACACTTTATGGCTACGCTACTAATGACATTTTAGATGGTGGGTCAGGTATTGATACCCTGTCTGGAGGGGCAGGTTCAGACACATACCATTTTGGCCTAGGATATGGTCAGGATTTAATTAATAATTTCGACACGGATGCAATCGGAGTAAATCCTGATAAAGTTTTATTAGGAAGTGGAATTACTACTACCGGTATTACTTTAAATCGTAATTCGTATGACGATCTAATTATTAAAGTGAATGGCACAACTGATCAGTTCACTATTAATGATTATTTTTATCTGGATGGAAACTCTTCTCACGGTTTAGAAACAATTCAATTTGCTGATGGTACGGTGTATAGCCAAGCGAAAATCAAACAGAAAATACTATTGCCTACTTCTGGCGATGACACCCTGTATGGTTATGCAACTAATGACCTTTTAGAGGGCGGAGCTGGAAACGATACATTGAGCGGAGCTGCAGGCAACGATACATTAGATGGCGGCGCAGGAAACGATCGTTTATTAGGACAAGTTGGTGCCGATATTTATAAATTTGGTTTAGGTTCTGGACAAGACACAATTGATAATTATGATTCCGATGGATTAAATATTAATTCCGATAAAGTCTTATTTGGTTCCGGAATTGCGCATGACCAATTATGGTTGACCAAATCGAACGGTAATTTAAATATTCAAGTCATTGGCACGAGCAATACTGTCAGTATTGAAAGATGGGATTACGGCAACGAATCTAAAGTTGAGCAATTCCAAACGGCTTCTGGCAAGCTAATGCTACACTCACAAGTGGATGCGTTAGTTAATGCGATGGCTGCGTTTACGCCGCCCACTGCAGGGCAAACCACCTTGCCACCGGATTACCAAACCGCTTTAAATTCGATTATTACGTCAAGTTGGAAGTAAAGATGTATGGACAGTGGGTTGCAATGCCTGGCCATGATGGCCCGCTTTCACGGTATTGCAACCGACCCAGACCATATCGCGCATCAACATCGCGTAGGCGCTGTATTAACTCAGCCAGAATTATTAACCGCAGCTAAAGAACTCGGGATGAGGGTTAGCTGTGTTCGAGTTAAGACGGACCGTCTGTCTAAAACACCCTTGCCTGCGATTGCGCAGGATAAAAATGGTTCGTTTTTCATTTTGGCAAAAGTCGAAGCGGATCAGGTGTTAATTCATTGCCCGATCGAAGGCCGACCACAAACGCTCTCGATAGCGGCGTTAGACGCACGCTGGAATCATGACATTATTCTATTGACGTCACAGCAAGCCTCAACACGTGAAGCCGCTCGTTTTGATTTTTCCTGGTTTATCCCCGCGATTATTAAATACCGCAAATTTCTCATTGAAGTTTTAATTGTTTCTTTTTTCTTACAATTTTTTGCGTTAATTACGCCTTTATTTTTTCAAGTCGTGATGGATAAAGTCTTAGTGCATCAAAGCTTAAAAACATTGGATGTGATCGGCTTTGCCTTTTTAATTGTGATTATTTTTGAAATTACCTTAAGTTTTTTACGAACCTATATTTTTTCGCATACGACCAGCCGAATGGATGTGGAATTAGGCGCTCGATTATTCCGCCATTTAATGCATTTACCCTTAGGATATTTTCAAGCCCGTCGTATTGGGGACTCGGTCGCCCGAGTGCGTGAATTAGAAAATATTCGTGCATTTCTAACGGGTAACACCTTAACGTTGATTTTGGATTGCTTTTTCTCGTTTTTATTTATCGCGGTGATGTTGTATTACAGCACGACACTCACCTGGATCGTATTAGCGTCTCTGCCTTGTTATTTTATTTTGAGTCTTATTATTACCCCTATTTTAAAATCCCGATTGCATGAAAAATTTAATCGCGGCGCAGAAAATCAAGCATTTTTAGTCGAAACCATCAGTGGCGTCGATACCTTAAAAGCGATGGCGGTGGAACCCCAATGGACGCGGCAGTGGGATCAACAACTAGCGGGGTATGTCTCGGCGAGTTTTCGAACCAATACGCTGAGTAGTTTTGCCCAAGGTGGCGTAGGACTCATTAGTAAATTGGTAACGCTTGCCATTCTATATTTTGGGGCAAAATTAGTGATTTCTGGCCAATTAAGTATTGGTCAGCTCATTGCGTTTAATATGCTTGCAGGCCAAGTCTCGCAACCTGTTATGCGTTTAGCGCAATTATGGACGGACTTTCAACAAGTCGGCATATCCATGGAGCGCTTAGGCGATATTTTGAATACAAAAACCGAGGTCGTGGATCAAAAATCTACGATGCCCCAAGTGCAGGGAGAAATTGTTTTAAAGGACGTCATTTTTCGCTACCGTCCGGATGGTGCTGAAGCGTTAAAAAATATTAATTTAACCATTCATGCTGGAGAAATGATTGGTGTGGTGGGACGCTCGGGATCTGGCAAAAGTACGTTAACCAAAATTATTCAACGCTTATATGTTCCGGAACGCGGACGCGTTTTTATTGATGGAATCGATATTGCGGTCATTGACCCTGCCTCACTACGACGACAAATTGGCATTGTACAGCAAGATAATATTCTGTTCAGTCGGAGCGTCCGCGACAATATTGCGCTTGCGGATCCGGGTGCGCCCTTGGAAAAAATCATGGAAGCGGCTCGACTTGCTGGAGCACACGATTTTATTACCGAATTACCAGAAGGCTATGACACGCTCGTGGGAGAACACGGTGCCTCATTGTCCGGTGGGCAACGACAACGCGTGGCGATTGCGCGCGCCTTATTGAATAATCCTGCCATTTTAATTTTTGATGAAGCCACGAGCGCGTTAGATTACGAATCCGAACATATTATTCAACAAAATATGCAGGCTATAGGTGCGCATCGTACCGTGATTATTATTGCGCATCGTTTATCGGCGGTTCGGCACGCGCATCGTATTGTAGTGTTAGATAAAGGCGTTGTTGTCGAAGAAGGAACTCATAATCACCTGATTACCAACGCGGGTACGTACGCGCATTTATATAAATTACAGCAACAAGAATCCTAGGGTGCTATGAGTAGTATTTGGCATACCATGAAAGACATTTTAGATCGACATCGGCACGTGTGGCGACAGTCATGGCAACAGCGTCATCAGTTAGAAAGCCCTGCTTTATTAACGCATGAAGCACAATTCTTACCCGCAGCGTTAGCCTTGCAAGAAACCCCAGTAAGTCCATTACCCCGAGTTATTGCCTGGGTGATTATTACGTTTGTCGGTATTGCCCTGGGATGGGCAATTATTTCAAAAATCGATGTGGTTGCAATTGCTGAAGGTCGTATTATTCCAAATGATCGTAGTAAAAATGTTCAAGCGTTTGAAATTTCAACGGTTAAAAAAATACAGGTTGCCGAAGGACAAGCCGTTCAAAAAGGCGAATTATTAATTGAGTTAGACAACACCAATACCGATGCGGATTTAGTGCGGTTACAAGATAATTTATTTTTAGCCAAAGCAAAAATAGAACGTGCTCGTTCTTTTTTAAATGCACTGGCAAACGTCAATGAAAAGCCCGATGTTTTATATACGCTTAAATTTGCGAGTGAAGATGATCGAATTAAGGATATTCAACATCTTTTTGATGGACAACTGGAAGAGTATCGAACCAAACAACAACGCATTCATGCAGAAATTGCCCGACGTACCGCGGAATCACAAACCATCTTGGAATCCATCCATAAATTCGAACAAATTCTGCCATTAGCCAAACGTCGAGAAGCGGACTTTAAAAATTTGTGGTTGAAAAATTTAATTGCCGAACATGAATACCTTGAAAAGGAACAAATTCGAGTAGAACAGCAAAGTGACCTTGCGAGTGGACGCGCAACCCTCTTACAAAATAAAGCCAGCTTACTGGAAGCTGAAACGCAATTAAAAGAATTGCACGCGCAAACGCGTCGTACCCAATTGGATGTGT
>JAZKFP010000104.1:0-2685 GCA_040386355.1 Pseudomonadota bacterium | reverse complement strand
GTAAAGTTGCCGTTGAAAATTCACAAGGTGAATTATTGGTGGGTGTTGATGCGCCGTTTCAATATGCAGCAGTAGGAGCGAACCAAGCGCCTCAAGGCATGAAAGAAGCACCGCAAGCGTTAGCTAATGCGAATACAGAATTCGATCCTGAAAATACATTGGAAGCTGAAGTCAAAGCTAATCAAACCAGCGAAGAAACCAGTGACAGTGAATCAAAACAAACCGATGAAGAAAAAACCAATGAAGAAAGCACTAATGAAGAAAATAATGAAGAAAAGTCCGAAGAATCTCAAACCACAAATTCTACAGACGCAGATAAACAAAGTAATGGAGCAACATCTGAATCAACATCTACAGAACAAGCAACTCAAACTGAAACCACCACCAAAAGCTCAACACCAACTTCTACATCCACAACTGCTTCAATAGCAGCGCCGCCACCAACTACCACAAACACCTTAACCACGAATTCTGAAAAAACTTCCGTCAATACTTTTGCAAATACATTTACGACGCAGACGGTGTTAACCGAATCTGTTTTTACCGGCACAAAAAATGAAGTGCAAAATACAGTGACCAATACTGTTGTTGAAAAAAATGTTATTCAGCCGACGCCTATGCCGACGCCGGTACCAACCCCCGTCCCAACGCCGGCTCCAACATCCGTACCAGTGACTTTTAATTCTTTATTTGAAAAAGCAGCGGGTTCAAAAACCCAGGGCATTATGGTGCGACATACGGCAAGTACAGATGCGGCACCGGTTATTTTTTCTGGTCAGGCAATTGACACGTTAGAGAACACTACAACTTTTAATTTGGCAGATCGTGGTCAAGAGTGGCTTGCTGGAACAAATACCTTTGCACTTATTAATTTTGACAACACGGCTGAATTTGCGGCTGACACAATCAACGTCAGTCCTCATGCAGAATTATTACTTGGTGCTGAAGCTATTAAATACAGTTTTGGTGCAGTCAACCAACTGCAAGCGGTTTTCTCACCAAATGATTTAACTCAGCGTACTTCTCTTAATGCTACCCATCATTTTATTGCAGGGCCAACCTTAGGAACCAATGCTTTTCCAGTTGCTGGCGCTTATATTTATTCCGTCAAATTACTTCATACCGATGTGCCTAATGCTCTCTTGTATGCAGCAGGACCTGAATTTGATTCGCATTTGGGGCAAGACATTATGATCGACACGCGCACCGGTATTATTGATCTGGATATGCATTGGCAACAGCGTGATCCAAACGACAGTACTGCCTTTATTCACTGGAACATAAAACAAGAAGCCACCTTAGTTGATGGGTCAATACGATTTGTTTGGGATGATAACGATGTTCGTACCGACGGTTTAACTCGACAAGTTTGTAATAGCATGGGTTGTTCAGGATATTTAGCTGCTACTGGTTCTATGCACATTCAACTTGCGGGTAATAAAGCAGAAACCGCACTCGGTGGATTTTGGTTTGAAGATCCATTATCAGCTGCAGGATTTTCAGGAATCTTCGGACAAAGACAAGATGATCGCTGGTCTTTTTTTGGAATGAATACCGCTTGCACCGATTTTGATAATTGCACAAAAGATGGTTTTGGTATTTTGTCGCAAAATCCAACGTGGGTAGATATCGATGGATCCGCTTTGCCCGATAAACGTTTGTTGCGTGGTTCAACTATCGAAAACGGTATCGATACTAATGTGCATTTTTACGCCGATGATGTGGGAGTGTATGGCGCAGCGCTAACGGGTACAACGTTAGCGTCTGACCGGTTTACTCAAACTTTACCCACCGGCGTTAGTATTGAATGGGGAAAATGGACTAGTTCATTAGCTGCACGATTAAATCCTGCTAATCCGTTAGAAGTGCAAAATACCGGTACATCTGGGCTTTGGATCCGTGGACCTAAAACTGAAAATGATTGGTTTGACGCAAATTATCAAGCAGCTCCTACCATTACACATTTAACCTATACAGGCCCTATGTTAGCGGGCCGTTTAGGCGCACAGCCTTTAAATTTGACCAATTCAAACTTAAATTTAACGATTAATTTAATGAGCGCTTCTTGGTATGGAGATATGGAATTATTTTCTGCGACACAACAGTTAAAAGCGCAAATGGTTGGCTCGGTACGACAAGCAGATTTAATTGGCATGGGAAGTTTTAAAGTCAGAGAAAACGTCTTGCCAGGTATTGATACTCACACGGGCAATTTAAATTTGGAAGCATTTTTAGTGGGCGAGGATGTTGAAGGATTAATTGGTGGCTTTGCAGGAACTGCAAATCCTATTGTAGGATTTGCTAATACAGGATTTAATTTAGAAGGTATTTTTGCGGTTTCAAAAACACAGTCCAGTACGAACATCGGCGGCACACTGAGTTTTACGGGCTCGGCTCCAATTGCAGGAGTTCAACTACTAACTCAATCGATACAAACTCAAAGAATTTCTGCAGCCCCAACTCCTCAACCGGGTAATGTGGAATGGGGTGTATGGTCTAGCACCACTATTAATTCAAAATTTCAGGTAAGTGCTACAACGTTTTCACAAGCGTCTCAAAGTAAATACTGGATCTTTGGTACGCCAACTCGTTTCGATTATTTTAATCAAGCCATGAGTCGTGGTGTTACGTCATTAGAATACCAAGGTACTGCAAAATTAGGCTCTATCGGAAATGAGAATCTTA
>JAZKFP010000103.1:0-2193 GCA_040386355.1 Pseudomonadota bacterium | reverse complement strand
ATTTTGAATTAATCGGAGTTTTATTACCACGTTCTGGTAATTTCACCGACGCTGCAGAAAAGGTTTTACGTGGATTATTAATTGCTCATTACGATTACATGCAGAAATTTCCCAACAGCTCAATTCGTGTTTACGACACTGAGCTGCAAGGCGTTGAAGCAGCTTATCAACGCGCGATTGCAGACGGCGCTGATGCATTGGTTGGTCCTTTAGAAAAAGAGCAGCTTAATGCATTATTGAAATCAACAGATATTCAAATACCGATGGTGGCGTTAAATTACAGCTCTACTACTCCACCCAGCACTCAAAATACCTATTTAGAATTTGGATTGCGTGCAGAAGATGAAGCCGTTCAATTGGCCCAATTCGCAAAAGCTCAAGGCTATCGACGAGCGGTTGCAATGGCTCCGGAAACCGAATTGGGTAGTCGTTTGAATCAAGCATTCAAAGAAGAATTCGAACGTCAAGGTGGAACTGTTTTAGATTCTGTCTCGTACGACAAAAACTACAAACTATTATCCGATAAAGTACAAAATATTTTGTCATTACAAGATAGTGATAAGCGTCATAAAGCGCTGCAATCCACTCTCAACATACCCATTAGCTTTCAACCAAAAATTCGTCAAGATGCAGATTTTTTGGCGTTGTTTGCTTTACCAATCGAAGCACGCCAAATCAAACCTATGATTGATTTTTATTACGGACAGGAATTGCCGATTTTATCTTCTTCACATATTTATTCCGGGGTCACAGAACCTTCTGCAAATGCTGATTTAAATCACATTACCTTTGTAGATATTCCTTGGGTTCTAGCAAACCAAGAAGTTCTTACCCAAACATTTGGTGAGAATCTTACGGACCACAATCAATATTCAAGATTAAATGCACTAGGAATTGATGCGCATCTTATTTTGCAGCATTACCCTCAAATAAAAAGTGAATCCAATTTTGGTCTACAAGGCGCGACGGGGTATTTGAGTCTTTCAAATCATCATCAAATTAAACGTCAAATGTCGTGGGCACAGTTTCGAAAAGGGGTTGCGGTTTTATTGGAAGAACAACCTCAAGTTACACCGGATGTTATGAGTGAACAGCAGCATAAAAGTGTAAATCCTGTAGCACCCATTTTTTAGGTGCCATATCGCGCAGGAATAAAAGTTGCGCAGGAATAAAATGGCCTCGAAAACGCAAGTGGTTGGAAGTTTTTTTGAATGGATGGCCGCATGTTTTTTACAAACTCATGGTTTAGTGCTGTACCAAAAAAACTTTCAATGCAAATATGGTGAAATTGATTTAATTATGCGAGATGGTGCTGAGTGGGTTTTTGTTGAAGTGCGTTATCGTAAAACCTCCAGTTACGTTACTCCTCTAGAAAGCATCAGTTATCATAAGCAGAAACGAATACATAAATCCGTTTGGATATTTTTAAATCAATTAAATTCATCAGATGCTTTTCGAATTGATATAATCGGCGTTACACCAAAGCAAGCTTTTACTCAGTCTTATATCAATACAATTTCTCTGGAAATACTTGCTAAGAAATCACCCAAAATCGCACAACTTTGGTTTAAAAGTTTTTGGAAAAAGCGTTATAACTTTGAATGGATTCCAGCTGCGTTTTAGAAGTTTTAATATATACCCGTAGCGTTTGATTTTATTATACCGGATGCATATTGGTTCTCCCGTAGCGTAAGTCTTTCGATTGAAAGACTTACGCGAAATAAGCCCACGGAGCCTATTTAAAATAGGTGCGCAGACGAATAAGTAATGCTGTAAATGCCGTTCGCAAGACATTCACTGCCTTGCGAATGGCATTTTGCGAGAAAACTCACGTGCGTTTAGTATATTTGATAAAGGAACATTTTTTTAACATGAACGACTCAATTCAACGCATTGAAAATATGTTTCGAGCAAGCATTGCACTGAAAACAGAATCTCTGCAAAAATTACCCATGCCGATTGCACGTGCAGGTCAGATACTTGTTAATGCCTTATTAAATGGCGGGAAAATTTTAACCTGTGGTAACGGTGGCTCAGCGGGTGATGCCCAACATTTTTCATCTGAATTATTAAATCGCTTTGAACGAGAACGCCCGCCTCTGCCTGCGATGGCATTGACAACGGATTGCTCAACTATAACTTCTATCGCCAACGATTATTCTTTCAACGATATATTTGCCAAACAAATTCGTG
>JAZKFP010000102.1:0-2848 GCA_040386355.1 Pseudomonadota bacterium | reverse complement strand
TTTGAAATATTTGTTAACAAATAAAATTACTTTTAATCTTCAAATCCAAGCCGCGCTGTAAATCCATTCTGTATCTACAAAACAACAAATATGCATTTTCTTCCACTGCATAGCTTTTAATTTTTCTGGAGCTTGTTCATGTATCGCAATAATCTTTGCAGATACTAATAAAGTATTATGCAAGTTTTCATCTATTTCCAATTCAATCGAAAGATCTAAAAAATCAATATATTCATTTAATAATGGAAACAACGTTTTATAAATCGCTTCTTTCATACTAAAAATTATCATACATAAAAGACCAAGAACAATATTCCTCTCTTGAGCTTGAATTATTTTTAAATGGCTTTGTTCAAATGGCGTTAAAATTTTATCAATTAGATTTTCAGCCAATGGTTTAGCTAACTCTAAATCGATTCCAAGTGATTTAATATGTAATGCATTATCATTTAATACAATGGCAACACAACATTTGCCAATTATATGATCTTGAGGACGGCAGTGAGTAATTGAACCAATAACCCCATCGGGCCAAATAGGCTCACGTTTTAAACCCATTAATACTTCTGTGGATTTATTAAGTTTTTGAAGTAATTCCGCAGCGGCATTTCTCCCCGCTCGAAACTCTGCTTGCCGTTGAGGAACAGCTTTGACAATAAAATTTTCTAATTGAGGTGATAAAGTTTGCTGCCACATTTTTTCACTAGCTTCTAGACAAAAAATATGTGGCGGTAAGACTTTCTGAAACATTGAAATTATTGCGAATCACGCGCTAATAATTTTCGTTCCCATGCCAATGATGTTTCAACAATCGTATCTAAATTATCGTATTGCGGTGTCCAATTAAGAATCGTACGAGCTCGATCAGATCGCGCAACTAAAATTGCCGGGTCACCTGCACGTCGATCTTCTTCAATAATATTTAATTTTAAATTAGCAGCTTTTTGTACCGCATTTAAAACATCACGTACTGAGTATCCATGGCCATAACCACAATTTAAAGTAACGCTCTTGCCTTGATTGCGTAAATAATCCAATGCTTTTAAATGTGCGCTTGCTAAATCTTCCACATGGATATAATCACGCACGCCCGTACCGTCCGGAGTTTCGTAATCGGTACCGAATATTGAAATTTTATCGCGCTTACCAACCGCAGCTTCCACTGCCACTTTTGTTAATAGCGTTGCTTTTCTAGTGCTTTGTCCAATTTCGCCTTCAGGATCGCAACCTGCGACATTAAAATATCTTAAAATCACATGCTGCATTCCAGATGCAAATGATAAATCGCGCAGCATTTGCTCGCTCATCATTTTAGAAGCACCGTATGGATTGATAGGAGCAAGTTGTGTTTCTTCATCGCAGTACGCATCTTTTGGCGTGCCGTATACAGCAGCGGTTGATGAAAATACAAATGATTTAATACCAGCTGTTTGGCACGCTTCTAATAAATTACGCGTACAGCAGGTATTGTTTTGATAATATTTAAGCGGATTAGAAACAGATTCTGGAACAATTGTGCTTGCAGCAAAATGCATCACTTCTTGAATAGAATATTTTTTGAGAATTTCGCTAACTAATTTTATATCGCCCACATTACCTTCAATAAAATCCGCAGTTAGAGCAGATTCTCGAAAACCGGTCGATAAATTATCAAGTACTACAACTTTTTGACCACGTTTGAGTAATTGTTTTACAACGTGACTACCAATGTAGCCTGCCCCGCCGGTAACTAAAATCCAAGATGACATTGATACCTTCCCCATAATGGTCTGCCTGCCAAAATATTTGTTACAAGATATTTTGTGAATATTTATGAGCAATAGGCAGCGTTCAAGACGGGCGAATGATTATTCGCCCCTACAAATAATGATCACTTTCCCGACAATACCTAAATTTTTAACGGTTAGCGTAGGGCCGAATAATTATTCGGCCAATAATCATTCGCCCGCATGTACTTTCCCACAAAACAATTTTCATAAAATATTTCATCATGGAAAATTATTTTGTGTTCGGTGTATCCCGCATCATCATAATTATTAAAGTGTTGCTTCATTTTGCTGACGCCAGATTACCGCCTGCCATTGCTCACTACGTTTCGTACGGTCTTGAATTTGACCTGCCAGTTGTCCACAAGCTGCATCAATATCTTCACCGCGGGTAGTACGAATAGTAGTCGTAAAACCAGCATTATTTAAATAATCTTGAAATCGATGAATTTGATTCATCGAAGGTGTTTTATATGGTGCGTACGGAAATGGATTAAATGGAATCAAATTTATTTTAGAAGGTACGTCTGTTAATAATTCTGCGAGTTGTTTTGCATGCTCGATAGAGTCATTAACATCTTTCAGCATCACGTATTCCATCGTCACACGACGGCGTGTACCAACTTTTTCAACATATCTCTTACAAACATCCAATAACATTTCTAATGGATATTTACGATTAATCGGAACTAACTCATCACGTAATTTATTATTAGGTGCGTGCAATGAAACAGCTAACGCAACATCAATAGTTTCTAACAAACGTTTCATAGCTGGTACAACACCAGAGGTACTAATCGTTAAACGACGTTTGGAAATCCCATAGGCAAAATCATCTAATAGAATTTTACAGGCTTCGATTACTGCATCAAAATTTAATAACGGTTCACCCATTCCCATAAATACGATATTGGTAATCGGCCGTTCAATTTCATTATTAGATAGTCGTGGTTTAGAAGAATAACCGGACGCAATAAGCATGCGTGAAGCAACCCACACTTGGCCGATAATTTCGGCGGCAGTAAGATCCCTTGAAAAACCCTGTTTACCGGTTGAGCAAAATTTACAATCTAATGCACAAC
>JAZKFP010000101.1:0-2299 GCA_040386355.1 Pseudomonadota bacterium | reverse complement strand
TGAGCGATTAAAAAGATCAGGATGAACACCTACTTTTCATTCGCTATGGGTATATACCAAACCCACATGAGTTTTCAATGTTGTAATATTTTATGAATGAAGTTAAGTGGGAAAGTACATGCGGGCGAAAGATGTTTCGCCCGTGTTGAATATATATTAACTACCTAAAGAATATTACAAAAAGTAGTTTAGGAAAACCATTCTGCGCTTTGCAAATTATTCTCTATTCGCAAACTGACTGGTATTTTTCGCACTTCTTCCACTATTCTTTGGACTGATTTCATTCATGTCCTGCGCCATTCTAACAATTTGTCCCATATGCTGTTTGTAGATGGCTTGGAAGGCCAATATGTTTTGAACATAGTTGCGCGTTTCATCAAATGGAATTTTTTCAATCCATATGTCACCAGGTTCTGCACTAAAAATTGGACGCCATTCTCGCACTCGATGCGGACCTGCATTATAAGCAGCGGTTGCCATAACTATGTTGTTATCAAACTCGTCCAACAATTCTCTTAAATACGCAGTGCCAAGCGTAATATTAAAATCTGGATCTGCTAGTCGTGCTGGTGTGGGCATTTGTAATTGATTTTTTCGACTCACATGACGCGCGGTTGCGGGCATTAATTGCATCATGCCGGTTGCACCAACTTGAGATTTAACCGCAGGACGAAACGCGCTCTCTTGGCGGATAACAGAAAATACCCAATCGGTAGATAACTGACGTCGTTGCGAATGTCGATATACAATGTCTTGAAAGGCCATTGGAAAACGCACTGCTAAATCATTCATTGCATCAAATTTTGCTGCGGTCATAATCGCATGAAAATGCCAACCCCAACTGTGGGCTAGACGTGCAGCTGCCCACCGTTCTTCAGGTTTCAAACCACGAATTGTAAAAAACCATTCGCGTTGCGCTCGATCTTTATCGCCAAGCATATTAAATTCATCTATGCGTGACATTGATGATTCAGTTAAAAATTTTTGCATGGCCGAATTAGACCATTTTAATTTTTGATCATTTAATGCAAGTGGTTTATTTAAAATTTCACTGGCTAAAAAACCGTAATAATGACGATCTTTACTGACTACATCTAAAAGTTCGACACCTTGTTCACTGAATTGTTGTGGATTACTTTTTTCACAAAATGCCAGGCAAACAGTTTGAAAGGGCATTGAGCTGCGATGAAGTTTTACGTGAACGCCAAGGTTTTTAACATCTGGAAAATGAGAAGTGTTACTCGTAAGACGCTGTTCAATTAAATCTTTTCCATAGTGTTGAGAAATCTTTAAAAGTGCACGGGCTTGCCAATATTCACCTTTGGCAATTTTCCAACTGTCTTCTTGTGTCCTACCAAAATTTTCTAATGTTTTTCCCCAAACATAAGCACCGATCCAATTTCTTCGATCGAGAGCGACCATCATTCGTCGTTCAAGCAAAATAGTGTCGGCAGTTCCTAAATCAGAATGAGTAAGCCAATAATACGCATCGGGATGGTAAGAAAAACTCAAATACCGACCAAAAAATGGAACCTGCTTATCCATTTCAGCAGCAGTAAACCGACCAGAATTTATATAATTTCTTAACGTGGCTAATGACTCAACTTTGTCCACTCTAATCCAACGATTAAGTGCATTTAATGCCATTCGTCGTGTGGTGGAATTTGAATAAACTATTAATGGTGCAACTTGTTTTAAAAGGGTGGGACGTGTATGCCATTCAATTCCCTTTAAAACATCATTTCGCAAAGAAATATTGCGAATCGATTTTGTTAGAAATTTTGCCATCGTAACGTTGTTCTTTTCCAACGCAACAATAATGCGTTGAACATACATTTCATCGTTAATTAAACCTTTTGCCTGCCATCGATCAAATATGGCGTTGCAAGAATTTGGTTGAGAATTGCTTACTAACCATAATTTTGAAATCCAATCTTGTTGAATGGCCGCACTTTCTCCTAATTCATAGGCCGCACGAGCACGCCAGCATAAATAGTCATTACCCGTTGGTAATACGCGATCGTACTCTTCTGCATACGCTGACCAATTGCCGCGACCTGCCAAACGACTAAACCATTGAGATTGGATCATGCCGAACACTGACGTATCCGAATATTTTTCCATAAAATTTTTAAGATCTTGATCGGTACTTTTACCTTTTCTGAGTTCTTCAGCTAATAAAAAGGGTAATAAAGGATAATCTGTTAATTTGGCTTTGAGTGCTTGGTACTGTGCTGTTTTGCCAGTGGCTAAAAGTATTTTGGCATTTTTATAGATTATTCTTTGCTCAACTCGTTTT
>JAZKFP010000100.1:0-10153 GCA_040386355.1 Pseudomonadota bacterium | reverse complement strand
CATCCATAATCATCGCAACAAAAATAGCAACTGCAGCTTGATTAAAAGATCCTTGAGCAGCAGAAAGAATTGCATAAAAACCCGCAAAAAGAGCAGCTGTAGTTAACGCATTAGGCAGTAAAAAAATCCCACGACTGCGAACTTTTTTTCCATCCTGTGTATCACTTTCAACGACCTCCAACATAATTGAAGAAGTAATATTAGATGAAGACTTTCGCTGTTCAGATGAATGATCTTCAGGCTCGTCTTTAAACAAAGTTATTCTCCGTGAGATTTTTATTGCATCTCAACATTTATTCGACTTAACACTATAAAATTTTTAATTTTTTGAACGGTCAATCATTTTATTTGCGTCAATCCAAGGCATCATGGAACGTAATTTTGCACCCACTTTTTCAATAGGATGAGCCGCATTATTGCGTCGATAAGCTGTCATAGAAGTGTAATTAGACGCTCCTTCTGCAATAAATTTTTTAGCGTATTCTCCGTCACGAATTTCTTTTAATGCTTGACGCATAGCTTTGCGAGATTCTTCATTAATAATTTTTGGTCCAGTGACGTATTCACCGTACTCAGCATTATTGGAAATAGAATAATTCATGTTTGCGATACCACCTTCGTACATAAGGTCGACAATAAGTTTTAATTCATGCAAACACTCAAAGTAAGCCATTTCTGGCTCATATCCAGCTTCAACTAAAGTTTCAAAACCCATTTTCACCAATTCAACGCAACCACCACATAAAACAGCTTGCTCCCCAAATAAATCGGTTTCAGTTTCGTCTTTAAAAGTTGTTTCGATAATTCCACTACGGCCACCACCAATTCCACAGGCATACGAAAGAGCTGTCTCCCGCGCCCTACCAGAAGTATCTTGATAAATAGCAATTAAATCAGGAATACCACCGCCTTTTACAAATTCCGAACGTACTGTATGACCTGGCGCTTTTGGAGCAATCATAATGACGTCTAAATCTGATCGAGGAACGATTTGGTTGTAGTGGATTGCAAAGCCATGCGCAAACGCAAGAGTGGCGCCTTTTTTCAAATTAGGCTCTAACTCATTTTTATATAATTGAGATTGAAATTCATCCGGTGTTAAGACCATGATTACATCTGCGCCTGCAACAGCTTCTGCAACATCCATTACTTTAAGGCCAGCATTTTTAGCTTTTACAACTGAAGATGAATTACCGCGCAAACCAACAACCACATCAACGCCAGAATCTTTTAAGTTATTTGCGTGCGCAAAGCCTTGTGAACCATAACCAATAATTGCAACTTTCTTAGATTTAATGATGCCAAGATCACAATCTTTATCGTATAAAGCTTCCATCAATGTTCTCCAACGGTTACGGCACTTCTGCGGATAAAATAAAATTTCTTCTTTAAAATTTAGGAAGAAACTCGAACTGGATTGGGGACTAAAGACAAGGTGCGGGCGCCACGCGCTATTCCGGAAACACCACTACGCACCACTTCTAAAACTAAAGCTGCACCAACAGATTCAATAAATGCATCGAGCTTTTCTGTCGTACCAACAAGCTGAATGGTATACATTTGAGGATGCACATCTACAATTTGGCCACGAAAAATATCAACAGTTCGCTTAATTTCAGCGCGCTCAGAATCAACTGCTCGAATCTTTACCAACATCAACTCACGCTCAATGTGCGTGCCTTCTGTTAGATCAGCAAGCTTTACTACATCAATTAATTTATTTAATTGTTTGGTAATTTGCTCAATGACATGATTCGAACCACTCGTAGTTATGGTCATACGAGATAACGTAGGATCTTCGGTTGGCGCAACCGTAAGCGTTTCTATGTTGTAATTACGCTGTGAAAACAAACCAACAACGCGGGATAATGCTCCCGCTTCATTTTCTAATAAAACTGAAATGATACGACGCATCAGGTGCGCTCCGTTTTACTCAACCACATATCGGCCATATTCCCATCACGCACTTGCATAGGATAAACATGCTCAGAAGGATCAACATGAATATCCATAAACACTAAGCGATTTGTCATTCGAAAACATTCATCCATCGCAGCATCTAGATCATCTAAACGATCAACTCGAATACCAACGTGATGATAAGATTCAACAAGTTTTACAAAATCAGGCAGAGAATCTTCGTACGAAGATGATGAATGACGACCACCGTATTGCATATCTTGCCACTGCTTGACCATTCCCAAATAGTGATTATTTAGGTTAATGATTTTAACCGGAAAATTATATTGAAGACAGGTGGATAACTCCTGAATATTCATTTGAATACTGCCTTCACCTGTGACACAAGCAACCACAGAACCTGGAGCTGCAGCAAGCACACCCATTGCCGCTGGCAAACCATATCCCATCGTTCCAAGACCACCGGAATTAATCCATTGTCGAGGTTTATCATACGGGTAATACAATGCTGCAAACATTTGATGTTGACCCACATCAGAAGTCACAAAAGCTTCGCCTTTGGTTGCTCGATACAAGGATTCAATAGCGCGTTGCGGCTTGATTATTTGACCTTCACCTTTCGGATAATCTAAACAACGACGATTGCGCCAGCTTTCGATTTGCTTCCACCAGGTTTTAAAACGTTCTCTATCGATGGTTTTTTTATCTAACGCTGAGTTTAAATCTTTTAAAACCGATTCAACCGATCCAACGATTGGAATATGAGCGCTGATAATTTTTGAAATTGAAGCAGGATCAACATCAATGTGAATAATCGTTGCGTCTGGACAAAAATGCTTCACATTATTTGTCACGCGATCATCGAACCGCGCACCAACCGCAAGGATTACATCACTGTTATGCATTGCAAAATTTGCTTCATATGTACCATGCATACCGAGCATGCCTAAAGCTTGCGGATGCGTACAGGGAAATGCTCCTAAGCCCATCAATGTCATAGCGACAGGCGCATTTAAACGTTCTACAAATTTCTTAAGATGAATATGTGCCTGACCATGCTGCGCGCCGCCACCTACATATATTACTAATTTTTTAGCAGCAACAATTGTATCAATTGCTTTTTTGATTTGCAGCGGATGCCCATCTACAACTGGATTATACGAACGCATAGAAACCGATTTCGGATATTCAAAATCGAATTTATCGGTTGGGTTTGTCATGTCTTTAGGAATATCGACAACGACTGGACCAGGACGACCTGAAGTTGCAATATAAAATGCTTTTTTGATAATTAAAGGGATATCTTTTGCGTGACGCACCATAAAACTATGCTTTACGATGGGTCGAGAAACTCCAATCATATCGGTTTCTTGAAAAGCATCTTCACCAATTAAATGACTCGCCACTTGACCTGTGATAACAACAAGCGGAACGGAATCCATATAAGCGGTTGCAATACCGGTAATTGTATTGGTTGCACCCGGACCTGAAGTAGCAAGCACAACGCCGGGCTTACCCGACGCGCGCGCAAAACCATCAGCCATATGAACAGCTGCTTGTTCATGCCGTACTAAGATATGTTGAATTTTATCTTGTCTGAAAATCGCATCATACACATGGAGTAATGCGCCTCCAGGATATCCGAAAATGAGATTTACGCCCTCTTCTTGAAGAGAGCGAATCAACATGTCGCCGCCTGATAACTGTTCCACTTGTGGACTCCGCCAACATCTGTTTTAAATCAAAAATATTAATCGCAAAATGCATTTATTGTATGCGCTTGCACAGCAAGCCCGCACAGCATACCGCTTTTTATAAAAACAAAGAGCAGTATGTGAGCAGGCGAATAAGCAAAATACTTAAGTCTTTAAATGGCATTTAACGAGAAAATCATTTTGCGGACGATCTATCGCCTGCGCGAAAATAGCCCGCTAGTGTGACATACTAAACATCCGTGTCAATGGAGAACTACATGCGTAATCTTGCAATTTACCCTGGAACTTTTGATCCAATTACTTTGGGCCATCAAGATATTATCGAACGCGCGGCAAAAGCATTTGACACTTTAATTATAGGAGTGGCAGCCAATCCAAAAAAAAGCCCTTTATTTACGCTGCCAGAACGTGTCGCTTTAATTCAAGCCGCCGTTCGAAATGTAAAAAATATTAAGGTGATTGGCTTTGAAGGTTTATTGATTGAATTTGCACATGAGCAAAACGCGCGATTTATTGTGCGAGGTTTACGCGCAGTATCTGATTTTGAATTTGAATTTCAACTCGCTGCAATGAACCGACAATTAGCACCAGAAATTGAAACTTTTTTTTTACCAACAAATACACATACTTCTTACATTTCTTCCTCTTTTGTGCGAGAAGTTGCACTTTATAACGGAAACGTTACGCCCTTTGTAAGCGAGCACGTGGTTCAACCTTTAATGCAACGCATTCAGAAAAATAAAGGTGGATAAAATATGGCTCTTAAAATCACCGAAGAATGTATTAATTGTGATGTGTGTGAGCCGGCATGTCCGAATAATGCAATTTATCCTGGTGAACGTATTTATCATATTGATCCAGATTTATGCACAGAATGTGTTGGTCATTTTGAAGTACCGCAGTGCCAACCTCTTTGTCCAGTGAATTGCATTCCATTAGATTCCGAACATATCGAAGACCATGAAACTTTGCTTATGAAATATCAACGTCTACAAGGACTCTCTTCTCATGTCTCAATTAACTGACAGCTCAAAACAAAACGCTGCGAAAGCTGCATTACAATTTTTAGATAATTTACCAGACGATGTCATCATTGGAATTGGCACTGGAAGTACTACAAACGCGTTTATTCACTTACTTAAAGATTACCGCGGTAAAATTGGTGGTGCTGTTGCAACGTCTTCTGGAACAAAAGCGGAATTACAAAAAGTTGGCATCCCGTGCGTTGAATTAAATTCAGTAACAGAATTACCAATTTACATTGATGGCGCAGATGAAGTTGATCCACATTTCAATTTAATTAAAGGCGGCGGCGGCGCACTGACGCAAGAAAAACTTGTTGCGCATGTCGCGAAAAAATTTATCTGCATTGTCGATGAAAAGAAAGTTGTCGATTGCTTAGGAAGTTTTCCACTACCTATTGAAGTATTACCCATGGCACGAAGTTTAGTTGCGCGCGAATTAGTTAAACTTGGCGGAACTCCAAAATATCGTGAACATTTTACCACCGACAACGGCAATATTATTCTTGATGTTTCTGGATTAAAAATTGCGGAACCGTTAAAACTCGAACAAGCAATTAATCAAATACCTGGCGTAATTTGTAACGGAATTTTTGCTTTAAACCGAGCACACGTATTAGTAATTGGCAACGCAGACAGCGCTGATATTAAAACTCGATAATTAAAAAACCACCCATAAAATAAGGGCTCTTAAAATGAGCCCTTATTTAATTTCTAAATTTATATTGCTCTCAATTACCGAACGAAGAATTGTTCGCAAGTAGGCGCAAGGGCAGTGAACCCGCGCAACGTACTTTTAAGTACGTGAGCAGGCAAACAACCGGGCAACACCCTTGCAAACAATCATGCGGAGGTACCATCTCTACATGTCTTTTAAGGTAAGTTTGATCCTTCCTCGATTATCTACATCAAGAACGCGAACTTTTAATTGCTGGCCTTCTTTTAAATAGTCACTCACATTTTCAATACGCTCATTTGCGATTTGAGAAATATGAACCAAACCATCAATACCCGGCATAAAGTTTACAAACGCGCCGAATTCTACGATACGAATAACGGTACCATCATAAACTGCACCAATTTCCGGAACAGCTACAACTTCTTCAATCCGTTTCATTGCAGCTTCAGTTGCTTCACGGTCTTGACCATACACTTTAACGCGACCATCTTCTTCGATATCAATGGTTGCGCTGGTTTGTTCGCAAATACTACGAATCGTCGCTCCACCTTTACCAATTACATCGCGAATTTTATCAGGATTAATTTTGAAAGTTGCATAACACGGTGCATTTTCATTGACCGCTTCACGAGATTTGGTTAGACCATTTTCCATTTGACGCAAAATATGCAATCGGCCTTCGCGCGCTTGATTTAATGCACGCTCCATAATTTCTTCAGTAATGCCTTCGATTTTAATATCCATTTGCAAAGCGGTTACGCCTTCAGCCGTACCAGCGACTTTGAAATCCATATCTCCTAAATGATCTTCATCACCTAAAATATCGGACAAAATTGCAAATCGATTTTCTTCTTTCACTAATCCCATTGCGATTCCAGCAACAGGCGCGCGCAAAGGTACACCAGCATCCATCAAAGAAAGACTACCACCACAAACACTTGCCATTGAAGAAGAACCATTTGATTCTGTAATTTCCGACACTAAACGAATAATGTACGGAAATTCTTCTGGATTAGGTAATACGCTTTCTAATGCACGACGCGCTAATCGACCGTGACCAATTTCACGACGCTTTGGACCGCCACTGTATCCAACTTCACCAACGCAATACGGAGGAAAGTTGTAATGCAACATAAACGCGTCGGTACGTGAACCCTCAAGCGCATCAATAATTTGACCGTCTTTACCACCACCCAATGTTGTAACAACTAATGCTTGAGTTTCACCACGAGTAAATAACGCAGAGCCATGAACCTTAGGTAAAACTCCTACTTGAACATCGATAGGACGAATAGAACGATGATCACGACCATCAATACGCGGCTTACCGCTTAAAATATTTTGACGAACGACGCGTTTCTCGACTGAAGCAAAAGCATCTGTTAAAGATTTTTCAGTAAATTCTGGTTGATCTTTTAGAGATTCATCGCTTTGAAAAACAGTATTCATTTCAAAACGAATTTGATTTAAGCGACTGTAGCGCGATGCTTTATCGGTTACTGCGTACGCTGCAGAAATAGCAGAAGTAAAACGTTCTTCAACCCAAGCCTTTACAGAAGTATTTGCAACTTCTGGCTCCCAATTCCACGATGGACGATTCACTTCCGCTGCAAAAGCACGAATTTCTGCAATCGCAGATTTACATGCTTCATGACCAAATAAAACTGCACCCAACATTTGATCTTCGGTTAATTCATTGGCTTCCGATTCAACCATCAACACAGCACCTTCGGTGCCTGCGACAACCAAATCTAAATCGGATTTTTTTAATACGTCGTAACCTGGATTGATTAAATATTCGCCGTCAATCATGCCGACTCGCGCACCTGCAATGGGACCATTAAATGGTAAACCAGAAGCAGCAAGGGCCGCAGATGTTGCGAGCATAGAAACAATATCTGGATCAAACTTTTTATCCGTTGCAACCACAGTAATAGAAATTTGAACTTCGTTTTTAAAACCTTTTGGAAATAGCGGACGAATGGGTCGATCAATTAAACGACTAGTAAGGGTTTCTTTTTCAGAAGGACGGCCTTCACGCTTCAAATAACCACCAGGAATACGACCTGCTGCATACACTTTTTCTTGATAGTTGACAGTTAATGGAAAAAAATCTTTGCTTGAATCTGCTTGTTTACTCGCAACGACAGCAACTAAAACTGCACAATCTCCCATGGTGGCATAAACAGAGGAAGTGGCTTGGCGCGCAATGCGTCCCGTCTCAAGTACTACTGTTTGACCGGCAAATTCGAACGTTCTTTTAACGATGTTAAACATATGACGTATCCATTAAAGTTAGAGCGCAATGTTGCGCCTTAAACATTTTTCCTATTATCTCGACCCTTACAAAATGCTTTTTAAATTGTGAAGGGTTTTTAAATTGAAATAAAAAGATAATTAATTTGAATGATTTGTGTGGAAGTTATTTTTTCCTGCATCATTAAAAACGCACTAAAAAAATAACTTCCAGGGATTTATACTTTCAGAACTACTGCTTACAGAACTACTGCTTAAATATACCCGTAGCGAATGACCTTTTGTTTTTAAAAAAGAGTAGATATTTATCATGATCTTTTTTTCCGCTCACTGTGTTGCTTTTCCTCGCGTAAAGCTTTGGCTACGCAGCGTCAAAGCGCCTTACGATCGAAAAAAAATCTTTATGCTACACCGTTTCACTTAACATAATTTTCATACGCCACGGGTATATACTGGTTTAAGACCCAGCAGAGTATTCGATTAAATTAACGACGTAGACCTAATTCTTGAATTAAAGCTGTGTAAGCTGGTGCATTTTTTCTTTTCAAATAATCTAATAATTTACGACGGCGATTAACCATACGGATCAAACCACGACGTGAGTGGTGATCTTTGGAGTGTGCTTTAAAATGGCTTTGTAGATTATTAATATTTTCTGTAAGAAGTGCGACTTGAACTTCAGGACATCCGGTATCGTCAGCCTTACGACCAAAGGAACCTACGATTTCTTTTCTTCTTTCAACGGTAACTGACATACTATTTCCTCACTATACGCTCTAGAGAACGAATCAACATGCTTTTTCTTTCATTAGCCACGCATGGATACAGCTAGGGCGCGATTGTATCCGCGTCCTGGGTATGAATCAATCTATACCCGTAGCGTCTGACCTTTTGCTTTTTAAAAAAGAGTAGGTGCTCATCATGATATTTTTTTCCACTCGCTGTGTTGCCTTTCCTGACGTAAAGATTTGGCTACGTGGCATCAAGGCATCGTGCGAATGAAAAAAAATCTTTATGCTTCACCGCTACGCTTGTCCGGCCGCTGCCTTTAGTCGCGGCGCGCGTGAAGCGCCCTAATTTTTCAACGCTACGGGTATGTGGTAAAACTTCAAGGAAGGCTTTCGAATATTTTTTCTTTTGGCATCATTCGCCATGGAAAAATTTTTCCCGACTCAATACGACCTAAACCTAAAAATTGCTGGGCTTCGGTTATTAAAACAATGTGCTCAGTTGGATAATTAGAATCTATTGAACTTGATTCAACCGCTCTACCAATTAATAGCTCGTGTGCTAAAGCATCTGGCATCGCGTATTTTTTTAAATGCGGCACTGCATCCCACGCTGGCAATAAAAACTGCTCACGCTCAGCAACTGAAAGATTTTCTAATACATCCAAATTCAGTGCTTGGTTTATATGGAAAATACCTGATTGAATTCGTTTTAATCCTATTAAATGCGCGCCACAACCAATCTTTGTTCCGATATCCTCAGCCAAGCTACGAATATACGTACCCTTGCTACAACTAACTTGAATTTTAAACCCATTATTGGATAGCCGAGAAAGCCATTGAATAGAAGAAATAGTGATTTGCCGATGCTTTGCTGGGACTTCAATTCCCTCACGAGCGTAAGCATATAAAGGTTTACCTTGATATTTTAATGCGGAATATTTATGCGCTTGCTGATCTGACGTGCCAACAAATGAAGCAAGAATATCTTGCAGAAATTCATCGCTTATATCGGGTGGTGTTTGCTCAGCAACAATTTCACCCATCGCATCACCGGTCGTGGTTGTTATGCCAAGACAAATGTCTGCTTCATAGACTTTATTATCGGCCAACATAAACTCAGCCAATCGAGTTGCTCCGCCAAAACAAACCGGCAGTACACCACTGGCAAGCGGATCTAAACATCCAGTATGACCGACTTTTTTAAAATTAAACAATTGACGAACACGTTGCAGAACACGATTAGACGTTGGACCTGAAGGCTTATTGACAATAAGCACTCCAGTTAAGGATCTTTGAGGTTTCATTCAGATGAATCAGAATCCGAATCTAGCTTTGGGATATTGGCTTGACGTAACAAGCTCTCAATACGAAACGCTTGTTTTAACGTTGTATCGTGGTGGAAACGTAATTTCGGTATCACACGCAACTGAATTGATTTAGCAAGTGAGGAGCGTAAAAAACCCGCAGCTTTTGCAAGCGCAGCTAAACCATTTTTAATTTCTTCTGGCGATTCTTTATCAAGCCATGACACTTGCACGTCAGCGTAGGATAAATCTTTGCTGATAGTGACTTCAGAAACGGTTACAAAACCAATGCGCGGATCTTTCACTTCGTGCTGAAGAAGCTGCGCTAATAATCTCTGAATTTGATCGGCAACTCGCTCGACACGTTGCTGATTTGCCATAAACCGCCTCAATAAAAAATAGGCAGTACTGCAGAAAAATACCTACTCCATAATCGCTTCCCTGTAAAATGTTTGTCACAAAACATTTTGTGTCTGCGCTCTTCGCCTGCTCACATACCGCTTTTTATAAAAACAAAGAGCGGTAT
>JAZKFP010000099.1:0-2908 GCA_040386355.1 Pseudomonadota bacterium | reverse complement strand
ATTTGTGGTGGGTAGCGGTGCATGGGAATTCCTAAAACACTTTTCTAATATTGAATAAGCAAATTGGCAGCGTTTAAGATGGGCGAAAGATGTTTCGCCCCTACACACTAACCATAACCTATATAAATTAGGTATAGATTTACGTAAATTTATTATGATACCCGACCTAACCATAATCCCCTACCTTCAACGAATTATGTAGGGGCGAAACATTTTTCGCCCGCATGTGCCTTTTCACAAAACATCATTCATAAAACATTTCACCATGGAAAAAGAGCGCGATATTGTTCTTTAGGATTGCCAAAACCACTGTAATAATATACAGTATTTGAATCCTATTACAGAAAAGAGGCAAGTCCAATGGAGCTAATCGCTAAGCTGGCAATATTGGCAGATGCCGCGAAATACGATGCCTCTTGCGCATCAAGTGGAGCAAAAGGTTTGGATTCACGTGGTAAAGATTCGCGTGCAAAAAAAGGAATGGGTTCGACCGAGCGCATGGGTATTTGTCATAGTTATGCGCCCGATGGTCGCTGCATTTCATTATTAAAAATCTTGCTCACGAATTTTTGTATTTATGATTGTTTGTACTGTGTGAATCGTCATTCCAGCAATGTAGAACGCGCGCGATTCAGTGTCGAAGAAGTGGTTCAATTAACTTTGAATTTTTATCAACGTAATTATATTGAAGGTTTGTTTTTAAGTTCAGGTGTTATTCAAGATCCAAATTACACCATGGAACAACTTATCCAAGTTGCAAAAACTTTGCGAGAACAACACGCATTTAAAGGATATATTCATTTAAAATTAATTCCTGATGTCGATGAACGATTAATTCAACAAGCTGGTTTTTACGCCGATCGTTTGAGCGTAAATATTGAAATGCCTACTGCTCAGGGTTTAAAAACATTAGCTCCACAAAAAGATTTACCCGCTATTCACGAAACTATGGCCACCTTACGGGACACCATTACCGAACATAAATCTGCGCCTAAAACCAATCATAATTTAGTAAAAATCACGAAGCCTAAACGTTTTGCACCGGGTGGGCAGAGCACGCAAATGATCGTTGGTGCAGACACTACCCCTGATCAAACAATATTAACGACGAGTCAAACGCTTTATAAAGGTTTTGGATTACGACGTGTGTATTATTCCGCGTTTAGTCCGATTCCAGATTCCAGTCAGCATCTCCCGTTGCAATCTCCTCCTTTAGTTCGAGAACATCGCTTATACCAAGCCGATTGGTTACTACGTTTTTATGGATTTAATGTGGAAGAAATTGTGAGCGGTGGCAAAAACGGCATGCTGGATTTGAACGTTGATCCGAAGCTTGCATGGGCATTACAGCATAGAGAATTTTTTCCAATTGATATTAATCGCGCTAGTGCTGAACAGCTTTTACGGGTTCCAGGGTTAGGTGCAATTAATGTGAAACGAATTATTAAGAGTCGTCGTCAACAAGGATTACGTTTAGATGATTTAAAAAAAATACGTGTTTCCCTTCGAAAAGTATCGCCTTTTATTTGTACCTTGGATCATCACCCCTCACCAACCTTGCTAGATAGCGCAGAATTACGGCAACATTTTGTGCCAGCGCCAGTTCAATTGGATTTGTTCGCATGATTGGTATAACTCTGCCGGAACATGACGATTTTGCACATTGGCGCGCCTATGCTCGGCAATTACTGCAAGCGCAGATTGCACCCGAACAGGTTACGTGGCGTGTTGGTGCGCAAGATGATCTGTTCGCAGAAAACAAATCCATACCGTCTGCTCAACTCAGTACCGTTACCGTTCCAGCAGATTTTTTTTCATTAGCCAATACAGTGAGTTGTCATAAAGATCCGCAGCGCTACGCCTTGTTATATCGCATCGCTTGGCGACTTCAAACGCAAAAAAAATTATTACACATTGCTATGGACGATGACGTTTGGGCTGCCAATCAAATGGCTAAACAGGTTGGTCGGGAAGTACATAAAATAAAAGCTTTTGTCCGATTTCGTGAATGCAAATGCACTATAGATTCCATTACCGTTCCAATTTTTATTTCGTGGTTTGAACCTAAACATTACAGTTTAAAATTGAGTGCTGCATTTTTTGTAAAACGCTTTTTTAATACGCATTGGGCTATTTTGACGCCTTACCAAAGTTTGTATTGGGATCAAAAAAAATTATACATTGGTCTTGGCGCTGAAAAACATCAAGCTCCAGCAGAAGATAGGATTGAAGAATTTTGGTTAACGTACTACGCACATATTTTTAATCCTGCGCGATTAAAAGTAAACGCAATGTTGAAAGAAATGCCACGTTATTATTGGGACAATTTACCGGAAGCGCGGTTAATACCTAAATTAATTGCGCAGGCTAATGAACGAAAACATCAAATGATTCGCGCTAAACCTACCGTGCCTGTGCTTCCAAGTAAAACGCAGTTTGATCGCGAAAAATGGTTAGACCGTTTGCCTGAAACCAAAGAATAATTCATTTTAAAATGCAAAGGCTACGGGTATACAGCGAACGCAAATGAGATTTTCCAAAACACGTTTCAAATATTTAATAAGCAATTGGCAGCGTTTAACGCGGGCGAAAAATGTTTCGCCCCTACATAAATCTTTCATTTTTCATGCAAGCATAATTTAAATGTTTAAAATTGCATTTTCTTAGCACATGTAATTTTCAAAATTCATCATTCACGATGTTTGTCCGGAAAATTTTTTACAGAGAAGAATGTTAAGTCAGATTTTAAGCCGAACACAGAATGGTTTTCCCGTAGGCGCGGTTAGAGCGAAGCCTGCGCAGCATACTTAAAAGTATGTGAGCACGGTGAGCGAAAATCGCAACACCCGGGAAGACATTCTGTGGAGGCTCACTATCCATTTTCGGTGCTCTATGCCACAATCTCTGC
>JAZKFP010000098.1:0-10599 GCA_040386355.1 Pseudomonadota bacterium | reverse complement strand
GATTTATCCGAACGTTCTGCTGACATTACTTATCCCCTAACTGAGGCAGCCATTGTTCAACGCCCACTTCGTTACCAGAAAGCCGAGCCCAAATCAAAACTGCGTAAACTGCACCTACAACTGCCACTGTTGTGATAATAGCCATTTTGTGGGCAACTGGATTCATATGAATGGTATTTGCATAAGGAATCACACCTAATAATGGCAATTGCATGCGCTCACTTAAAACATTATGGGAACGAATTCTAGGATCAAGGATTAACCACAAAACCAATAACCCTAATGGTCCCAAAATTCCGAGAACAGGACCTGCAATTACGAAATGCATAAATCGCAAGCCATTAGGAACAACAGGCAGATTCGCTGGTTCTTGAATTTTGTAAGTAAGACCACTTTTTTGTGAATCCAACGTCATCGTAATCCGCGCTTCTTCTCTTTTACGAAGCAAATCATCATAAATAGCCTTGTTTACCTCGTAGCCTCGAATAAGTTCAGCTTCGGTTGCTTCGCCTTGACTCATTTTTCCAGCACGTTGCTTTTCTTTAGCAAGTTGAGATTGGTATTCATTAATTCGAGTTTTGAAGGTTTCAATATTTGTTAAAACTACTGATTGTTCACTACGAAGTTTTTCATACAATGTGGTGTAGCCTGCAGCAGAATCATTGCCTTGAAGAGAACTTCCACCATAAGGTCTACTGGAAGATGGAGAGCTTGATTCTTTATCAACCGCTGATTGAATATCAATGATTTGTTGCTTAAGACGCACGATATCTGGATAAGAATCATGATAACTCAAACGCAAAATATCAAGCTGATCTTGAAGTTCTTGCAATTTTTCTCGGTATACAGAAGCCGTAATTTCACCACGAGATTTTGATGATTCTCCACTTAACTGACCAGCAATTGAATCTCGCATAATAATCGCCTCTTTAAGATCTAATTCTGCTTGCTGAATAGATTGCTCTAGACGATTAATATTTTGATACACCTCTGCTTGTCGATTAGGTCTTGAATCCACCATATCGGAACGAAAACGTTTTAAACGATCTTCTGCATCAATTAATTTTTTATGATATTCGCCAACTTGGGAATTGATAAATGTAAAGGCATCACGGCTTTCACGTTTTTTGCTTGCAGATGTTTCCTCTATAAAAAATTGAGCAATTGCAGAGGCAACTTTAAAAGCGCGTTTTGGGTCTTGATCACTGTATTCAATGCGAGTTGTATCACCTGTTGTAGTAACCTCAATTCTCGATTTAATCTCGTTAATCATTTCTTCTTTACGATTAGGAGTTAACGGCTTATCCGCCCAACCTCCTTCAATAAGAACAAGATTCATAATTTTTCTACTAAAAATTAATTCCCGCGCTTCAGTTTGAGTGATATTTTGAGTGGTGGTTGTTAGCCCTTCAACTAAAGGGCGAATAACGTTTTTCTGATCTGCGTACAACGAGGTTGAAGAGTAATACAATTTAGGCCAATGAAAACCTATTATGGCGACGATAACCGCAATCAGAGCGAAACCAAAAACCATTAAGGGCAATTTTGCGGTTGCTTCTTTTTGCACTACAGGCAATAGCTGATCTAATGAAATATTCACACTGGGTCACCGTCGACTAAAAGTTTCATCATTATCCAAACTGCATTAAACAAACGTATTAGAAGAGGCTTTCGGGTACAGTGAGAACATCACCTGGACGCAACAGAACATTAGTCTCCAAACGGCCTTTTTTCAAAATATCTTCAACTTTAATACGTAAGGATTTAACGGTTCCATCGGGTAGCTTCCTATAAAGTACAGTTTTATTACCTGATGCGAATTCATTTAATCCACCCGCATCAAGTAATAAATCTAATGCGGTCATACCCATACGATGCGGTACGGACACTGGATTCCTAACAGCGCCTGTCACTCGTACTCGTGAAACATATTCATGACTATTTAAGCCTGTTAAAATAACGCTAACTTCGGGATCACGCACATATTGCTGTAACCGATCTTTTAACATTTTGCTCAATTCAGAGGGTGTTTTGCCCGCTGCTTTAATATCTCCAACTAAAGGAGCGGAAATACTTCCATCAGGACGAACTGGTACAGTTAGAGATAATTCAGGATTACGCCATACGTTGATCATGACCTCATCGCCCACACCGATAATATAATCACCATCATAATATTGGCTTGAATCAAACAAACGAGTAGGTTTTTTATCGGGAGATGGGGGCTGAGCTGCCAAAGAAAGGGATGTGACTGAAATTCCAACACAGCATACTAAGGTAAAAAATAAGGATTTCAAAAGCTTTGCTAATGAGAGTCTCTTAATTACTTTTTCCAATACCATGTAATCTCCTTTGTCCAAATGTAGGGCTAAATCGGGGGCAATTGTACTGAGGACAGCGCTTAAAAAACAGCTTAAAACCAGTAGATTTGTTAATAGTTGGTGTATTCCTATTAAAATAAATCTAACTAATTAACGTGATCCCTTCTTAAACAAGATAACTTCTACTGTTTGCAAGATTATTAGGACATCTAACAATAGGCTATGGTTCTTTACATAGTACAAATCAAACTCAAGTTTATTTTCAGTATCTTTATCAGTTGCAGCATAAGGGTATTTCAATTGTGCCCAACCAGTAATTCCAGGCCTCACTCTATGTCGTTCAGCATAGTACGGTATTTTCTGTTCTAGTTGACTAACGAATTCTGGTCTCTCAGGTCGAGGGCCAACAAATGCCATATCGCCTCGCAAGACATTTAGAATTTGCGGAAGTTCATCAATACGATATTTTCGAATAATGTGTCCGACTCGAGTGATACGGTCATCATTAGTTTGTGCCCACTGCGCTCCACCCTTTTCAGCATCGATGCGCATACTTCGAAATTTGTAGACAAAGAAAGGTAAATTATTTAAACCAACCCGCTTTTGTTTATAGAGAACTGGCGCGGAAATTCCATCTTCAATCTTAATTGCTAGTATAGTTATCAACATCACGGGCCAAGTTAATATTAAAAGCAGTGAGCTAACTAAAATATCGCAACATCTAACTAATCCCGTTTTCAAACTACTTTGTGCAAAGCCATCAGAAAACACAAACCAGCTTGGGTGAAGCTGACTTACTAAAACTCGCCCAGTTTCTCTCTCGAAAAAAGTTAAAATATCAACCACTTCAATCCCACTTAATTTGCAATCTAATAAGTCATCGGTCGGAAAGTTAGTGCGACGATCATCCATAGCAACCACAATTTCATCAATGCGGTGACGTTGCGCTAACTCTCTTAATTCAGTGTCCTTACCAATAATATGATCCGCATCAATTTGAATTGACTCACAAAAAACTGAAACAAATCCAAGTATTTTTAATCCAGGGGTTCCTTCAGAGTTATTCAAACGGTCAATCATTTGTCGCGCTCTTTCTCCAGCACCCAAAACTAAAATACGTTGACTTAAGATGGCTGGATCAAGATAACGTGTAATCGTTATACGAACCCCTAAAATAATAAAAAAAGACAGCAAAGTAGATAAAGCTACAACACCTCGTCCGACAAACAAGCTGGGGAATATATAAAACACTAGTGATAACAAGCTTGCGCCCAGCAAAAAACTTACAGCCATACGCAAAACTACGCCGGATAAACCTTCTTTTCCCTGCGCTTGATAGACTCCCATAGACATCATTGCCAATAACATAACAATTGCGAATAACCAAGCACGCGGCCATAGAGAACCAAGCTCTTCTAAAACCAGTGGCTGACTAAAAAATCGAATAGATGCAGCACCAAAAATAGCGAGTAAAAAGACAGCGCCTTCAAAGGCAGCCAAAAGTAGATAGGGTAAATTGACGTAATGACGAAACAATCTAATATGCGACACAATGCCTCCTAGCTCGTGAAGCCAGGATTCTAAACCTGAAGCTCCGATGCCTCCATAGCCCTGTGGCCAAAATTATTTTTTTCCTTAAACTTTTTTTCAAAAAATTCTATTTAATCCATTTAAAGCCGCGACTCGGTATGCTTCCGCCATCGTAGGATAGTTGAATGTGGTATTCACAAAATACTCGATAGTGTTTGCCTGCCCTTGCTGACTGAAGATTGCCTGACCAATATGGATAATTTCTGAAGCTTGATCACCAAAACAATGAATACCTAACAATTGCAGTGTTTCACGATGAAATAGCAATTTTAATACTCCAGCCGTTTCACCCGTAATTTGAGCACGTGCAATTCCTTTGAATAAAGACATCCCAACTTCGTAAGGGACTTTTTCATCAGTAAGCTGCTGTTCTGTTTTACCAACACTACTAATTTCAGGGATGGTGTAAATTCCAGTGGGTACTTCGGTCACAAAATAGGTTTCATCCGGACAGGCAATTGCAGAACCTACTGAGCGTCCCTGATCGTATGCTGCACTTGCCAATGCTGGCCAGCCAATTACATCACCTGCCGCATATATATGCGGCAATTCAGTTTGGTATTGTTCGTTTATCTTTAATTGACCGCGTTCATTTGCCTTTAAGCCTGCTGCCTTTAAATCCAGAAATCCTGTATTTCCCGAACGACCATTACACCATAGCAACGCATCCGCTCGAATTTTCTTACCAGACTTTAAATGCAGAGTGACATATGAGCTTGTACATTCAAGATTTTCAAAATCTTCATGATGTCGGATAAGAACACCATTTTCCCGTAAGTGGTACCCTAATGCATCAGAAATTTCGTGATCAAGAAAATCCAGCAGGCGTTCTCTGCTATCGACTAATTCAACACGAACCCCTAGAGCGGAAAATATAGACGCGTACTCACACCCAATTACACCTGCTCCAAAAATTATAATTTTACGTGGTGTATGTTGCATTTTTAATATAGTGTCACTGTCGTAAACACGCGGATGAGTAAAATCAACATTAGGTGGCCGATAAGGACTGGAGCCCGTAGCAATAACTATATGGTTCGCCTTAAGCGTATCGCTAATTCCATCACCTGAGCTTACTTCAACTGTATTTGAATCTAAAAATCGAGCACGCCCAAAAAATAGTTCTATACGATTGCGAGAATAGAATGTAGTACGTAAAGCTACTTGTTGCTGCACAACAAGTTGTGCACGCTGCAAAATATCTGGAAATGATAGCCAACGTGCTTCACCTAAAGTGCGAAATAAAGGATCCGTATTAAATCTCATGATCTGGCGCACATATTGACGCAATGCTTTAGATGGGATAGTTCCTAAATGTGCACAGCTACCGCCAACCGATTTTTTTTCATCGACAACCGCAACACTTAAACCCAACTTAGATGCTCTTATGGAAGCACCTTCTCCTGCAGGACCCGCACCTAACACCACGACATCAAATTGCGAAGGCATACGTCTTTACTCTCTAAAACCTTTAATTCCAATTTCCAAAATTTAGTCTAGCAACGGAGTTACTTATGGTGCGAGATGAATAGAAAATAGATCAAAGTAATTTCAGATTGAATTCAAAAAAATAATGAAATATTAAAAATATTTATACCACACCTTACTGGCCACATGCCTCTTAAGAAGCAAAACAATAATTTTAACATCGTTTTTTTATATCAATACTTATTTAAACACGCTGTAAGGTTTAATTTGTTAGATGGAATATCAACATTTCACTAACGCTAAAACAGATTTAATATAAAAGGGTTATAGCAGGTTATCGAAAAACTATACCCTTAGCGAATGAACATTAGGTAAAACGAAGTGGTGAAGCCTGAATTTTTTATTGATCACAAGGCGCATTGACGCTGCGTAGCCAAAGCTTTATGCAAGGAAATGCAACACATATGAGCGATTAAAAAAATCAGGATGAACACCTAATTCTCATTCGCTATGGGTATATTATTAAATAACACGAAGCACTAAAAGAGGCAAAAGTAGAACACAGTTGAAATTGAAATACGATCGAAAATATGAGAATTGAAATTGAAAGATTTAATTAGACAACGCTATCTGAAAATAACGCTGTCTGATTTTTAATTAGGTATTTTCAGGGAATACTGGATATTCAATACCTGCAATTTTTTGCGCTAAGCGAACAACCTGCGCGCTGTAACCAAACTCATTGTCATACCACAAATACAGTACAGCACTTTTACCATTTACAATAGTTGATTCCGCATCAAAAATTGCAGCGCGTCGTGAGCCTACAAAATCTGAAGATACAACTTCTGGCGAAGAAACAAAATCAATTTGTTTGCGTAATGGTGAATGCAATGCCATTGAACGAAGCAAATAATTAATATCTTTTTTAGAAGGTTCTGCGGTTAAGGTTAAATTTAAAATAGCCAGCGATACATTAGGAATAGGAACACGAATCGCATTACCCGTTAATTTACCCGCTAATTCTGGTAAAGCTTTTGCCGCAGCTTTTGCTGCACCGGTTTCCGTAATAACCATATTTAATGGTGCACTACGTCCACGACGATAACCGGTATGATAATTATCAATTAAATTTTGATCGTTGGTGTACGCATGAACGGTTTCAATATGACCGCGATCCACACCGTACGCATCGTTCACAATTTTTAATACCGGAACAATTGCGTTTGTTGTGCATGATGCGGCTGATAAAATTCGATCGTCTTGATTTACGATTGAATCATTAACGCCAAATACGATATTTTTAATCGCGCCTTTACCAGGTGCGGTTAATAATACGCGACTCACTCCATTAGCTTTCAAATGTTGGCTTAAACCCGCTTCATCGCGCCATACGCCGGTATTGTCGATCACTAACGCTTTCTCAATACCGTATTGCGTGTAGTCAATCGTAGTCGGATCATTCGAATAAATGATTTGAATTCGATTACCATTAACGATGAGTTGATTACGTTCTTCATCGATTGAAATCGTACCTTGAAACGATCCATGCACTGAATCGCGACGTAATAATGAAGCGCGTTTTTCTAAATCATTTGGCGCTTTACCTTTACGAACTACAATCGCTTTTAAACGTAAGCCATCACCGCCGCCGGTTTTTTCAACCAGTATTCGCGCAAGTAAACGACCGATACGACCAAAGCCATATAACACAACATCTTTGCAATCTTCAGAAATATGCGTTTGCTTTTGATGTGATTTAAAAGCACCGGCTAATTTCTCTTGTAGAAAATCTTTAATCGAAATAGCACTTGCAGCAGACTGCTCTTGATACTGTCTTGATAAATGACCTAAATCGATTCGACATGGCGCCAATTGCAAATTAACAATTTCATCCAGCAACGATTTAGTTAACGTGAAAGACAACTCATGCTCAATAACTTGACGCGCAAATCGATGCGCTTTAATTAAATCAATCACCGAACGATTAATAATGGGCTGACCAAAAATAGAAGTCACAATATTTGATTCACGGTACAAACGACCGATTAAAGGAATCATTGCTTCTGCAGTGGCTTCTTTAGTTTTCCAATCTACCAGTGTTTCAATATCTGAATCCGACATAGCGATTCAACTCCATACATAAAAGAAATAAATAATTCGTATTGTTGATAGTTTTTTTGGAATTATATTGAACGAAATACGAAAAGAATAAAGTATTAAAAGACAGACTCGAATTTGGTTTTGGCTTTCTTTTTTAGGATAATGTTGAAATTAAATTTATTAACCTAATCTCAACCCATCAAAATTTTTATTTTTGAATTACGCTATTTTTTAACGACATCTAGCGCCGCATGCCAAATTGCTTTTCCAGTAGGCGCAAGGTGAACGAGACAGCGGAGCATACTGAAAAGTATGTGAGCATGCGAGTAAACATTGCAACAACCTGGAAAACAATTTGGCAAAGGCTTATTAAACGCGTTCGATTACAGTGGCGATACCTTGCCCCATTCCTATGCACATAGTAGCAAGGCCAATTTCACCACCTTCCGCTTCCATGATATTTAATAACGTTCCAATAATACGTGCACCTGAACATCCTAAGGGATGACCTAATGCAATTGCACCACCACGTAGATTTACTTTCTTTTCCATTTGCTCGAGCAATTTTAAGTCTTTTAATACCGGCAAGCTTTGCGCTGCGAATGCTTCATTTAATTCAACGTAGTCAATATCGTTGATGGTTAAACCTGCACGCTTTAAAGCTTTTTGTGTTGCTGGAACTGGACCGTAACCCATAATTGCTGCGTCACAACCTGCGACTGCCATTGAACGAACTTTTGCACGTGGCGTTAAACCGAGTGATTTTGCACGTTCTGCAGACATTACTAGTAATGCAGAGGCACCATCCGATAATGCTGATGATGAACCGGCTGTTACGGTACCGCCTTTAGGATCGAACACTGGTTTTAGTTTTGCTAAACCGTCGTAGGTGGTTTCGGGACGAATCACTTCATCGATATCACAAGCAATTAAAGCACCGGAAGCATCGTGACCTAATACTGGGACGATTTCTGTTTTCCAGGCACCGGATTCAGTAGCTGCCCATGCACGTTGATGTGAGCGTAATGCAAACTCATCTTGATCTTTACGTGAAATACCGTGCATACGACCTAACATTTCTGCAGTTAATCCCATCATGAATGACGCACGTGCTGCATATTTCGAAATAGCTGGATTTAAATCTACGCCATGATCCATTGCTACATGGCCCATATGCTCTACACCACCAACAATAAACACTTCACCACAATTTGAATTAATGGCTTGGGCTGCTGCATGCAATGCTTGCATGGAAGAGCCACATAAACGGTTAACAGTTTGACCTGCAACAGAACGTGGAAGATTTGCCAATACCGCAACGTTACGCGCGATGTTTAAACCTTGTTCTAGCGTTTGATTAACGCAACCCCAGATTAAATCTTCGGTTTCATTTGGATCAAATTTTGGATTTCTTTTTACAATAGCTTCTACGAGTGCTGCGGATAAACTTTCTGCGCGCACATTTCTAAATTGACCATTTCTAGAACGGCCCATCGCAGATCGTACCGCATCGACAATTACCACATCGCGGGGTTGTAAACTCATTTGCTTTTCTCCTGTAAATTTTTTGCGCTTGCGATACCTTTGCGACTGAGCTTTAGATTTTGTTGGTACCGCCACTCACCTAAAGCTCAGTCATTGAGTTCAATGAACTCAGCATGTCTTGCGTCAAATCAATTTTATATTTGGTAAAACTCTTTATTAAAAAGGTTTAAAAAAACGTCTTACCTTCTTGCGCCATTTTGCGTAAGCCTTCGGTAGGTTGATAAATTTTTCCTAACTCGGCATAACGATCACAGGTAGCAACAAAATTTTTCACGCCCACGTCGTCGATGTATTTCAGTGCACCGCCTCGGAATGGAGGGAAGCCAAGACCGTAAATAAGCGCCATATCGGCTTCAGCCGCAGTGCTTACAATGCCTTCTTCTAGACAACGAACGGTTTCTAAACACATAGGAATCATCAAACGATCAATCACTACTTGATCATCGAATTCACGTTTTTCAGCAACGATTGGTTTAATTAATGTGTAGGTCGATTCATCGATAACTTTATTGGGCTTACCTTTTTTATCGATTTCGTATTTATAAAAACCGATGCTATTTTTTTGGCCGTAACGTGTATTTTCATACATTAAGGTGAAGACATCTTTGAAGTCATATTTCATACGATCTGGGAAACCTTCAGCCATAACTTTTGCAGCGTGCACGCCGGTGTCAATTCCGATTACGTCCATTAAATAAGCAGGACCCATTGGCCAACCGAAACGCTCCATAACTTTATCAACTGCGACAAAATCAGCGCCGTCACGCATTAAAATGCTAAATCCACCGAAGTAAGGAAATAATACACGATTCACTAAAAATCCTGGACAATCATTTACTACGATTGGGGTTTTACCCATTGCTTTGGCGTATGCAACAACGGTTGCAACCGCAGCATCTGAAGATTTTTCACCACGAATAACTTCTACCAAAGGCATTTTGTGAACTGGATTAAAGAAGTGCATACCGAGGAAATTTTCAGGACGCTTCAGACCTTTTGCCAATAGATTCACTGAAATCGTAGATGTATTGGTTGCAAGGATAGCGGTCTCTTTTACCGATTTTTCGGTTTCAATTAATACGGCTTGTTTGATTTTTGGATTTTCAACAACGGCTTCAATTACAACATCGACATTGGCAAAATCGCCATAACTCAATGTTGGACGAATGCGACCAATGGCTTGACCCATTTTTTCAGGTGTCATTTTCTTACGTTCAACAAGCTTTGAAAATAATTTTGCCGCTTCTGAAACACCTAAATCTAATGCTTCTGCACGAATGTCTTTCATTAAAATAGGAATGCCTTTAGATGCAGATTGATACGCAATTCCACCACCCATAATTCCTGCACCTAACACACCGCCCAAGCTAATCGTGTTAGCTTGTTTTTCCCATTTGGAAATTGCTTTTTTAATTGCTTGATCTTTTAAGAACAAACCGGTGAGATTATTTGCAACAGGTGTTTTTGCAACTTTCGCAAAACCTTTACCTTCTACTTCCAATGCTTGATCACGCTTCATACCCGCGTGCTTTTGCATTACTTCCATTGCAGCGACAGGCGCTGGGTAATTACGGCCAGCTTGTTGTTTAACGGTTGCCATACAGGTTTGGAA
>JAZKFP010000097.1:13777-16256 GCA_040386355.1 Pseudomonadota bacterium | reverse complement strand
CAATCAGTGAAGAGCCGCGTGTTGCAGGTGTAGTAGTTGGAAAAACCAACGATGGCGCGCTCTATAAAAATCAAAATATCGATTTTTTTGATGTGAAAGGCGATCTTGAAATTTTGTTAGATCGTTTAGCAGTTGGCACAATGCGGCTGGAATCTCACGCGCATTGTGCATTACATCCCGGTCAATCGGCGGTTATTGTCATTGATGATCGACCTGTTGGTTGGCTAGGTAGACTCGATCCAAAATTGTCCAATGAATTAGGCATTGAAGGATCTGTTTTTCTATTTGAAATTCAACAAGCTGCTTTAGAAACTCGTACTTCTAATTCATTTGTTGCGGCGTCAAAATTTCCAGCGGTTAAACGTGATTTAGCTTTTGTTGTACCTGAAAAAGTAACTGCGGAAGATATGATTTTTACCTTTCAACAACAAGGCGACACTATTTTACGCAAGGTACAGATCTTTGATGTCTTTCGTGGGGGGCATATAGCCACAGGATCTAAAAGCGTAGCGTTTTCTTTGCTTTTCCAAAGTATGGAAAAAACACTCGAAGAAGCAGAGATTAATCAACAAGTTGCGTTATTGATATCTGCGGTCCAGAATAAGTTTGGGGCACAATTGCGAGATAAATAATTCGTAATTGATATTGCAAGATTCATAATTTTAATAAAAACGATTCTATACATTTATTCTCCATATTAAGTGCATGTTTGACTGCTTATTTAGTGTGCCGAGCAACTTAGATTTTCATGGAAAAATAAATGAGTGGAGTTGGTATCCAGCGTATTTTCGTGAAAAAAATAATTATGAACACGAATGACGATAGTATGTTGGAAATACCACTCGCAGAATGATTTCCCAATAGGTGCAATGTCTTGCAAATGGCATTTTGCCGGAAAACCATTTTCGGGCGGTACAGCGGTGGATGAAAAGGATGACTCCATGGCAACACTTACAAAAGCACAATTAATTGAATCTTTGATTGAAGATATGGGAATAAACAAAGTTGACGCAAAAAATTTTGTCGATGCTTTTTTTGAAGAAATTCGAATTTCACTCGAGACAGGACATTCGGTAAAATTATCCGGTTTTGGAAATTTTAAGCTGCGAGATAAAAGCGCACGTCCTGGTCGTAATCCAAAAACCGGCCAAGAAACCAGTATCACAGAACGTCGGGTGGTAACGTTTAAACCTGGTCAGCGATTGCGTGATTTAACCGACACAGTAACTCAACCACCGTCGCCTTGTTAATTATTTCTCGTCGACAAATAGAGACCAGTTGATTACACTTGCGCCTCTTGATCGGGGCGTAGCGCAGCCTGGTAGCGCACCACAATGGGGTTGTGGGGGTCGAAGGTTCAAATCCTTCCGTCCCGACCAAAAAAATATATTTTTAAAGCCCGTATTTATGCGGGCTTTTGTGTTTTTAATATTTGAAAATTTTGAAGTTAGAAATCTTTTTTAGAAAAACAATACAGAGCTTATTTCTCTAGGCCTAAATTTTGCTAAATATACTGCTTGGAATTCCACTGATCGGTTCAAAATACTATATCGTTGGGAAATCAAAGGGCTTTAAAAATTTCTACGCTATTGTTATCACCCAAACTCTATTAAAAATTAAATAAATTGATACCAATAGTAACAACCTAATATTTTAAAGCTTATAACCCATGCTCTTCAAAAATCTCCAAAAATAAAATTAATTAATGTGGCTGATGTTTGAAGTTCTAATTTAAATGTCATGGAAGACATCACACTTGAAGTAGGTGATGTGTTGAATATTAATGAATTATTATTTTGTTGTTTCACTGATCAAGCAGCTGATGATGGATCTGTGCCAACAGGTAAGACATCACCAATAAGTAAAACAAAAGATACAAAATTTAGCTCAAGTGTTTGGGATAGATTCTGCGAATGTTTTGGCTCTATGCGCGATGCAAATCGTAATGTAAATAATGAAGCTAATTTAAATAACTTAAGTGTGGCGACCGTTTCTATACTCACTTCTACATCTTCTACTCCATATTCTTTTAACGCACAAAAATCGACGCGTGAATCTCAAGAGAAATTACCACAGTATTTAGATGGTCCTGTTTTTTTTCCTAAATTATCAAAACCTTTTCCATCTCTAGTTCAACCTGCGGTTCAAGCACAATCATCCCATGCAGACGATGATGATTTTCCTGTTCAGCTGGAGCAACTATCTTTAGAGCCGGCAAATTCAATTGCTCAGCCTCGAGAGATTAATAGTGTACCGCCTAAAACCCTGCATTCTGCAATGGGTCAAATTAGCGTTGACTCACAAGATTTAGTCCCTAAATCATCAAATGAAGGTGAATTAGCGTCTGTATTATGCTTACAAGGTAATGTAGGCAAAGATATAATTAGTGATAAAAAATTTATTACATTTCAATTTCCACCTGCACCACCTGCACCACCTGCACCACCTGCACCACCTGCACCACCTGCACCACCTGCAC
>JAZKFP010000097.1:0-13677 GCA_040386355.1 Pseudomonadota bacterium | reverse complement strand
CTTCATCAATTTCAGAAGGTGATTCTTTTGAAATAGCGTCCTTGCAATCATTACCAACTTCTCCATCATCATTTAATTTAATCCCACCAGATTCTCGTATCAAATTATTTAAAGAAACCGTAAATGGCATTGTCGGACATTTGCCGCATATGAATGCGAAGAAAGTAATTTCCGTAATGGAAAAAATAATTGAAAATAAAGAAAGCTATTCAGAATTTTATGCAGAATCGTATGAAAAACTTTTAGAAGGTACCAAAGGCTGCTTTGTAAATTCCGATAATCAAAAAATAGATTTTAGTGATCATGACTGCTGTTCTTTAATTCATACCGCAATCGATAGTATGCGTGAAGATTTAAATTCTAAAGAAAATGGTGATGAAGGAAAATACGAAACATCAAGTATTAAACAGGATGATAAAAAACCTACCGGCCAAACCAACGCTGCTTTATCTAATCCATCAGCTGATAAAGATGAGCAATACATTTGTAAGCAATTAAGAAATTTTATTATTCGTCCAACTGTAAAATTTTCAATGGATGTAAGTGAGGGAAAAACTCTCGAAATTATTCAACGTCCTGCCGATAAATGTTTTTCAAATTTAGTAGATAAATATAAAAAAAATGGCTCTGAAGAGTTTTGGAAGCACGCTTCAAATGCGTACAGTATGGAAATGTCGATTAAAAATAATGATGGATCTGAAGAAAAATATATATTTGGGCGTTCTGCAAAAAATTCTGGACCTGTTGGAAGCGATACAGATATAACAACAAATAATATTAAAAATTCTATAACATTTTTGCATGGGGCGAGAAATAGATTTTTAGGTTTACATTTAGATAGTGAATTTAGTTTTTATCATTCTATCGTTACGGCTCAGGATGTGGATTTTCTAAAAGCCAAGGCCAATGATGCGGAAGCAATGTGTAATAATAACCCTAGAGACTTAAATCAAGGTCAAAATCAGAGTGAAGCCCAATCAGTTGCGATGACACTATTAAGTCTTCAAACAATTCCATCAAGGAGAGGCTTTGGAAATGAGAACAGAATGTCGTCAATTAAAAATATTGGAAATCATATAAGAAATTTCCCTTCTGGTGTTTTTAAATCTCAAAAATCTATGAGTAACGAATTTAGATTAGGCAAATCATACTTTATTAATATTAAAGTTTCAGCCGATCCAATTGCTCAACCAATAATGAAATTTAAAATTTTAAAATCAGCGGGAAGGTTATTGTATAAATCTGCGCACAAGGCAAGAATTAAGCTTAATAACCAATATGCAGAACGTGATTTAACCCGTGCGCTTAAAGAATTAGGTCAAGACAGAAGAGTCGAATTAAAGCTTCCTGCTACTTTGGAAAATATTAATTGGGAAAGTATAAAAAACAATGTTAATGAAAATTTTGCTGATCTTTATAGCAGCGCAGAAAAGAAAGCTTTTGATTGGTTGTCCATTCAACACACAGGAAGATGTGTTAATGGAAGAATCTTACATCGAGAGGATTCCGCAATAGAGCTACTTATTTTGTACGCAGGCTATTGCAAACTTACCGGTACCATACCAAATTTCCAGTGCAAAAGTGGAAAAGATCGTACACCTTTTATGGTCTGCGTCCATGCTATGGCTTTAACACACATGGAAGATTTAAAGGTTGGTTCAGAATTAGACAAAATCAAAAGTTTTAATGTTCAACGTTCCTATAATGTAAAGCGTATCTTAGGTGAACAACACGAAGTTTTTGTGAGAGGCTATGACGAATTATATAGAGCTATTGCGTCAACTGTTGCGTTGGCATCAACTGGTTCTGCAAACTTGCAAACTCATCCTCCGCATAAGGCATTAATGAAAATTTTAGAAAGCTTAAAGCAAAAGACAACTTGAGTTCGACGAAAATTGTTTATTAAAAGACACAATACCTGAGTGTCGAATATTTAATTGAGGTTTCATATTTTTTCTCTGGATGGTAATCAAATCAACGCCGTATTTTTCTTCAAGTAATTGTATTTTTGATTTGGAAATATAGCGAACGCAGATGATACTTCCAAAACACATTTTTAAATGTTCAATAAGCAATAGCCAGCGTTCAACACGGGCGAATGATTATTCGCCCCTACAAATAATGAACGCTTTCCTAAAAATACCTCAATCTCTAACGGATACCGTAGGGGCGAATAATCATTCGCCCGCATGGTCTTTCCCACAAAACACCTTTCATAAAACATTTCACCCGGAAATTCTCATCTACGTTCGCTATATACACTCGATCACTAAATAATCATACCGAATAAATGCGCGCACACATTTCCTCGAACGATAAACGGGTTTTACGAGATTCTTTTAAATCCAGTGTCAGAAGATGTTTGTGGAATTCAGGTTCAAATCGTTGGCAAAAAATCATCGATCTCGCAGAAGAGTTTCAGTAGCATCATCACAGCACTTTATTGTGGTTTGGTAATTTTTTGGTCGGAAACCCAAACCAGGAAATCCTTCTTTTTTAAAGATTATTTCGTCGAACTCAGATTATTATAAAAATTTTATAAATCTTTTTTTAAAATTGATGTAACCGCTGTATTGATTGCTCTGTCAAAAAATAGTCTGTCTATTTAAAATGTAATGTTTATTGTCAATGAGCATTGCAAATGTATGCTTGAATAAGTCAAGATTGCGAAATCTTAATTTATATATGAGCAGTTGAATTATGAAAGCCGTTAATAATTTTTTAAATCAATCACCTATCTCACCACACACTTCATCCAGTCAAACGTCTCAGGCTGTGAATCCACCACCGGTTCCTACATCAACTTATTCTACAGTTCGTGCTCCAGGATTTAGTCAATATTTAACTAAAATTAGATCCAACCTATCTCAAGTACAAAATGAAAAATCCTTTCGTGCTGCAGCGAAAAAAGGTGATTTGCAAAAAATTCGAGCTCTAATAGGGCGAGTTGATATTAATGCAACTGGTAAATATGGGGAAACAGCTTTATGCCATGCCGCAGCGAATGGGCATTCCGAAATTGTATTAGTGCTGATTGAAAATCATGCAGATATTGATCATGCAACGTTGAATGGACTAACACCTTTATTGCTTGCCGCTGCGGAAGGACATACTAATACGGTAGTTGCATTGGTTGAAAAAAAAGCAAAAATTGATCAAGTTCATGTAGATGGAGCAACACCTTGATTTATGGCCTCTCATGTTGGGAAAACTGCGACAGTGTTAGCACTGATTGAAAAAGGCGCAAAAATTGACAAATTTAATAATAAGAGAGAAACACCGCTTTACCATGCCGCTTTTTTACAAAAAAAAGAAATAGTAAAAGTTTTAATAGCTGCTGGAGCAGATGTTAAAAAAACATTGCATACCTTAGATGAGGATAAACTTGAAATGATGATGCATCATCATATGCAAGGCATTTCTAGACGTTTGCCTGAGTTTGACAAAGCAATTGCCTTACTTGAAAGTGAACTTAAAAAATACCAAGCCGAGCAACTTCGGGCTCAACAACAAATAATTCAATCCTTACCGGCCCAAGCATCACAACTTATCATTGCGCAGTACGCGCCAGCCAATATTTCTGATCCCGCATCTCAAGCTGTTATTAATAATTTTTATAATACTCCTGCAGTGGTTGTGAGTATCCAGCATCTGCTTGCGCATCAAAATGAATTTAATCAAGCGCTACTATTGGTGGAAGATTTGCCAACGTCACTGTTAGGTAAAAGCGAAGAAGTGAAAAAATACTATCATGCTTTTACGCAAGCATTTGTCAACTTGTATGAGGTGTCTCGGGTCTTAGGTTCAGGGGATGTGCCGTTTAATTCATCAGCGGCAGGCGATATTGAAGGAATGAATTCGTTATTTTCTTATCTACCTGAATATTTTGGAAAAATGGCAGCCGGGATGCCTTTTCCTGCAGCTGCATTAGCAACCGCATTTTCAACAGCCTATATTTGTTGTCGAGATAATCACATCTTAAATAGCATGAATGCGTTTAACGAAGCGTTTAATGGCGCAAATATGGAGCAAGTGTGGTTTGCAAAAAAGCTTGCTGAAGCGATTTGTTTGCACGCAACGCCTGAGCAACTATCTGGTCTGCACAATACTCCATCAAACGTTTCAACAACTAACACTGGTATTGGTGACAGCGTAAATAGAGCTCTTAATTCTGTGAAAGAAGGTGTAAAAAACTCAACACAGAAAATTCGAGAGAGTGCGAAACGTATAAAGCAAATTGAACAAACCTTAAAGGCAGTGAAAAATTTTGCAATTAAACATCAATTAACCAAGCTGACCGTAGAAGGGCTTGATACACCAGAACATTTAAAAGCATTAGATGATTTGCAAGTGATTCAAAAAGTATTATTAAAACTACTAATTAGTTCGAAAATCAATCAAGACAAATCCTACACCGAGTTAAAAGAAAAAGGGACATCTGAGAAAGTCGTGTTTTTCTTAGAGGCGCTCGATATTGATACAACAAATGTAAGTGCAGTTGTGCCTCAAACGACTACATCAACGACAACTACCGTAATTTCTCAATCTAGCGTAATTACTCAATTGACTGCTGTTTCGCAGACAACCGTTCCTGCTGCGGATATTGCAATCCAAATGCAAAAATTCAGTGATCAATTACAAGAAACCAAAACGTTAAATACTGAAATGCGAAGAGAACTTGAAGCTCTGCAACAAGAAGCCCAAGCAGCCCAAGATGCATTACTAAAAGCCCAGCAATCCGCTGACGCAGCGCACCAGCAAGCTGTTAATGCTCAACAGCAAGCAGCCAACGCTGAACAACAAGCGCAGCAAGTACAACAAGCGCAAGAAGCACAGGAAGCACAGGAAGCAAACCGCAATTCACAAACTAATACGCCAACCATCAATGCAGCCGAGCTCCAACAAAAAATTGAAACTGCGCAAACCGTTGCCGAAAGCTTTGAGCAAAAAGCACATTCTGCGACACAGATTGCTCAAGAAGCAAAAAAAGCAGCTGAGAAAATTCAATATCAAGCGAATAAAACACAGCAACAATTAAGTGCATTAGAAGAGCAGTGGGAAGAGTTAACTAAAAATGCAAACATCGGTGTTTCGGTAGGTAATCAAACACTGCAATATAAACAACAGCAATCCTTAAATCACACCACAACAATGCAAACGCAAAATCAAAGTGCGTTGCAACAAGAGAATGACAATGCAATACGAGAAAGGATTTTAATTCAAGCCGAAGAATTAAATCATATTTATGGGGAAGTCTCTCGACACGCGGCAAATATAGATGGTTTGAAACTCAGTCGAAGTACTTTAAAAACTTGCATGAATGATCTTGCATTGGACGTGGAGTTACTTTTAACCGCACACGATGAATTAGATAATCGAGTGACACATTTAGAAGATAACAAAGCCGAGAAAGAGACTGTTGAACAGTTGCGAGCACGATTAGAAATAATGGAACAACAACATCGGGTAGATCAAAATACCATTCAAGATTTAACCATGCGTTCAAATGTACTTGCACAAGAGCTTGAGCAAAAAAATGAAGAACATGACATTAGACATACTATAGCCGACAAAAAGTTTTCATTTTTAGAAAAAAGAGTAACTAGATCAGAAGAGACCGGTTGTTTAATTTCTTAATACAATTAATTTTATATTAAATATATGTTTAATTTTTATAACGCAAATTTAACGGTGAAATATATAGCGAACGCAGATGGGAATTCCCAAGACAATTTTCTAATCTTCAATAAGCAATAGGCAGCGTTGAACACGGGCGAAAGATGTTTCGCCCCTACACACTAACCGTCACCTGTTGAGATATAAATTAGGTATAGATTTACATGAATTTTTTATAATGCCCAACCTAACCATAACCCCATACCTTCAACGAATTATGTAGGGGCGAAAAATCTTTCGCCCACATGGTCTTTCCCACAAAACACCTTTCATAAAACATTTTACATGGAAAAATTCATGTGGTGGAATTTGGTGCAATTATTAGAAGTGCCTAGCTATCGATACTATTGATGGCAAAATTATTCGATAATTTTTGCGATATCAAACTGTCATTTAAATGATATTTTTTAAAGTTTTCTGCTACTAATTCGATTTCAATACTCTTCAAGTTTTGGTTTTTAAATTCCTAATTCCTATGTGTAAAAATTTTCTCCTGAGAATTAAATTTTTATCTAACTTCTGTCTAAACTCAATTAATTGACGATTTATTGTTGAAAGAGTCATTTAATAATTATTTCAATTAATAATTAATATGTTTTTGCTATCTTTTGATGTTTTAATTGGCTGTACTTAAGGAATTAAAAGTTCATGAAAATCCGATCAAAACTTACTCTAGGCGCATTATCAACGGCTTTAATTCCTTGCATTTTAGTTGGTGGCGTTGTGAGCACGGTAGCCGTATTTAATGGCAAAAACATATTAGAAGCGTCTGAAAAAGAAAAACTTGTTTCCTACCGAGAAATTAAAAAAAATGAAGTTCAAGATTATTTAAAGCAAATTGAAAATCAGGTTAAAACCTTTGCGCACGATCAAATGATCGTTGATGCAATGCAAGGTTTTTCTGAAGCTTTTCAAACGTTGCCTGCAGGGTATGATTTCAAAAGCCAGGTGGCAGGATATTATCAAGGACCATTTACTGATCAATACAAAACCAAAAATGATAATAAAAGCATTGACGTGACTGGTTTAGTTAACTCATTAGATTCAGAGTCTAATTATTTGCAGTATCAATATATTGTTAATAATGCAAATCCATTAGGTACTAAAGATCGATTAAATCAAGCAAGTGATGGCAGCGTATATTCTGAACTACATAGTAAATGGCATCCATCTATTAGAGAATTTTTAGAAACTTTTGGTTACTACGATATTTTTCTGGTTGATATTGATTCAGGTGATGTCGTCTACTCAGTATTTAAAGAATTAGATTTTACAACTTCCCTTATTAATGGTCCTTACGCCCAAAGTGGTTTAGGTGAAGCGTTTCAAAAAGCTAAAAATATTAATGATCATAGCCAAGTTGTTTTAACAGATTTTAAAAGTTATTTACCTTCGTATGAAGATCCAGCAGCCTTTATTGCAACTCCAATTTTCTCATCTCAGGCTTCTGGTGCTGAAAAAATTGGGGTGCTTATTTTTCAAATGCCAGTGAGCCGTATCAATCAATTAATGACAAATAATCAAGATTGGAAACGCTTTGGTTTTGGTAAAACTGGAGAAACCTATTTAGTAGGGCAAGATAAAACGTTGCGTTCCTACACGCGTTTAATGGTAGAAAATAAAAAAGCTTATTTAGGGGAAATGCATCGAGGAGGTCAAGATTCAGCCACTATTCAATTAGTTAATGCGAAAGATACTGGAGTTGGTCTGCATGTTATTGATACAAATGCTGTAAAACAAGCGTTAGCAGGAAAAACAGGTTTTTCTCATGAGACCGGGTATTATAATCAGAAAATGGTAACTGCTTTTACGCCTATTACAGTTCTTGGGCAAAAGTGGGCATTAATTGCTGAGCAAACTGAAGAAGAAGCTTTTGAGACAATCTCTGTTCTTATCAATCAAATTATTATTTCAACCATTATTACTTTATTACTCGTCGCTGTTATTTCCGGATTTTTTGGAATTTGGTCTGCAAATCGTTTTGTACGGCCTATTGAACGTGCAACCAATCGTATGTACGAAATATATAAAGGTGATGGAGATTTAACACGTCGTTTAGATGTGGAAGGCGATGATGAAATTACCGATTTAGCAAAAAACTTTAATGGTTTTGCGGAAAAAGTTCAAAAAACAGTTTCGACCATTTCTGAAAATCTTAAAGTTTTGTATCACTCCACAATTAGCGTTAAAGATTTATCGGAAAATTCTTTGAAAAGATTGCGTCAACAACAAGATAATAATGATCAAATTGCAACGGCCATGACAGAAATGGCAACAAGCGTGCAAGAAGTTGCTAGTAATGCAGAAAGTGTTGCAAGTTCCGCCAAAGATTCATCGCATGAAACTCGATCCGCACAAGATGAATTTATTCATACGTTAAAAGGTTTAGAAGAATTAGAACAAAAAGTACAGGATACGTCTGGTGTTATTGATAATTTAAAAGTGAAAAGTACAGATATTGGAAAAGTGCTTGATGTCATTCGTGAGATCGCAGAACAAACTAATTTACTAGCTTTAAATGCCGCCATTGAAGCCGCGCGAGCGGGTGAACAAGGTCGGGGTTTTGCTGTAGTTGCCGATGAAGTGCGTATGCTTGCAAGCCGAACTCAAGATTCAACACGTGAAATTGAAGAGATAATTAAAAGCTTGCAAACAGAAGCGATCAAAGCGGTTCAGTATATGAATGAAAGCCGTTCAAGCGCACAAACCAGTATGCAACGCGGTCAATCTGCCTGCGATTCCATTGTTAAAAGTGCCGATACAATTTCTATTATTACGGATCAAATTACACAAGTGGCAACTGCAACCGAAGAGCAAAGCGCAGTAGCGGAAGAAATTCATCAAAATATTGTAAACATTACATCGCTTTCAACGGAAGTTGCTGGCGACTTTGAAAAAGTAGATGAAACCATTAGTCAATTAAGAGATCTTGCAGATCAATTAGGAAAAGTAGTTTCGCAATTTAAAGTGGGTTAATAAGAGTTAATTTGAAAAAAGCGCTTCGGCGCTTTTTTTATTTATATACCCGTAGCGAAATTTAAATTTGATTGTGTATTTTTAACTAGCTATTTTCTTACAAGTTTTAAGGGATTGTATTTCGCCAATTGGAGGGCTTTATTTTGAAGAAGTAATTGAGGTTGTATGAAGTTAAATCTTAGTGCTGTAGCAATAATAACTATTGTTGAAGCAAGCTCAAATAATAGTAAGCCGAGTCTGTTAAACAATATTTCTTTAGTAAATTCCTCAGGTACTTTGACTAGTTCCACTTCAAATGCAACTTTACGAGATACTCCTAAATTGTAGGAAGCGTCAGCTTCAATAAGCCGTAAAATGGCAAGTCGTCCTTGACCTGCACCAGCACCGCGTCCACGCATTCCTTACTACCTAACAACAGGCCAAACTGTAAGTCTTTCTGAAAATGAAAAACTTGCAGTTGCAATTACCTCTGCTGTGGTCGTGGGAATTGTTGCATTGGTTGTAGGGGTTATTTGTTGTAGCCGAATGCGTGCTCATCCTGAAGGTAATAACACTGTTTTTGGCAATGCTACTCTATCTAATAATGTACAAGTGATTGATGCTCCAGCGCCAAGAGTATCAAGTTATTCAAATTACAATGTGCAGTTACAAGCGCTACCAGCTTAAAATTCTATATTTCTCAAACTGCACAGAATTAGTTTTTCTGTGCAGTTTATAAAATTAGTTATTTTAATATTTTCAGCTCGATTTTATTCAAGCCACTAAAAGTGAGTGATCCGGTAAGCCACTAATGATTCTCGTGAAGAATGTTGAGCAAGACCCATAAATAATTTGGCTTTTTCAGAATCCGTAGGAAATGTAATTTCTTCCCGTGATGCTGAAAAATTTTTATTGTTAATTTGAAAAAAACGAATAAATCTTAAGACTATTATTTCGTCGATTGTTTTATCGACAATAAAGAATCCATTCGTCTTAACTGATTGAATGATTTTTAGTATCAATGACCTAATTGTAAAACTATATTCTGCTTCATCGGTGATTCTATTTGCAATAGCTGAAAATACATACGATAGTACTTTTGTAGCTACTACAGCATTATAAGATTTAGTTGGAAAAATTTTCTCGATCATTTCTGAGTTATTTTCGAACGACAGACTATCAAAGAGAGTTGATAGGTCTTGTTGTACAGGTGTTATTGATTCTGCAAAATCATTTCCAGAAATATGTGTCAGTCGATCTAATAAATGTATTGCATACTGATCTAGCCTGTTAGTACTTTCATTAGGTAAGTTCTTAAATAGCGGCACAGCACAGTCATACCAGTTAGATTGCTGTGCCATATTATGTATGACTTCAATAATTTCTGGGTTGTTATCAACAATGGTTAATTTTGGATTAGAAAGGGCAGCCATAATTTCTAATGGTTGATATGAAACACGCTGACCTGAAAATGAGTTAGTGCCTGGACCCAATAATAAAACATTGGGATTGGGGTCCGTTATTGTGCGATCTAAAAAATTACATAAATGTAAAAAACGAAAGGGAGCAGAAATGTCAGAGCTGTCATTTCGACCGAAATTGAATCCTGCACGGTGTAGCAATAATTCCTTAGTCACTTTATCCATGCCATTTAAATATTTTTCAATGAGCATTGTAGAATGTTTATTGAGTTGACTAATCCATGCATGAGTAAGTTGGGTAGGCGCGCGAGTATACCCTTCCGAGTCAGGGTAGGACGCTAAAATTAACGATTTTATTAACATAAGAATATAATTTTGGTTGTCCCGATCTGATTGACGAGCCAAAAAAACCAACCCGTTATCATCGCAATACGTCCAGTCAATACCTGTAGGAACATCGTACTTTTTATTTATGAATTTTTCGATTCCCAACATTATTTTTAGAATAATTAAGTCATTTTTATAATCTTGTGTTCCTGCTCGACGTGAGAGATTAATCTTTTGTATAATTGTTACAATAAAATTTTCGTGTTCAGTTTTTATCTTTGCCAATGCTTGTAATTCTGTTGTAATTTTTGAAGCGTTCAGTTTTGATTCAACAGGTGTAGTGCGACAATCTTTAGATTGAGCTGCTTCAAAGCGAGGAATTGTTTTTAAAGGCGGTTCTGAAACAGAAGATTGTAAGGCAGTGCTTGATTTAACCGATGAATCACTATGGTTGGATGTGGGGGAGGTAGGGGGATTAGGTGATTTGGTAAAGCTAACCATGATGCATTTAACTCTCTAAAATTAAGAATTTACCTAAGGAGAAAATACCTTACTCCATGGCAATTCGTTTTTAGATTCATCCTGGTTCACGCTAAAAACACTTTAAATATATAATTTGGCGGATCTTACATAAGATCAATGAAAAAGTCATCTGCTTTAAGATTTAGCGTCAACTTATTATTTCTTCGCAATTACAAAATCATTTTTACCTTGTTGTTTTGCGGTGTACATTGCTTCGTCAGCGTGTTTCATTAAAATGCTTACGTCGGCAAAATCATTGGAAAAAGCTAAGCCAATACTTGCGCTGACTTTAGCAAAGGTATCTTGGAAAGGGACAGGTATTTGAATTTTTTGAATAATGTCGCGACATAATTGCGAAGCCAGTTCAATGTTAACGTCCCACAGCATTACGGTAAACTCATCCCCGCCTAATCGAGATGCAATATCATTTTCACGAATTAAAGTTCCAAGTCGTTGACTTACATGAATGAGTACAGCATCACCTGCATCGTGACCTAGCGTGTCATTTACTTTTTTAAATCCATCTAAATCAATTAATAATACGCCAATATTTATTTTTTCTAGTTTGGCTTTTTCAAAAGCAATATTTAATTTCTGTGTGTAGTAACGTCGGTTTGGTAAATTAGTTAATGGATCAAAAAATGCCATGGCTTGTAATTCATTTCGAGCGGTTTGAATTTTATCCATCATGTCATTAAATTGATGTACTAAATCACCGATCTCATCTTTTGATTCAGTAGTTGCTCGTAATTCATAATTATTTTCTTCAGATACGCGATGCGCGATATTAGACAGATTAATAATGGGTGCTGATAATCGTGCAGCTTGCCAATTGGCAAATGCAGCGTTTAATACACCGACGATTAATAAAATACATAATCCGGTAATTACAAATCCGGTTAATCTTTCGTATAAAGGTTCTAAAGAAGATTGAATATATACGTAGCCAATGATGCGTTCATTAATTTCAATCGGTTCAATGATTTCAATTCCAGCAGCGGTTAAATCAGCAAGAGATTTAGTAAATGTTAATTGACACGCAGGTGTTTCTAAGGTGGTCGGTAGCTTAGCGAATACTTCACTGCCTTTAACGCCTTCTTTAATAATGCAGGCTTTTAAGATGTTTTTTTGAACGCTTAATGCGTCAAGATTGGTTTGGCTATTGCGTTTGTCTCCAAACGTTAATGCGGCGGTACTGCGGTGAGCAATTACTTTGGCAAGAATTTGTAATTCTTTAATCATTGCATCGGACGTTGCTTGTCGATCGTAATAAAAAAAACTCAACGCCGTTACTACCAATGACATGATTGTCACGACCACCATAGAAGAGCGGATTCGCGCTTTAATTGATTGATCGCTTAAAACCATGTTATTTCACAACTTTATGCAAGTGGATTTCAATTTCTAAAATTGAAATGAAGAATTCGATGTCATAATTTGTATCAGTTTTTTTAGTATAGGTGAATGTGCGGATTGAATCGTCGCGCAGAGGTTGGTACTGTGCACGTTTTACTATATGCCCATAACGAATGACCTTTTGCTTTAAGAAAAGAGCAGGTGTTCAGCATGATCTTTTTTTCCACTTGCTGTGTTTCTTGTTCGAACGCGTCACAGCGTTCTCACTGCGTAAAGCGTTGGCTACGCAGCGTCAAAGCGCCTTGCAATTGAAAAAATCTACATGCTTCATCATTTCATTTGATCTAAAACTCATTCGTTATGGGTATATTTCGTTCACGATGTAGGTATTTATCTATGCAGACTTTGATTTCTCCCCACGGCTCCGATCATTTAATGCCGCTTTTAGTATCCAGCAATGAGGCAAATGCGCTTCGAGCTCAAGCAAAACAAGAGAATTGGCCTCACCTTCAAATGACGTCGCGTGAGTGTGGCGATCTCATTATGTTAGGAATTGGGGGCTTTACTCCTTTGACCGGTTTTATGGGTTCTGCAGATTGGCGTGGCGTCTGCGATAAATATGCTTTGGAAAGCGGCGTGTTTTGGCCTATACCTGTTACTTTATCCGCAACTGAAAAACTTGCTAAGAGTTTAAAGCCGGGTCAGAAAGTAGCTTTAACAAATCCAGATGGTACAGTTGAAATCTTAGGTATCTTAACTTTTCGTGAAGCTTATACGATTGATCGAGAACATGAGTGTCAAACGATTTATAAAACCACAGACGCAGCTCATCCCGGCGTTAAAATGGTGATGCAGCAAGAGGCTTATAATCTTGCTGGTGATATTCAAGTATTATCGCAAGGCGGATTTCCTGAAGAGTACCCAGGAATTTATTTAACTCCAAAAGAAACGCGTCAAAAATTTAAAGATTTAGGCTGGAGCCGGATTGCAGCGTTTCAAACTCGAAATCCAATGCATCGCTCGCATGAATATTTAGCAAAGCTCGCAATTGAATTCTGTGATGGCGTGTTAATCCATTCGTTATTAGGGCAACTAAAGCCAGGTGATATTCCCGCAGATGTGCGCCAAGAAGCCATTAAAGAATTAATTGATCAATATTTTGTATCGGGTACGGTTATTCAAGCAGGTTATCCATTAGATATGCGTTATGCCGGTCCCCGAGAAGCCCTACTGCATGCATTGTTTCGCCAAAATTATGGTTGTTCGCATCTAATCGTAGGGCGTGATCACGCCGGTGTTGGCGATTATTATGGTCCGTTTGAAGCACAAACTATTTTTGATGAAATTCCTGAAAATGCTTTAGCGATTCAACCTTTGAAAATTGATTGGACTTTCTGGTGCAATAAATGTGATGGCATGG
>JAZKFP010000096.1:0-7085 GCA_040386355.1 Pseudomonadota bacterium | reverse complement strand
GAACGAATCGCATTATCGCAACATACACGCCAATGATTTGCTTGTTCTTGCGCATTAACTCGATACTGAGCTAGCTGTGGTAATTGTTTACGGGTATTAAAAATTTTATCGAAAGCTATATCAGACTCCCATGTTTCTGCTGCTATGCCTGGTGGAATTCTATTATTAACAGGTTCACTACTTTTAGGAGGTAAAATAAAAACTTCTACGTTAGCTTTAGGTTCTTCTCCCAAACTAATCTTCGGGAAACAAAGTATTGGAATAATATTTATTAAAATACATATTTTTATAAAAAACGAAAAATTAAACATTTTTTAAATTCTCGTTATGCGCAATTTGATTGGTTATGATTAACTGCAATATCTTGTAATAACGCAGCATATTGTTGTGCAATTCGACTTCTTTTACAAAACCTTCGTACATAACGTTGGCCATTTTCTCCTAATGTTTTACATAATTCGGGAGAATGCGATAAACGTCGAATAACTTGTCCAATTGCTTCCACGTCTTGTGGTTCTACAATCCACCCACAATCAGCTTTATCAATTAACTCTGCTGTTTCACCAAGTGCAGAAATTAAAATAGGTTTTTGCATTGCCATACATTGATATATTTTTGAAGATACTATTATTTCCAGTTCCACATTGTTATTTTGAATAAATAAGCAAAGATCAACAAGCGACCATATTTTTTTAATATCATTTTCTTCAAATGTAGAAAATATTTTCACATTCGAAAAATTTTCGAACTGTGAATTACTATTTGTAAATTCAGAAGTATCAGTAATCCAAAGCAAAACAATTCGAGATTCTGTAGATAAAATCTGCGCTACACGCAAAAAAATGTCTCTTTCTTGCTGTGCCTGTTCAAAATTTTTTGCAGAAGGTATATAACCTACGATCCAACGATCTTGTAAAGTTAAATGATCAACCCACTCTTTTGGCTTATGCACAGGAAATAAATGCCGCACATCCACACTATTAGAAATAACGGAAATCTTAGCTGAAACTAAATTCGAATTATTAATGGTATTTGCTAAACGTTGGGTAGAAGTGACGATATGTGATGCTTTATTTAATAGAAAATCGCAAACTTTACGTACAAAAAAATTTTTGTATTTGGCTTGAGTAGTGTTGGAACTACTTTTTTGGGGAACATCTAAAACTTCTAGGATTAAAGGACGATGTAATCTTTTACTAATACACCAGCCTAAAAGACTTTCAGCGATATTTGAAAAATTTGATATAACAACATTAGGGTGAATATACATTTTCGACACTAATCGAAAAGCTAATAAAAAGAACATGAACAAATGAAAGTGGTATAAGAAACTTTGTGATTTTTTGAATAGCATTTTTTTAGGATAAAAGCGCCACAACCGAATAACTTCAATTCCTTCAAATTGCTCTCGATAAAGCATGGCATTTTTATAGCCAGTATATAAATCGCCATTTCGTTGACAAGGCATTGTCGTAATAACGGTTACTTGATGGCCTGCAGCCACCCATTCACGACAATGTTCAAACGTTCGATCCAACAACCCATTCGCTTCCAGCCCGTTCACTTTCGGCGGAAAACTGTGTGAGAGAAATAATACTTTCATCTGCCACTACACCAGCCAATTTAGGAAATATCTTAATTAGCAAAGCATAGTTTGAAAAATAACACCAACTCGAAGTTATTTTTCATGTTAAAAGATAATTATCATTATATTTTAAATAGGTTGACATTATTCACTTATGAATTTCAGTTTTCTTTCTACCAGAACCAGATGGTTTGCCTTCGCTATCTTATTTATTAACCGTAGCCCAAGCTCTTTTCTCAGCAACTTTTTTAGAAATTCCTCGCTCCTCGGAAGATTCTTCAATTTTTTTAGTCTTACGAATTTTTTATTTGGTATACACGGATTTTTCGTCTTGGCTCGTAACATTCTCCTAACTACCTACCATTTCACCACCATTGGGATGTAATACTTGTCCGGTCATATAAGATGCATCATCCGATGCTAGAAATATAAATGAAGGCGCAATTTCATCTGGTTGCGCTGCACGCTGCATAAGTACTGATTCGCCAAAATTCTTTACTTCCTCTGCTTCAAAACTTGCAGGTATGAGAGGTGTCCATACGGGACCAGGTGCTACAGCATTCACTCGCATTTTTTTATCTACGACATATTTATGTTTTGCAAGGGAACGTGTAAAAGCAACAATAGCGCCTTTACTAGATGCATAATCAAGTAATTCTGGGCTACCACGATAAGCAGTAACAGATGTGCAATTAACAATACTTCCATTTTTATTTAATAGTGGAAAAATTGCTTGAGTTAAAAAAAACATTCCAAAAAAATTTGTTTTAAATGTTTTTTCAATTTGTTGAGGAGTAATCGTTAAAAAATCTTCGCAAGGATGTTGCTCACCAGCGTTATTTACCAACACATCCAAACTACCCCATTTTTCTCTTAAATCCTGAGCAACTTGACTGCAAAATTCTGGATTTCCTAAATCCCCAACAAAGGTTAAACACTCTTTGCCGTGTTCTTGAATTGCATTTTGTGTGATAGAGGCATCTTCATCTTCTTCTAAATATAAAATAGCTATATCTGCACCTTCTTTTGCCATACCAATAGCAGTTGCGCGTCCTATCCCACTGTCACCACCTGTAATTAATGCTTTTTTGCCTTCCAGCTTTCCCGAACCTTGGTAATCTTTCATAAAACTATGAGGGGCCGGATGCATTTCTGTTTCATGACCAGGCTGTTGAGTTTGATGCTGAGCAGGAATATCCATAAAATTATCCTCGTATCAAAAAATAAATTTTTCCGATAATTTCATAGATAAATTTATTTTGAATGTACGGTAGGAAACATTTCATTTCGAAAATAAATAAACATACAAAATTAAAATTTGACAGTAAAAAGCCCACATCAAGTCTGAGGCAGGCTTGATATAAAAACAGGTAAATTATTTAATTTGAATACGATTTAATTCTTTATTTTGTAAATTAAGTTTTGGAATGGACAACGTTAATACTCCATCAACATGCTCAGCAGTAACATCCGATTCACTAATATTATTTCCTAATGCAAACTGCCGCATAAAGGAACCAAATCGACGCTCTTGCCGAATGATGTTTCCATTAGAATCTTCTTCCTTATTTTCAGATTTAGATTCGGCTTTTAAAGTTAGAACTCGATTGGTTAGATTTACTTCAATATTTTCTTTTTTTATACCGGGTAAATCAGCCTTTATAATATAAGATGATTCATTCTCTAAAATATCTACATGGGGTGTATGCGCACCCTCACCTGTTGACCAACCACGTGGCGAACCAAAAAAATCATCTAATAAAGTGGATAATCCGTAAGGCTCAGATGCTTTGGTACGTGAACGTATAATATGGTTCATAACTATATCTCCTATTTTATTCTCATTACCTTAAAGTTTTTTAAAATTCATTTACTGTCTTAGCCACTAAATAGGAGCAGACAATTTATTTTTCAAGGGAGAACTTAAAGATTTTTTTTCGTTTATTAATAAATCTTTTAAATGTAAAGATAATTCAATAGTCGTTTTAATCATATGCCAACTGTCAGCCGGCTCACCCTGCACTAATGCTTGACCAATACGGTTGTACATAGCTTTATAACTTTGTATTGGATGACATGTTTGATGACGGATAACATGACGTTTACGTTCTGCTTGATACGACTTACCATCTTTAATAAAAATAGTAATGTCTTTGCCCTGTAACCAGACTGAATCATGAGGTTGTGCAATTTCCCCGCCACGATGCATTAAAGTTAAAGTCAGTACAGCGCCATTTACTAAAGTTACCTGAATACTGATTGCATTATGCGACATTGACTGTAATCCAAAAGTGTCTACAGAAGAAAATCGATTTAAAAATAAAAAATGGTCTAGCCACTCATTGATATGCAATAAAATATCAGCACCTAAACCTAGCTGTAATTCACTTTTATTCCTTTGCTGCTGCGGCCAAGGCCTATGTACTAATGCGTGATAGTCTAACGGCGCATCTCCTAACTGAATGTCTTGTTGAATCCAGTGATTTATAATTGAATATCGACGTGGAAACGCACTAAACCAACGGCCTCGTGATCGTGTAAAAGCCAATTCAATTTGTGCTAACTGAGCCCATTCATTTGCTAATGGATTATCCACAATCACCGATCGATTTGCTTGCAAAGCTTGCAGCGCTAACTCTGAATTACGCTGAGCATTCACTGTGATAATTACTAGGGGGTTGGTGTCTTCTGTGGAAAAGTCAGGCCGTGTCTCAAGCGTCATTGATTTAGTATTAGGTAAACGTAATGGATCCCAGTCTTGAATACGTCGTACACAAATTGTTTTAGGCAAGTTAGGAATCACTATCTGTTTTGCAAAATTGCCATAGCCCAATAAAGTTGCCGGAAAAACTCGTTGTATATTTACCCGCCCTATATTCCATCTACTTTTACCTTGAGAACGGATCTTTATCGTCTGTTCTGGTGAACGAATAACAACCGATTGATTCAATGGAATAGTATTATTTGTATTTGGACGTGGTGACGAAATTACGGTAGTTGCTAATGCTTGGCGTAACGTATTAACGACCCAGGGCCAAGGCAATTCATCAAATGTCTTTTCCAAATCTATTTGAGAAAAAACAGACAACCCTTTAATACGGAGAATTGACTCTGGGAACACAATGGCATTTGATACGTCATTTTGATGCCAGAGCAAACCAGATGAAGGCAACGGTACAGTAGAGTTCAATACTAAGTGTTTAGGTAAACAAATCAGATCCATACATTCTGGATGAGCAGGAGCTACAAAATAAAAGGGTTCGTGATTATGGCTTAACCCAAATCCAATACTTAAAAATTTTTGATGCCGTATCTGCTCTAAGCGTTGATTCCACCAGCGTTTTATTTTTAAAGAAAAAGTTAAGGCGGTTTGTGCGTAAGGAGATAGCTCTTGAGTATTTTCTATCGAATGATTTTCAATCGTACTTAACGTTAACCAATGAGTAACTCGCACATACTGAAAATGATTATCGGGACATGAGACATCCAGTAAATCTGGTAACCAACGTCCCTGAACTTTGATATTCATAGCATTTCGTCCTGTGAAATTCTAAACACCCTATAACCATAACTGTTAATGCGTTTCTAACATTTAGCGAATGAGTATATATAGACCCGTAGCGAATGAAAATTAGGTGTTTATCATGATCTTTTTTTCCACTTGCTGTGTTGCTTTTCCTTGCGTAAAGCTTTGGCTACGCAGCGTCAAAGCGCCTTGCGATTGAAAAAAAATATTCATGCTAAACCGTTTCACTTAACCTAATTTTCATTCGCTACGGGTATAGATCAAGCCCTACTAGAATGCATGAAATCTTATCGACAAACGAATCTTAAATAAGAGCTCAGAATACTTACCGGATCAACAGTCAATCTCAATTAGCGATAATGTTATCTTTAAAGAGAAAATCATAAAATTCACAAGATTAAAGTGTGTTATTTTAAGATGCTAAATTCTGAACATTTTAAGCTGTAACTAATTTTGAGTCGTGCAGTATGAATATCCCCACCTTACGAAATAATAAATCAATACCCTCTCTTAGTAATTTTAGAAAATCAAGAATCGATTTTGAAAGAGCTGAGCCAAATATACGAATATTACAAAATAAATTGTCATTAAGAGAAGCGGCAGCAAATATACGCTTGCCGAAATTAAAAGAAAAAATATCATCTATAGAACATAAAATTACAGTTAAAAAATTTTTTAAGAATTTAATGGAGCACCAACATATATTTAAAAAATTAAATATTACTTTTTTAAAATCATCTGCACCCCACTTCAAATTTGCCACCAATGAACAAAAAGAAGAGTCAGCTCGTTACTCAAAAATACTTATTCGTTGTATTCAAGATATATCTATTACAGCAAAAGAGTTAATTGATCTCATTCAAGTACAGGCTGAGCAACAAAGATTAGAAAGTCGTATAACGAATGAAGAATATGAAATATTGTTTAACGGATTAAATAATATTTTAGTAGTAGGAAGCAGTGTATTAACGGTGCTTAATGCAAGAAATCTCATACAAGGCGAAGAATCTTTTTATTCCAATCGAGACTTAGATCTGTATGCTCCTTGCACCACAAACCCGTTATTAGCGTACAAAATTCAAAATCTTGTCGAACATGCGTTAGCAACTAAGATCATTCAATTTTTGCAACAAAAGCTTGATATTACAGCAAATAACAGTATAAAAATAGACAATTATTATGGAAATGGAATTCAACATTTAGATAAACCATATATTTACAAAATTATTCAAGATAAACTTGCGATTATCAACTGTGCCAGACAGTTGATACGCTTCAGTTTTTTTAATAATGAACCCAGCGCAAACGATCAATGGTTATTGATTCAAGTAAGTGATATTGATTTAAAAATTGGCTGCATGAGCCGCCCTTACGCTTTTCTAGCAGATTCTCTTTATGTAGATTGCAATGGGAAAATTGATAGTTTTGAAACTACAGTACCTGACGCATTTGAGAAAAGCTTAATTGCTTTGCAAACAAAATCTTTATCTATGGAAAATATGTCTACATCATCAGAATGGATATGGAAATTCGCGCTTAAGAAAATTAGATTGGGCTGGGATTTAAACTCAAATACACGACAACATATTTTTGAATCTACACAAATAAGCCTGTCAACCATTAGAAAAATTATTTCTTCTTTCAAAACGACTATTTATGAAGAAACTAAACTTGAGAATATTTTTATTGAAGAAATATTAAAGTATCTTTTTTTTATTACTCAAGCAAGAATTGAAAATAAAATTCGATATTTAATTGATGAACTTGAAATAGCAAGACCCGATGTTTTTAAAAAAGAAGCGGCACCTGTTAGAAAAATTACCCAGATTAAGGAATTATTACCAAAACCACAGCTTTTAATAAAACACAATAATTACAATAAAACTAAAACTACGAAACAGAAACTTAAAACAAAAACCAATAGAAAAAATATAAATATAATCGTTTTTATCTATTTATTGGTTTAAACGATCG
>JAZKFP010000095.1:0-4629 GCA_040386355.1 Pseudomonadota bacterium | reverse complement strand
TAAGGTGGTCATTTTGCACCGGATATGGGTGGTCAACATCACCGGATTTTCCAGGCTCATTGATAATTTCTTGATTTGTCTCGAGAAGTTTAGTGGTGATGGATTGAACATCCAAACCCTCGTTGTAGAGTTCAAAAAATTCATCGTAAATGTCTGCGTAAGTGTCGTTAGATGAAATTCCGATTCCCCAAGCTCCCATAATTATGTTGTCATTTTTTAAAACTTAAAAGGATCAGGCAGAACGTTCACCAGTTGATTGTTAGATTGATAGTAAGATGCTTTCAAAGCTTGTAGCCGAACTCAATTGGATAGGTGACTCTATTGTAAACAGAAACTATCTAAGTAATAAAAAGGCTTACAGAGCAATACTAGTATCGTTAATTATTTATCCTCGTTGAAGTAAAACTTCCTGCAAACCCTTGCATAATCAGTTCTGTATATTTTCTTTTTTGAATCACGACCCTTTGCCCAAACATGTATGTCGGTCTTACACCAAACCTTTTAAAGCTAGAACCACCCTTCCAATCTGAATCCGAATCTTGGGTGTGTCAACAAATAGCAAGTAGGATAGGAAAGATCAAGATTCATTGATTGATTAGTTAGCAGTAAGCTTATGTTGACCTCTTTGATTAGCTTGTAATTTATACTGGCAGTGAAAAACGGATATAAGAACGAAGAAGTATGAAAATTGTCTAAACCATTAAAATTATCTTTCGCCCTTATGAAGTTGATGTCATACATTAATCCAGCTGTTATTTTTTTTCTAACATCAATATTTAAATTCCCTCTGACATTCAGCGAAAATGTGTTAGAATAATAATACTCTGTAAACACAGCCCATTGGCTGAAAGGAGTTTGTAATTTTCTAAGCGGATACAAATAATTTCCAACGGTGTTTGCATACATCTCAAAAATGGAATTTGCCGGGTTTCTATACCGTAACTTGAAATCGAAATACCCTTCATTATAAATTGCTCCATAGTATCTGGCTTCTGCAATGGCATTAAATTCCACACCATTTTTTAAATAATTGCATTCAACTCCAAGTAAACCTGCAATCTTTTCGGCTATTGAATTTGAAACCCGAAAATCAAAATCATTTCCGGGCCTAAATCCTAACTGGCTATATATTTTTGAGTTAAGGTTCTTTTTATGGGCGAAAACATTATACAGGAGATTACTTCTTAGAGGAGTGTTTCTATTAAGCTGTTTATTATACGTGAATGAAATACCTACCTCTGCACTGTCATTCGAGCTCAGTTTTCTTTTTAATGCAACGGAATAAAGATCATCAATATTTAAACCAATGCCTTGATTTAAATCCGCATATACGGTTGCTTCGGTCAACCACTTACCTTGTTGAAAAGTTAGCTTCACTCCTTGAACATCTATATTGTAGATGGTTAATCCTTCATCTAATTTTTCATTTAGAAACATTCCGGCTTTACCATCAAGAGTGAGAGACGTCTTCGAAAAATTAAATGTGTCTTTGCCCTGAATATTAAACACTGGGAAAAGCAATGTATTATTTTTATTAAACAACCCATAAGATGACCCTCTCTGTTCGGCATACAAATCAAAATTCAGAGTGAATTTGTTTTTAAACGTAGATGCACTCCTTATGGCTACGTAAGTTGCTCCATGAAATAAGGGGTTATCAGTTAGTGAATCAAATGATGTGGGTAGCGTAGTTGCATTTTGTCGAATATTCTTAATAGCGCTGGGCATGGAAACTACGCTAGTAGCTTCGTGATTCTTTTGCATCCATATATCTGCGGAAATTGAAAACTTAATTCTCTTTAAAGAATCTTGAGTGAAAGCGTCAAACTGTGTAACCGTTAGAACAAGAAAGAGATAAGCTGTCTTTGAAAATTGCATGTTGGTTATTGGTATTGAGAACTGTTTTATCTCTTTTAACAAAGTATCTATTATATAATTTAAATTACTTATAGAGTTTAATGACATGCATGTGTAAGGATGCAAATACCTCGGGTGTAATCAGCTTGCTTGCTATTTACAGAAGCGAAGCTAATTTCGATCCTTTCTTGGAGATACGCATTTAGGCCACCCTTGTGACAAATATTGTTAGGATGGATTTAATACATCTTGGAAAACCCAGACTATCACTTTCGAGATTATGACACTTAAAAATGTGTTTTTTAGTTGCAAAATTCCAAGAAACTAATACAAAAAGCAACACAATCCTGAAGCTTACAATACTAGTTAGCTAAAGTCTCAGCACCCTCTTTGCCAATGCATTTTCAGCCGTAGTTATTGTCTTAACCACGAATTTCCATTTATTTCTCTTAATTCTATAAAGCCGAATTGTTGGTCATAATTTGCACTCTCCCATATTGTCCACGGATAGGAAGTTTGTGTTTTTGGAGAAGCTTTAGTCACCTTATCGTAAGTGAAATTATTTATAGTTATTGAGGTAAAAGGGGTAAGACTTTCAATTGCTTCAAATTCCACGGACTGTCCACGTGCGTTATTCCACCTGATAGTCTGACGCATTTTATTTGGGTCTGAATTATATTGAATCTCTTTATAGAAATAAATAAATATTGAATCAGTATTTGATTTGAGATTGGCGGAATAAAACTCAATCATTCCAATTTCTATGGGATTAGTAAAAGGATCTCTATACTCTGCTTTAAACTCATTTCGGACGTTTGATACAAAGTATTGTAGTGAATCCCCAGCAGTGTTTTTAAATTTTATTGATTGCCCGTTTTGGTATATAAACCATTTTCTTTCTTCAGCAGTAAATGATAGCCTTGGGTTCGTCTTTTCCTTTTTACAAGAAGCGAGAAGCAATATAAAAATAGAAATTAGCTTTAGGGATTTCATAGAGTTAAGTTTAACAAATCTGGTAAATGTTTTCGTTTACGAAAGTATGACAAACAACATTAATTGTAAATGATTTTAAGGCTAAGAAGATGTGTAACGAACCAATGATGCATTGTGACACCAAGAGCCCTAATGAAGTGGAAAAAGCTTCAATAGCATTACAAGCAGCATCATGTTTTGAGCTATGCTGGTTGAAGCGTTCGATTTCGCTCCGTATTTTGCCAATGCATTGTTGGGCGCAGCTTTTAATCTTCAACTATAAGGTTAAGTGATTCAAAATAGGAGGCTAACTTCTCAAATCTTGCGTGATCAAAAATCACAAGGTGGTTTAAGTCTTCTGATGTATGGATTCGTTCACAATGAAAACAAATGTCAATATAAGATAGGTTAGCTTTTTTATAAATTAGAATTGAATTTCGAGGTTGGTCACACGTGCGATCAACATGTGTGTATATCCCGTTCTCGACATGTAGTATATCTATAATCTGTGTCCTGTCTAACAAATTTTTTCTGGATAGAATTATTTGAGGATTTATATCACCTTTTGATAAAAACAGTGGTGCATTTTTATTCTTTCCCTCCTCAACAGTCTCATACTCCCAAGATATTTTATGACTTATCAAAATTATCGAATCAGCATTCTTAATCTTTCGATCAATATTCTCATGCTGAGCAGACAATTGCAGCGGTAGTGAAAGAAGAAATATTGCAAGTAAACGGTTCATAAAAAAGTTGCGCCCAACGGTCTGCATTGGCGACAGTACGGGGGATTCATTGCTCGTCTGCCTGGTGCTGATGACAGTTTAAAACGTGAAGTTGAAACTATCGACTAAGTTTAAACGAAAACGGTCCAGCCCCGAACCAAATCTGCAATATTGCTGATGATGAAGTTACAATTTCCCGCCCCGGATTTTGCCAATGCATTGTTATGCGCTGCCTTTGCCGACATTAACACCAAACAAAAATTTAATGACGCCATCTCACAGAATTTTCAATATAAACTAACTTAATCGTTGAAAATCTTTAGTTTTTTTCGATGTGCTTTTGCACATATAGTGTAATCCCGGTCAGCAACACGAGAATTACAAATGAAGTAATATAAGCTTTGGTAGTAGCAGGCGGAACATTGTGTACACTTGCCATAAGCAGAAATCCAAAGAAAACATTAGCGATGAATAATAGTGTCAAGACAACCAAGACGATATTGGTAATTATTTTCACGATTAGTTTGTTGGTTTGCTACAATTAAGAATGTCACTTAAAAAAGGTAGCGCATAACGGTCTGCATTGGCGAAGTTGGGATATTTGAAATACGTCCCACCGCCTGTGATGTTGTTTAGAAATACGATGATGAAAGAAACGAAATGATTGTCAGAATGAGTCCAGCCCCAAAACTAAACTTGCAATATTGCTGATGCTGAAGTTCCAATGTCCCGCCCCAATTTTGCCAATGCATTGTTAGCCGCAGTTTTTTTCAATTACTCTTGCAACTCGCAATCTGCAACTTATTCGATTGTCGACATTTATTCTGTAAGTTTTTCCAAGGGCTTTACAACAAGCAGCGCTGGCAAGGCAAATCAACCGAAATCAAAACCTGTGTCCAGCCGAAAACGGTAGCAAACCGAGAGCTAGAAACTTCAAACAGAAGGCTGTGTCACTCCATATACTTTTTGACCTAAAGATTGAACAAAAGTGTGTTGGCCCAGACTGCTTTTGATTCCTGTAAAAAATAATTGCGGTCTAACGGTCTGCATTGGCGACAGTACGGGGGATTTGTTG
>JAZKFP010000094.1:0-5762 GCA_040386355.1 Pseudomonadota bacterium | reverse complement strand
TCATTTGGATTTAACGGATTTTTTCATTGAGTTGATTGATTTAAAAAATAATAAAATCGTAGATTTCCTAAGAAGTTCACAGGAAAATCAATCCTCTATTTTTAAAGGACTTTTAGGATGTTATCTACGTCAACGCCTTTACTGCACAGCGCTGAAGCTCCATTTGATGTCGCAAATTCTTGGTTTGATTCGACGCAAGCGGCTTTATATTATCGATATGAGCAAAATTTTCTTGAACGCCTACGTCATCCTTTTGGATCAAATTTAATTAAACATTTACATGAACATCATGAGCATTCTATTTGGCGCGACGAATCTGAAAACTCTATGCGCGCCTTTCTGCATCGCTATGTGCGAGAAGTCATAGACCATGCATTGTTTTGGGGTTCACTGGAAAAACAAAATATTTTACCTGAGCTTTCTCACTGGTCCTTATTTAAGGCCATTCCTGATATTTTACCCTTAGCTTTGAACGGTACATTAATTGAGTCATTACCGCTGCTGTATGGATTGGGTCGCATTCATGAAGAAATCATGGAGTGGATTGCATTGAGAACGCAGCTGCCTATTCAAGACGCGATGATACGTTGGCAGAATGACAACTTGGCGTTGGATGATCTTACAGATGGCCAACTCTCTGCCCAGATAGAACCTTTATTTGAACGCATTCATCGACCAAGCGTAGTGACAGAGCTCAGCGAGTCTAACAAACAACATATTGCGTCTTGTTTATGCGCGTTTTTAGATTCTCAACCCCTGTACGAACAAGATAGCAATATCCCTAAAAACACTTTTATTTCACTGAATGCATAATTGGTAGTTGCTGATGGTTTTTGGCTCTGGTATAAAGGTTGCCTTTTTGAACTACGCAAAAATCATCTTCAAGTGTCTGAATTTCGCAAAGGTTGGATGTGTATCATGAGTAAAGTATGTGTTGTTACGGGCAAGAAGCCGATGGTTGGCAACAATGTTTCCCACGCCAACAACAAAACCAAACGTCGTTTTGTACCTAATCTTCAAGAACGTCGGTTTTGGGTCGAAAGCCAAAAGCGGTTTATCAAAATGCGCGTATCGACCAAAGGCATTCGCATCATCGATAAACTTGGTATTGAAGCGGTATTAGAAAAGATTGCTAAGAAAGCTGCAAAAATCGCTAAAATTTAACGTTAACTGTGACCGTTTCTAAAAGAGAGAATTACTCGTGAGCGACCTAATCAAATTAGTTTCAAGCGCAGACACCGGCTACTTCCGTACTACGCGTAAAAACAAGCGTACAAAGCCTGGTAAACTGCAATTTAAAATGTACGATCCAATCGTACGTAAGCACGTATTGTTTGTTGAAAGCAAAATGAAATAAATTTTAATTATCCTTGAAAATAAAAAAGCCTTTAGATTTGCATCTAAAGGCTTTTTAGTAAATTACTATTAAATAACTATAAAGTCTGGGCTATATTTTTAATGAAGTTCAACTTAAGGCCTATTTACAATCTCATTCAACAAAAAATTTGATTGGAGAATTTCGTGAATACGCAATGATGTTTCTAACTCACTTTTAAATTCAACAACCAAGTTTTTTATTTCATTTCGAAATGCTGGAAAGTTTTCTAGTTTATCGAGCGTTACGTCAAATTCTATTTTCAATTCTTTTAACACTCTATAATAACCCATAGTGTTGTTTTTAAAACATTTGAATGCCAGTCCATTAATATCATAATAATTTTTTCGATCTGTATTTGGCATACTTGTTAACTCATTCAAATATTCTATATATTGTCCAGTGTCTTGGGTAATACTAGTAAATCTTTTTTTACAGTTGTCCATTTGATGCATAAATCTATTTTCTTCACGGAGTATTTCTGAATTTTTAAGGTTTTTCGCTAAATTTTCTATCATATTTCCAAAATTGATTGAACATTGAACTCTACTAGCAGTTTTATCTACAGCTTTAACTTCAGATTCAATTCGTGATTTTAAAAATGGTCTTTTAAAGAAAATTTTTGTGTTCAAATAATTATTCAGATCTTGAATATTAGCCTGCTCTTTTGCACACCTAATACTTGGCTTTAAAGATTCGATTAAACCAGGCCCAATACTAACAATTTCCACAAGCCGAGAATGGTCAATTCTTGGGTCAGGATTTCTAATGCATTCGTCAATTGCATTAAAAAAACTTTCAGGTAGATTTTCGGCAAGCTCAGCTCTCACTTTCACTGCAGAAAGCAAACTTTGTTTTGTTTGAGGGATGGGTAAGGTTGGAATTAAATTGTCGTCAATATCTTGAGTAAATTGACGAGAAAAATCTAATTGACTAGGAATCATGGTTTAAACCTCTTATTATTATAAAAGCCATCCATGAACTACTTAGTCCAAAAAAATTTATTTAATCATCCGCAATTAATAATTCTGCCTTTAAACATTCTAACGCCCCAATCATTTCAAGATTACTCATGTCAGGAGCATGAATTTCAAAGTCCGCTTCGTTATCACGAAGCACGACAGCAGCAATTGACGATAAGCGGCCGCTTCTAGCTTCAATTACTAAAGACTCCAACAAATCAACCAGCTCTGAGCTTGAGCGTCTGTTTAAATCAACAATGTCACCCATATTCCACAACCTAATCTTGAATTCAAAACTAAAAGTTTTTCTCACATCATAAAGCCGGTTTAGAGACTTATATGGAGAAATAACTACTAAAAACTTCTTGAGAAGGGTTCCTACTCTATTGGCTTTGCAGAAGAATTCAAGTATTAAAACAATAAAAATTAAACGCTTTAAAAACAAAAATTTACGTACTACAAATCAATGATTTATAAATAAATTCTGAATTTTTAATGTTGAATTTGTCATTTTATAAAATTAACAGGCGATTTCTTTACGTTTATTAAATTGGTGATTGCCCCTTTAGAATTCAATAGTGCTTTTATAAAATTGTTTTTTTATAAAGCGAAAGCGGTATAAGATGCGGCAGACATTTATTACAGGCTTAATTGACCGTACATCCAAGGAGAGAGGAATGAGTATTTTGAAAGAGTTCAAAGAATTTGCCATGAAAGGCAATGTCATTGATCTCGCTGTAGGTATTATTATTGGCGCAGCTTTCGGAAAGATTGTTTCGTCATTGGTGGCGGATATATTAATGCCGCCTATTGGCTTCATCTTGGGTGGAGTGGATTTTTCAGATTTGGCTTTTACTTTGAAAGCCGCTAGTGATACCGCGCCAGCTGTTTTGATAAGTTACGGCAAGTTTATTCAGACTATCGTCGACTTCACAATTGTTGCTTTTGCAATCTTTGTTGCTGTTAAAGTGATGAACACCTTAAAACGCAAAGAAGCGGTCATTGAAGCCGTTACACCAGCAGCTCCTACTAATGAAGAAGTGTTACTTACTGAAATTCGTGATTTACTTCGCGAGAAAAAATAAATAGTCATTAAAAAAGCCGGTGTAAACCGACTTTTTGGATTTTACAATTACTACTGAGTAAAAATTAACCAGAGCGTGAAAAACGCTTTCTTTCATTTTCAGTTAAGTATTTTTTACGAATACGAATATTGCTTGGAGTTACTTCTACCAATTCATCATCGTTAATGAAATCTAGCGCTTGTTCCAAGCTCATTCGAATCGGTGGGGTTAAAACGATATTTTCGTCAGAACCCGACGCACGCATATTCGTTAATTGCTTACCTTTTAAAGGGTTTACGCTTAAATCGTTAGAGCGTGAGTGGATACCGATCACCATACCTTCATAGACTTCAACGTTTGGATCAATAACAAGACGTCCGCGTTCTTGAAGATTAAACAACGCAAAACCTAATGCTTTACCGGTCGCCATGGAAATTAACACTCCATTGCTTCGTGCACGGCTTGAAGCTTCACGAACGGGTTCATAGCTTCCAAATGAACTGTTCATTAAACCTGTACCGGAAGTGAGCGTCATAAATTGGCTACGAAAACCAATTAAGCCACGTGCGGGAATTTCATAATCCAATCGCACACGACCCATGCTGTCAGGCACCATATCTTTCAGATCACCACGACGATTACCAAGCTCTTCCATAATCGACCCTTGGTGCACATCTTCGATATCGATGACTAAATGCTCGACCGGTTCGCACTGAACGCCGTCGATAGTTCGCATAATCACTTCTGGACGAGATACACCTAATTCATAACCTTCGCGACGCATATTTTCGATTAATACCGATAAATGTAATTCGCCACGACCGGAAACACGAAATTTATCTGGATCTTCACTTTGCTGAACGCGTAACGCTACGTTGTGTAATAACTCACGTTCGAGTCGATCTTTGATTTGACGTGTCGTTACCCACTTACCTTCACGACCAGCAAACGGTGAGGTATTTACTTGAAACATCATGCTAACGGTTGGTTCATCCACGCTTAAGGGTGGTAATGCAACCGCATTTTTTGGATCACACACTGTGTCAGAAATATGCAGACCTTCGATTCCTGAAATACAAACGATGTCGCCCGCTGATGCACCATCTACTTCTGTACGATCTAACCCCATATATCCCATAACTTGCAGGATTTTGGCGTTGCGTTTTTTTCCATCACGATCGATAACTGCAACTTGCATGTTGCGGCTCACACGGCCACGTGAAATTCGACCAATACCTAACACCCCTACAAATGACGAATAATCCAACGCACTGATTTGCATTTGGAAAGGCGCGTCAGCGTCAATGTTAGGTTCAGGAACGTGTTTAACGATGGTACGAAATAATGCCAACATGTCTGGGCCCATTTCATTGGGATCCATACCGGAAGTACCGTTAATAGCGGATGCGTAAACAATCGGAAAGTCGAGCTGTTCGTCAGTCGCTCCAAGGCGATCAAATAAATCAAAAATTTGATTCACTACCCAATCTGGACGTGCACCGTCGCGATCGACTTTATTAATTACAACAATCGGTTTTAAACCTTGTTCAAATGCTTTTAACGTTACAAATCTTGTTTGTGGCATTGGACCGTCAACCGCGTCTACTAATAGAACAACGGAATCCACCATCGACATAACACGCTCAACTTCACCACCAAAATCTGCGTGACCTGGCGTGTCCACAATATTAATTCGATAAGATTTTTTAGATTCCGGATCACTCCAACGAATCGCAGTATTTTTTGCAAGAATAGTAATTCCACGTTCTTTCTCAATATCGTTGGAATCCATCACACGATCTAATACCGGACCACGCTCTCCTAAGGTTCCAGATTGTTGAAGTAATTTATCAACAAGCGTAGTTTTTCCATGGTCAACGTGCGCCACAATAGCGACATTGCGTAACTCAAAATCAGACATCAGATTTGCCTCAATCAAAAAAATTTTTCAATTATAGAAAGATATGAACGGAATAGTAAGCTTTTTTAATTTTCCCATTTCGGAAGGGTCTTTTGTTGTCCCCGACAATGTCCTATAGTGTGTGGGCTTAAAAAGGTGACGCATTCTACACCCACAGCGCACGAAATTTCGGGGCCGTTGAGCAAAGTCGCATAAAAAAGTCTCGATGTAAAACGAGTCAAATTATTTGAGACAGTTATGACGTATAGCTGCCATTTAAATCTTCTCTATCATCAAAGACTGCTTTGAATACATGGCTTCGATACATTTATATTGAAAACCATTCATATTACGTTTTTACGTTATGTATTTGAAGATAATAACGACCTGTAAATACGCTCTTGGTTTACGTTGGCGTTGGGTTTATTTCGCGAATTAAATCTGTATCGGAGGCTCTATGT
>JAZKFP010000093.1:0-4110 GCA_040386355.1 Pseudomonadota bacterium | reverse complement strand
GCGCATCATCATCGTACTAAAGATCAATGGTGTATTTATCCAACCTACGATTATGCGCATGGAATTTCGGATGCTATTGAGGGAATAACGCACTCGTTATGTACTCTAGAGTTCGAAGATCACCGCCCTTTATACGATTGGATTTTGGATCAACTCCCAAACAATCCGGCGTTTGTATCGCGCCCGCGTCAGACAGAATTTGCGCGTTTAAATTTAAATTACACCTTAACCAGTAAAAGAAAATTACGACGCTTAGTTGAAGAAGATCATGTACAAGCTTGGAATGATCCTCGCATGCCAACGATTGCTGGATTACGGCGACGTGGTTATACGCCGGCGGCATTACGGCAATTTTGCGAATCTATTGGTGTTGCACGCGCTGAATCTGTGGTTGATATGGCGATGTTAGAGCACAGCATTCGTGCACAGCTCGATGAAGAGGCACCACGGCGCATGTGTGTGATGGAGCCGTTGCTCGTTGAACTTACTAATCTAGATGATAGTTATTTTTTAGAGCTTGAAGGACAAAATCATCCAAAATATTCGGAACGTGGTACGCGTACTATTCCATTACGTCGTTTTATTTATATTGAAAGCAGCGACTTTATAGAAAATCCACCAAAAAAATATCATCGTTTATTTCCAGGCGCAGAAGTGCGATTGCGGCACTGTTTTATTATTCGTTGTGATGAAGCAATTTATGATACAGCTGGACAATTAATTCAATTGAAATGTTCGGTTGATAAAGAAACATTAGGAAAAAATCCAACAGACCGAAAAGTAAAAGGGGTTATTCACTGGGTGGATAAACAGGATGCAGTTTCCGTTGAAATACGTTTATACGATCGGTTGTTTACTCAAGCTAATCCTGATGATGTGGAACCTGGGAAAGACTTTACGGATGTATTAAATCCAGAATCACTAACAATTTTAAAAAATTGTTTGGTAGAACCAAGTTTAAAAACAGCAACTTTAGATGAGCGTTTTCAATTTGAACGCTCCGGTTATTTTTGCCGTGATTCAGAATCAAAAGATTTAATTTTCAATCGGGTAGTTTCGCTGCGTGATGTTTGGGAAAAAGATTAGTAGTGAATATGCCAAATGCATATTGGTTTTCCACGCTGATGTCTACGAATTATGTAATGATGTATTGTGGGAAAGTACATGCGGGCGAATGATTATTCGCCCCTACGGTATCCGTTAAAGATTTGAGTATATTTAGGAAAGCGCATCATGTGTAGGGGCGAATAATCATTCGCCCGTGTTGAACGCTGCCTATTACGGATTGACTATTTGAAACGTGTTTTAAGAAATCCTATCTGTATTGGGTGTATTAAAACTCACAGGTACGTTCGCTATATTAGGGATTTTTTGAATGTCGATCACCGTCGCGCTTCGCCATAAAACACAATACAGCTTTGATCGTCCGGTTGAATTATCACCGCATGTTATTCGATTGCGTCCTGCGGCTCATAGTCGAACACCGATTGAAGCATATACATTAAAAATTCTTCCAGAAGATCATTTTATTAATTGGCAACAGGATCCGTTTGGTAATTATTTGGCGCGTGTTGTTTTTCAAAAAAAAGTCAAAGAATTAATTATTGATGTGGAAGTTATCGCTCGATTAGAAAGCATCAATCCATTTGATTTTTTTCTAGAAGAATACGCTGAGCATTATCCATTTCAATATCCAGCACAATTAAAGCGTGAATTACATCCGTATTTTGAAATTATGGAACAAAGTCCGTTATTGCAAACCTGGTTAGAAACAACGCCGGTTGTAAAAGAATTATTTCATAAAAAAGATTTGAGAACACCAACTACGCCTTTTCTTGTTTCATTAAATCAAAAGCTTTGCGAAGATATTGCTTACAGCATTCGAATGGAGCCAGGCGTTCAATCCTGTGAAACCACGCTTCAAAAGAAATTGGGCTCATGTCGTGACACTGCATTTTTATTAGTACAAATTTTACGTCATCTAGGTTTAGCCGCGCGTTTTGTGTCTGGCTATTTAGTGCAATTAACACCTGATGTCAAAGCATTGGATGGTCCAATCGGTACGGTAAAAGATTTTACAGATTTGCACGCGTGGGCAGAAGTTTATATTCCAGGTGCGGGTTGGATTGGACTAGATCCGACTTCTGGTTTATTGACTGCAGAAGGGCATATTCCACTAGCTTGTACACCCGATGCAATTAGTGCGGCACCAATTACCGGTGCAATCATAAATACGGGTGATAAACCCTGCAAAACAGATTTTGATTTTAGTAATGAAGTGCATCGTATAGTGGAAAATCCGCGCGTCACAAAACCCTATTCTGAAAATCAATGGCAATCTATTTATGATTTAGGAAATGTGGTAGATAAAATATTAAAAGATTCCGATGTTAGATTAACCATGGGTGGTGAACCTACATTTGTTTCAATCGATGATATGGAAGCGGAAGAGTGGAACACTGCTGCTGACGGTCCACACAAACGTCAACTTGCGCATGATTTATTTTTAAAAATGCAAAAACATTTTGCGCCTAATGGTGTTGTGCATTATGGACAGGGTAAATGGTATCCAGGTGAGCCGTTACCACGTTGGCAATACGCATGTTTTTGGCGCAAAGACAGTCAACCGTTGTGGAATAATCATGAATTATTAGCCAATCCCTATCCAGGGAAAAAAACTGAGAGCAACGCAAAAAAATATACGCTTCAAGACACGTTAAAATTTATGCAAGCGGTTGCGCAAAAACTCACTATCAAAAATGATTGTATTCATCCCGCGTTTGAAGATACTTTTTATATTATGTGGCAAGAAGGAAATGTGCCCGCGGATATAAATCTAGAACAAGACGATAAAAAAGAATTAGATTTAAATACTACCAACGATCGTCAATCTTTGTTAGCAAAACTGAGTGGTGATTTACATCAAGCTACGGGGTATGTATTACCCATTGCAAAGGATCCAAAATCTAAAAAATGGATCAGTGATCATTGGCAATTTCGCCGTAAAAAATTGTATTTAATTCCGGGTGATGCGCCGTTAGGTTTGCGTTTACCATTACAGCAAATTCAAATGCCCTCGGTTGCTGTACACACTGCGTTATGTGTGGAAATTCGCAATGAATTTTTACAGGTTTTTTTACCGCCTGTGGAGTCTGCTAACGAATATTATGAATTATTAAACGCACTTGAATACGCTGCAGAGAAATTAAAATACGCAATTATTATTGAAGGGTATGAACCTCCAAAAAAGACTGCTCTGGAATGTTTCAAAGTGACTCCTGACCCAGGTGTTGTAGAAGTTAATATTCATCCTGCATCTAGTTGGCAACAGCTTGTCGATAATACTCAGGTTTTATATCAATTAGCGCGTGAAAATAGACTCGGTACTGAAAAATTTGCGATCGATGGTCGTCACACCGGAACTGGCGGCGGACATCACATTACGTTGGGCGGTGCAACTCCTGAAGACAGTCCGTTATTACGTCGACCCGATGTATTACGCAGTTTAATTACATTTTGGCAACATCATCCCGGATTGTCGTATTTATTTTCTGGATTATTTATTGGACCAACCAGCCAAGCACCACGAGTGGATGAAGCACGCGATTCTGCAATTTATGAATTAGAAATTGCACTGTCGAATATTCCGCATGGTGAAGTCGTTCAACCCTGGTTAGTGGATAGAATACTTCGAAATATATTAGTGGATTTATCGGGAAATACGCATCGTGCTGAATTTTGTATTGATAAATTATTTTCACCCGATTCTGCGACAGGTCGATTGGGAATATTAGAATTACGCGCATTTGAAATGCCGCCGCATGCGCATATGTCATTGGTACAAATGCTGTTGTTACGAACTTTAATAGCAATTTTTTGGCATAAACCTTATCACCACAATTTAATTCGTTGGAATACCCAATTACATGATCGATTTATGTTGCCGCATTTTGTTTGGCAAGATGTTGCAGAAGTATGTGAATTTATTCTATCAACCGGATATACATTTTCATTGGAGTGGTTAGCACCATTTTATGAATTTCGTTTTCCAATCTATGGTGCATCTCGTGTGCAAAATATGGCGATGGAATTACGCATGGCGATTGAACC
>JAZKFP010000092.1:0-2182 GCA_040386355.1 Pseudomonadota bacterium | reverse complement strand
CAGGAAAAATATAATCTCAAAGGGTATTAACAATGCTAATCAAACGCGATGATTTTATTCAAAGTATCACTGAAGCTTTGCAATATATTTCCTATTATCATTCGGAATCTTTTATTAAAGCAATGTCGCAAGCGTATCAACGCGAAGAATCTGCTTCTGCAAAAAGTGCAATTAAACAAATTTTAATTAATTCAAAAATGAGTGCGATAGGGCATCGGCCTTTATGCCAAGACACTGGAATTGTCAGTGTATTTGTTAATGTAGGAATTAAAACCCAATGGGATACGGACTCATCGTTACAAGAAATGGTCGATGAAGGTGTACGTCGTGCGTATTCTTGGCCGGATAATGTATTACGTGCGTCCATTGTTGCCGATCCATTAAAAACTCGAAAAAATACCGGTGATAACACGCCATCGTCTGTGCATTGTCGATTAGTTGCTGGAGAAGGCATTGAAGTTTGGTTGTCTTCCAAAGGCGGTGGTTCAGAAAATAAATCAAAATTTGTCATGTTAAATCCGAGTGATGACGTTGCCGATTGGGTGGAGAAAGTCGTACCGAGTATGGGGGCGGGTTGGTGTCCACCAGGAGTTTTAGGAATAGGTGTTGGTGGTACGGCAGACAAAGCAATGATGATGGCGAAGGAATCGTTATTTGAACCTATTAATATGTTGGAATTAATTGACCGCGGTCCAAAAAATCATATTGAAGAATTACGTATTGATATTTACAACCGTGTGAATGCACTAGGTATTGGTGCACAAGGGCTTGGCGGATTAACTACTGTTTTAGATGTAAAAATAAAAGATTTTCCAACGCATGCGGTTTCAAAACCCGTTGCAATGATTCCAAATTGTGCGGCGACACGTACACTGCATTTTAAATTAGATGGTTCTGGGCCTGCGATTTTTACACCGCCAAATTTAGATTTATGGCCAGATTTAGAAATGAATGTTGCCGAAGCGCGGCGTGTTAATTTAGATACATTAACGCGTGAAGATACGCGGACTTGGAAAACGGGTGAGACGTTATTAATTTCAGGAAAATTATTAACCGGACGTGATGCAGCGCATAAACGAATTGATACCTTATTTGCGCATGGTGAATCGTTACCTGAAGGTGTCGATTTTACCAATAAATTTATTTATTACGTGGGGCCGGTTGATCCAGTGCGGAATGAAGTGGTTGGGCCTGCAGGTCCAACCACGGCAGATCGAATGGATAAATTCACCGACATGATGCTTGCTAAAACTGGTCTGCTTGGAATGATTGGAAAAGCCGAACGCGGACCAGAAGGTTTGCGTGCAATTAAAGCGCATGAAGGCGTGTATTTAATAGCAGTTGGTGGCGCTGCGTATTTAGTTTCCCAAGCGATTAAAAGTTCTAAAATTATTGCGTTTGCCGATTTAGGAATGGAAGCCATTCGCGAATTTGAAGTGTTGGATATGCCGGTAACCGTTGCAGTCGATACGCAAGGTGAATCGATTCACGCAACAGCTCCTGCTATTTGGCGTAAAAAGATCCAAGAAAATAATAAAAAATAATTAATTTTGAAATTAAAAGCTTACGTCCTTTTACACAAGGTAAATCCTATGCTGCTCGATGAGTTAAGACAAAAAAAGTCAGCTATTGATGAGATTTTACATAAGTATGGAGCAAGTAGAATACGAGTATTCGGTTCTGTCTCGAGAAAATGTGAACGTCCCGATAGTGATATTGATTTTTTAGTTGATTTCCCTAGAGGCTACGATCTCTTTAGGCAAAGATTGCCCATGCAAGAAGCATTAGAGTTATTATTTTCTCGCAGAGTAGACCTTATTCCTGAGCATGAGTTAAATCTCCATTTACGTTCTTCAATATTCAATGAGGCTATTGAATTATGATTAAAGATTGGCAACTTCTATTATTTATATACTAAACGCAGATAAGTTTTTCATGGTAAAATATTTTATGAATCATGGAAAGTACATGCGGGCGAATGATTATTCGCCCCTACGGTAACCGTTAGAGATTTAGGTGTTTTTAGGAAAATGATAATTGTTTGTAGGGGCGAATAATCATTCGCCCGTGTTGAACGCTGCATGTTACTGATTGAATATTTGAAAAGTGCTTTATGAAATCTCATCTGCGTTTGGTATATAGCGAACGCAGATGAGAATTCCTAAAAGTTAGTAGATTATAA
>JAZKFP010000091.1:0-2450 GCA_040386355.1 Pseudomonadota bacterium | reverse complement strand
CATCAAATTAAATTTGGCTTAAAAGGGCAAATACCTGATGGAATGTTAATACGATTATCTACGGTAGGAATGTCAGAAAAAGAAGCTTTCGATTTGCAAGATCAATTTGTACAACAACTGTTTTTTAACATTGATAGCTCAGTACGAGCACGATATTTTGGAGCGTAATAATTCATGTCTCATGTAATAGAAAAAAATACTTCTGCTTGTAAAAAAGCATTAATTACAGGTGTAACGGGTCAGGATGGCGCTTATTTAGCAGAATTTCTTTTAAAGAAAGGATATGAAGTGCACGGTTTAAAACGCCGTGTTTCATTATTTAATACCGATCGTATTGATCATTTATATCAGGATCCACATGTAGATAATCGGAAATTTATTTTACATTATGGGGATTTAACTGATTCAACGAATTTGGTTCGAATTATTCAAAGCATTCAACCGGATGAGATTTATAACTTAGCTGCGCAAAGTCACGTTGCTGTTAGTTTCGAAGAACCAGAATATACGGCAAACGCCGACGGCATCGGTGCATTACGTATTTTAGAGGCAATGCGTATATTAGGTCTTGAGAAAACATGTCGTTTTTATCAAGCATCGACTTCAGAACTTTATGGATTAGTTCAAGAAATTCCACAAAAAGAAACAACACCTTTTTATCCACGTAGTCCGTATGCGGTTGCAAAGTTATATGCGTATTGGATTACTGTTAATTATCGTGAAGCGTATGGAATGTATGCGTGTAACGGAATTTTATTTAATCATGAAAGTCCTGTTCGCGGTGAAACCTTTGTAACCAGAAAAATTACTCGTGCAATTTCCAGAATAGCTTTAGGTTTGCAAGATTGTTTGTATTTGGGAAATATGAGTGCATTACGAGATTGGGGTCACGCGCGCGATTACGTTGAAATGCAATGGTTAATGTTGCAACAAGAACAAGCAGATGATTTTGTTATCGCAACTGGCGTGCAATACAGCGTGCGTCAATTTGTCGATTTTGCTGCGAAGGAATTAGGAGTTACTATTCGTTTTGAAGGTGAAGGCACCGATGAAATTGGAATTATTGAAAAAGTTGAAAACAAAGAAGTGAAATGTAAGGTAGGTGATGTGGTTGTTCGTGTTGATCCACGTTATTTCCGTCCTACTGAAGTTGAAACATTATTAGGTGATCCAACTAAAGCACGTGAAAAGTTAGGCTGGACGCCAGCAACTACTTTACAAGAGTTAGTTGCTGAAATGGTGCAAGCAGATTATGTCTCTGCAAAACGTGATGCACTGGTAAAAATGGCAGGATTTCAGGCTTACGACTATCACGAATAAAATGGTACGGGTAAGGGCGACACAAACAGACTGTGCAGTAAATTATTGCTCATAAATAGTTTGTTTAAATAGTTATTTCTTAAACTGTCAAACAATTTTTTTAATTTGATAATTCAGTCCGTTGATTGAAGCAGCATCGGACTTAGTTAATAAAACCTGTATTAAATTTTGGATTGTATTATGGACTTACATGCAAAAATCTATGTTGCTGGACATCGTGGATTAGTGGGATCTGCAATTTGTAAAAATCTGGAATCTCGAGGCTATACGAAAATATTAAAACGTACGCATGCTGAATTAGATTTAACTGACGCAGGGGCTACAGAAGATTTTTTTGCGACAGAAAAACCAGATTATGTTTTCTTAGCTGCTGCTAAAGTTGGCGGCATTATGGCCAATAATATTTATCCAGCAGAATTTATTCGAGATAACTTGGCAATACAAAATAATATTATTCACGCTGCATGGAAAAATAATATTGAGCGATTGTTATTTTTAGGCTCAAGCTGTATTTATCCAAAACTTGCTCCACAACCTATGCGTGAGGAGCATTTATTAACTGGTCCACTTGAACCAACTAATCGACCTTATGCATTGGCCAAAATTGCTGGAATTGAAATGTGTTGGAGTTATAACCGTCAATACGGTACCGAATACCTTTCTGCCATGCCAACAAATCTGTACGGGCCAGGCGATAATTATCATCCTGAAAATAGTCACGTTATTCCTGCTTTACTACGTAAATTTCATGAAGCAAAAATAACTGATTCCAAAGAAGTGGTGGTTTGGGGTAGTGGTACTCCTAAACGCGAATTTATGTACAGCGAAGATATGGCTGCTGCATGTATTTTTTTAATGAATTTAGAAAACTCTGCCTACACTTCATTATTAGGGAGCGATGAATCCAAGAGTGGTATTTTTGAGCCACCTCTAGTCAATATCGGTGTTGGTGAAGATATAACCATTCGTGAGTTAGCAGAGGCCATTCGTGAAGTTGTGGGGTTTAAGGGTCAAATTGTATTTGATTCCACTAAGCCAGACGGTACTCCTAGAAAATTAATGGACGTCTCCAAACTAAAAAAAATTGGATTCCAAGCTCAAATGTCTTTACGTGAAGGCCTTGCCTTTGC
>JAZKFP010000090.1:0-4611 GCA_040386355.1 Pseudomonadota bacterium | reverse complement strand
CAACTTCTAAAGCTTGTTCTTCACTTAAATCACTCATGATCGTTGGAATGCGTTGCGCCAACATAGTTTTACCGCTACCTGGAGGTCCAACTAATAATGCATGGTGTCCGCCAGCAACTGCAATTTCAAGTGCACGTTTTGCATGCGGTTGTCCAACAACTTCACTCCAATCAGATTCAAAATCTGGTGCTTCCGGTGGTTGATAAGTAACCATCGGAAGATTTGTCTCAGAAGTTAAATACTGAATCACTTCGCTAAGATGTTGTGCAGTGAAAACATTTGCTTCACGTACTAGAGAGGCTTCTAAAGAATTGGCAAAAGGTATTAATAAGGTACGTTGTTCTAAACGAGACGCTAAGACTGCAGGTAATACTCCGGGAATAGGACGGATACTTCCTGATAATCCGAGCTCTCCTAAAAATTCAAGATTTGGAATTTTGTTGGATTCAATTTGTTGGGTACATAATAAAATTCCTATTGCAATTGCAAGGTCATAACGTCCACCTTCTTTTGGAAGGTCCGCAGGGGCAAGATTTACAGTGACGCGTTGACGAGGAAAATCAAAACCCGCTTCAATTATTGCACTTCGAACACGATCACGACTTTCCCGAACTGCAGTTTCTGGCAACCCTACAATTGAAAAACAAGGAAGACCGCGACTTAGATGTGCTTCAACTATGACAAGGGGGGCATCCATCCCAAAATGGGCTCGAGAAAATACACGAATAAAGGACATGTAAAATCCATCCTCTCGAAATTATTTCCATAAAGGGTTGGTTACTAGTTAAGCTTTAGGTAAAGTTATTTGCTGTGAGATATTTTGTCGTGAATATTTTGCTCAAGAGTTTCAATCATTTTTTCCAATTCACCTATTCGCTGTTCGAAGCGCTCTAGTTGGCGCTGAATACTTTCAATCTGATGACTTGGTGATTTTTTGGAATTGAAATTAGGAGATAATTGTTCAACCGCTTCTTCGACCCAACGAAATATTCCCATGACTTTTATTTTCCTGCGCAAGTGAACAATCAATTTGTTATAGAGCATTTCACTGCTTTCTTGTGACAAATACAATGCAAATAATCTATGTTTTTAAACACATAGGAAGATAATGTGATCAACAACACACAACGAGAAGGTAATTGAAGTTTGGAATTCAAAGTTAAGAAATTAAATTCTCAGCGCTGAATCCCAAATAAGAAAGGCTGTTATTTTAATTTGAAGATGCCACACCATTAAGTACTAAACCTCGTGCAACCCCAAGATCAGCACCAGGGTTTGATTCCTTTGATTTCTTTTTGTCTTCTGTATCATAAAAGGTTTCAGAGAGGGTATTGTGCTCAAATGAATTCATTAGGAAATCAAATGAACTTTGATCTGCAAGCGGCTCCATTTGAGCTTCAGGTTTGATATTAAGAGAAGAAGTAATAGGGCTGTCGGCAACTGTTGGTAAATCAGTGAAAATTGATGGCATGATAATGCTCCATATAGACAAGATTAATGAGTGACCTTTTTTATTCATGTGACCGTTTTAAAGCATTAAGCATTATCTTAATGAAATCCTGAATATAACCGGAGATTAGTTTTTGAGCTCAATACTAGATGGTATTATCCAGTTTGACGTAAAACGCGTAACGCTTGATTGATTTTGCTTTCAATCATGGTTTTGTAAGAAAGATAGTGAATGGTAGTGAAATTACCAAAGGTTGGAGGTGTTAATCCACTCAAATCCAAATCGGTTATACGAACAGGATAGTTTTGATCACTCTTTCGAATATGTAGAATATGCTGAGCTACTTTTTCAAAAACTTGTTCCCCATATTCTGCTTGTGAAAATTCTTCCGCTCCACAGTGAATTACATAATCAAATTTATTGTTTTCACGACTAATTACCATGGCTGTGACATCAACAAATGATATTCTTTCAAAATGTCCTAATACATCGCGCCTTTTGATGTTTTGCGATGTACCGCTTAATTGTTGTATTTCAAAAAATGCAATTGGATCGTTCCCATCTGTACGCATCAATAAATCGATGGTTGAATAGCGGCGATCCAAAATTGCACGCACAAACCGAAACAAGTTTTGCATTAGATAACGCAAATCGCCTTCCGATTCTTTATAATCTAAAAAACACCCATGTTCATCTAAAACTAATACGTGAATATGATCCGATTCTATTTTAAGAAAAATTTGAATAGTTTCGGCCACGTTGAATTCTAAAATTTTTTGCATTAAAGAATTTTGTAAACAATATGAATCTAAAATAATTGGACAAAATTTCTCTTTTGGTTGGCCGAGCTGTCGTATCAAGTTTTGATAATTGGAACATCTATGTACTTGAAAAATGCGATTGCGATGTTCGATTATTAAATATTCATCGCCAATATTGATGATAAATTGTGAATTTAATCCGTAACGAGATTTAAAATAAGTAATTATTAAGTGTTCAATTAATGTTTGCAATCGATGAACGCTTTGCTGCGAGCGCGACTGAGAAAAACACTCAATCTGAAAGGCAGGAGGATTTTCTACCTGATTTTGACATTCGGTTAAAATAAATTGGATGAGTTTTAACGTCGCATTTTCATCTTCTAATCGATTAGTAACTATTTCTTTCCAAGAATTCATGGCTAAATAATCAATTGACATGATTAAGTTAGTTTTTAAACCACTAAAAGACAGAGCATCAATTTTTGAGCTTAAACGTTGTACGCCTTTTTTAGTATCATTTTGTAAAGGATCTACTCCCACATTAATAAAAATATGAAATTTTTCCCACACAGGCATTGTAGCAAACGCCTCATGCCGTGCGATTACATGCTTTTCGGGATAATTGTTTTCCAAAGAATTTAAAATATGACGCATTTCGAGCATTAAATGACTTGAACTTGTATTAGGCGTAATTAATTGCGTACTGCGTGCAATGATACCGTTGAAAAATGCCCAAGCAATAATTTCAAATGGGCTTTCTGCGCGTTTTAAAATAACGGTTTTTTGGTTGGAGTCTTCCGGTACATTTCGAATCAATTGCCATTGTTTAGTAAGAGAAGCTTGTTGCTGTGCATTTTTTCTTTCAACAATGGTCTGACGAATCAAAAGTGATTCTTCCGAAATGTCGGGCGCAATATGTGGATTTATTCTTTCAATTTTGCCTTTCTTTTTTTCAAAAGCGGCATGTAATTTTCGTCCTAAAATTGCTAGTTCATTCGAATCAATATTTACTTTACTACGATTTTGGCGGGCAAACTGCGTTAAGAAATGATAACTGGACGTCATCTCATTTATCATGGACTCCCGTTCATTGATAACTTCAGGTGATTTCCAATTACTTACATGATCTAAATAAGCAATTTGTTGACTTCCCCAGCCCCATTCATTGACCAAGTCTTGCATAATGTTTTGACGCCAGTGAATATTTGGGCGTGACGAAGGTTTAGATAATTTGGTAGAAACTTTAAGATATAAAAAACGTCGCGCAAGCTCTAGTCGATCGTAATCTTCTAAACGCATTAAGTAACGTTCGATTTTACGGTACGTTAATACGTAAGGATCAGTCTGACTGGTATCGCTAATTCCGCTATATACCAATTCTTTTAACAATAAACAGGCAGTTTCTGTGTCAGGATATTCACTTGCATAGGATTCAGTTAATAACAGTTTTAATATCGATTTCTGTGGGCTGTCGATTGATTTATATAAATGCCAAATGGTTGCGCCTAAATATTCATGACTTGGAATAATAGGGATTCCACCAAAGTCGATCATTTCATTTTCATTGACAAATTTATTTTTTAAAATTAATTCAACGCATTCTGAATATTTGCGTTCTAATTTGGGTGGCACTAACCACCAAGCAGGATATCGTCCAGCCAGTAGAACCGCCGTTCGATAAAATTCATCTAATAAGAGAAAATGTTGGGTGCTGCCGCAATCTTCTTCATCCAAATCACCAGCACGTATTTGATTTTTAAATTCAACCGCATTCACCATAAAAAAATGAACTTCCATACTGAAACGGCGCGCCCAATATTCTAAAGCTTTTAATTTGCGATCCAATTCGGATTTTTGCGTGGGAGATAAATTCGGTTGATGGCATATCCATATGTCCATATCGCTTTTACCGGAATGCGCAATCGATCCAGTACTACCCATCATAAATACAGACAAAATATGATGCGTTGTTTTAAATTCTTTACGAAATTCATAGGGACGAATTAAATTTTTTAAAGCCGAAATTTGCTGCGGAGATGGCTCAAAGCCTTCGATGCTGCACGGAGTTTCACGTGAAATAAAACCTGGAAATAAAGGGTTATTGATGTGTAGTAATAAAGGCAATGCCTGAAAAAAATATCGTTGGCTATCATTTAGACCCATACTAGTATGGGTTAAGCGTTGTGAATTAATTTCTATAAAGCGCTTTTTCACCTCATTTAACATGAAGCGATCAAGTTCTTGCGCAGCAGAAAAATCATCAAGTTGCTTTCGTGACATACACAGAGTATAGGCTTATATTTCTGAGCCTTATTCCGACTTTTATTTTTTAATTGGAGCATATTTGTGAAGCTGCATATTTTAGGAATTGGCGGCACATTTATGGCGGGTTTAGCACTA
>JAZKFP010000089.1:0-1708 GCA_040386355.1 Pseudomonadota bacterium | reverse complement strand
GGCGCATCAACACCCACCAATAATTCACCTTGTGAATTTTCAACGGCAACTTTACCGTTCATAACACCAACGTACAGTTGGTCGCCTAGCACTGCATCGTAAAACGTACCGCGAATTCCTAATGTTGCAATCGGAGTTTTAATTGCGTAATCCGCAGGATCGGTTTTACCTATTTTTCCAGATACCGCTCTAAAACCACCTCGCACCAACGTGTAAAAACTTCGCTCTTGTTGGGCTTGTGCATCAAACACAAATTCATCAATTGATAATTCAGAATCTTGTTTTAACGCAATAATTGAACGGTCAACAAACTTTAACTGCACACGACTATTTAACGCGGTAATAATTCGATCACCAGAAAATAATCGTTCACTTCTTTTTAAAGCAAATGTTTTTTTAGTGCGCACAACATTAACTTCACCTGAAGCTGCTAAAACTACTCCGATGGGTTTTTCGGCTGCGTATGAAATTGAATTAAAAATAGAAAATAGGCTGAAACAAAAAACCGCTAAAAAATATTTTGAACAAGAAACCAAAAATACCGACTGCTTAACGGGAACATACCCAATGCAGATTGGTTTTCCCGTAGGCGCTTGCGAAATAAGCCCGCGCAGCGTACTCAAAAGTACGTGAGCAGGCGAATGAGTAAGCAACAACCGGGAAAACTCATATGCATTGGGTATACTGGATTTCATAATTCTCGCACCCTACTCCACCATGAAACTACTACCTGATGTCGATCATATTTATAAAGCTCAACATTAGATTCACTGTGATCAAACGACACACTTGCTCTTAAACCCCATCGCTGCTGTTTGGACCAATCCCATTGCAGACGAGTGGAAAGAAAATCATCTTCGCGTTGTTGATTGAAAATTGGATCGATTTCGCGATGTTCGGTATCTTGCGATAAAATTTGTAGAGAACCTTGATGGTATTGCCACGTACGGGTTAAACCCATTTGAATCCCGAGAAAGTCTTTCGAATTCCACTCGCGTATTTCTGCATCATCGCGACCTAAAAATGTTGAAGCAGACCAACCCCACGGCGAATTAACAGCAAATTGACCACCGGCACCGATACCAAATACTGATTGATCGCTATCCATTTGATCATCTTGATAAAAATTAGAATTCAATCCACCAAAAATTAAAGCTGTAATTTTGGGAGAAAAAGCATGCAGATATTCAACATTTAAACCAAGACTGTCGCGGTACGGATCTCCAGCTAACCAGAAACTTTGAGCGACGATCGGAAAACGCAGTTGATCTTTTTGACTTTGCCATGCAGGAGCAAAAGAGCCTTGTAATGTGGTGGTTTCAAAAGGCTCTTGTTGTTCATACTGACGATCATTGACTCGCAGTGCAGATACCCAACTCCACGATGGTGAGGTTCGATATGTCCATTCTGCATTCACTTTACTTTCAAATAATGCCGCATCTTGCGCTTGCTGATTTTCGTTAATCACCAAACTTAATAATCCAAGCTGAACCGTATCTTCTCGCGTTGAAGAATTAACATTGGAGTCAAAGCCAGCGCCAAAGGTTGTTTCAACCATCCATTGATGTGCATCGTCTTTGCGACCTTGTTGCAAGGCCTGACGAAATTGAAAAATATTATTGAGAACAGCAGGTGGTGGATTTACTTTTTCGACTAATGCCAACTGTTCTTCAGCAAGATCCCATTGATGCAATTGGGAATAGGCGCG
>JAZKFP010000088.1:0-7841 GCA_040386355.1 Pseudomonadota bacterium | reverse complement strand
CTGCCTTTAGTCGCGGCGCGCGAAGCGCCCTAATTTTCATTCGCTACGGGTATATCTTAGTTTTTATCTTTAATTTCTGTGATTTTTGAACCTTCAAACGTCAGGTTGTACATCAATCCTTTGTTTGAAAAGATAAATCCAATGATAGGCTTTGTTGCAGTTTCGGTATCAATTTCATCGCCTGCGCCAAGATTTGCTAACGCCACGCTTCCGTTAACGCCTGCTTTCCAGCCTTCACTATTACGAAATTCTTCCAACACTTCATCGGTCATGAAAAGAATAATTTGGCTGCGCTCTTGTACACCTAGTTGAAAGCCAATCGATGCAGAAGCGATGTTGTAATACGAAGTGGTTTTACCATCAATCATTAACGCACCTTCACCGTATTCTCCACCAACTCCCATTCCAGCTTTTATTACTTGTGGGAATACTAAGACTCCAGCAGCTTTTTTTGACAATTCGTATCCAGCACTTGTCTGTGTTTGGAAATTTTTCAGTGCTTCTTGAACGCGCGCATCGATTTCTTCTTTGGTTGCAGCGTTTGAAATATTGGATACTAGACACATCATTAAAACTAATATGACCGACTGAATTTTATTAGGAACATTTTTCATGGTGATGCCTCAGTAGATAAAAATTAAATAGTATAGTGGTGAAGAATGCCAATAAAGCATTAATAGCCAAATGATGGGACAAGCATTGAGTGAAATAGTTTATTTTTCATTGTTTAATTGCCAGCTATTTTTTAAGCTCAAATATTAATCAATAAACTTTTACTTTTAAACGGTTCCTCGATTTATCGTGTGAATAATGAATCAAACTAAATAATGATTGACAGTCATCTAGGATTTGTTGTTAAATTTATGCGCCAAATTTGTCTTTAGTCCCTCATGTTCTCAAAAATAATTAGCAGTAGCATTTTTTTAAGTTTGCAATGTTCAAATTTTTCGATAATAAAATGTACTGTTAATTTTTAATTTCAGCTTTTCCAATTTCAGCTTGATTTTTTTAAAATTCATTTTGAATTTCTTTTTTAGTCTTATAATTTGTTCGTTTTTTCCCAATGAATGTAAATAATTTTGCAATCAAGGAACCGCTATGGAAAATTTATTTCAGTTTATTCTTGCTCGTCCTGTACAACAAGTAGATCCAAAAAATCCAACGATTAATGTACGACCATCACCAGAGCTTGAAAAAAAAATAAAGGACGCCAAAAATTCTGAAAATCCTCTGCCTTACGTGCACCGCGTTGCAAAAGCTTATATCCATTCTGAGCAGGCTTTATACCGTGTGGAAGATTTAACCCACGGCCAAGCATTACTCCATTTTTTAGAAGCATTAAAAAAAGGAAATTATAAAACTCTGAATGAATTACATGCTTTAGTAAAAAAACTGTTTAATTCTAATGCCTCTGATCTTGTTAAAACAAACGAATGGCTAGAGGATCAGTATCGTATTAGTGATGCGTTAGTGATTAATACTATTTTTGGTTCAGATGTCCTAATAAGTTCTATACAATGCGCGGAATTATTGAAAGCCATGGCTATTATTAGTCGGGTTGCCAATGGAGATGCAACCGTTGGAGATGAAATTACTCAGTCGCTTGAAGCGACATTAATATTACCAAAGGATATTTTTCCTATTGCTGCTCGATTAACGCCATCACAACCTTCTACAAAACCTTCTATTCCTAATACTGAATCCGTAGATACTTTAAAAACAAAAAGAGAAACATTGTTATCAACCTATAATATGTTGACGCGAGTATCTCCTGACAATATTGCAATTGCAGATACTAAACATTCCGACATTGGGAATATATCTTCAACATCCGCTTATTCCAGCTTGCCGCCTATTGTTGCCAAAGAATATGAAGAAGACGATCGAGAAGATTCTATTTCTCGATTTGATACTATTCGCTCTGTAATTAAACCTTCCCTATCTGGAAAATTCTCACACACTCTTGTGAAATCGATGGTGTTGCGCGACGAAGTTATGGAAGCAATCGGTGCTGCCGAACGTGCTGTATTAGAAGAACGTCAGTTAGATTTAACGCAAGTACCGCTAAATATTGCTACCGATCGACTTTCAATTGAACTGGGTGATATTGAATTAAAACTGATGGAATTAACCACGCAACCGCATACGATGATGAAGAAAATTGGTAGTTCATATATCGATAATTCTTTTTTAGAGTCAGGTTTATCTTATAAAGGAGAATTATTTAACGCGGTTCCTCACACACACGGTAGTTTAGCGCCGGTTGGTATTGGTGATTTATTAGTGGTAAAACAAAATTTAAAACGCTATGAAGCACGCGAATTAGCGCATGTGGAAAATGTTTTAATGGGTGAATATAAAGAACGCTCGCATCTTCGATCTCGAACTACAGAAGAGACCTTTACCGTTGAAACAGAAATTAAAAAAGAAGAAGAGCGCGATCAACAAACGACAGAACGATTCGAGTTAAAAACAGAATCGAGTCAAATTCAAAAAGAAGACTCAAGCTTAAAAATTGGCCTTGCATTATCAGGAAAATACGGTCCTGTAGTTGAATTTAAAGCCTCAACTGATTTTGCATTAAATACTTCCAAAGAAGAAGCTTCTAAAGTTGCTACCAGCTACAGTAAAGATGTCACTAATCGTGCGACAAGCCGAATTTTTGAGAGACGTACGGAACAGCGTATTTTAAAAACTATTGAAGTTTTTGAGGAAAAAAATACCCATGGCATCGATAATAAAGGTGGTACAGGTCATGTTGTCGGCCAATATCAATGGATTGATAAAGTGTACGAAGCGCAAGTATTTAATTATGGTAAGCGCATGCTGTTCGATATTATGTTACCTGAACCGGCTGCATTTTTAATTCATGCCATGAGCAATCAACCGGCTACAGGAAATAATTTAATTAAACCTACGCCATTTACACTTTCTCCCACCGATATTAATGAATGGAATTATTCATATTACGTAAAACAGTATGAAGTGATTGGCGTATTGCCGCCGCCACAACCTTACATCACCGTGTCTAAAGCATTTGAAGGGATAGGTAAACAAAATGAAGGTTCAACCAAGGCTGCAGAAATTCCAATTGGTGATGGTTATCAAGCTTTGAGCAGCGTTGTATTAACCTGGTTTAACCGATGGTCTGGCGGCATTGTCGATGTTTCATTAGGAACCCGCATGAAACGATTTTCTGACAATGATAGTTGGTCAATTAATTTAAATAATGAAGTCGGTTCAATCCAATTCACGATGAAGACCTTAAATGCCGCAGAATATGTTGTGGGATTGGAAGTGTATTGTCAGCGTACCGCACGTCATTTAGACGATTGGCGTTTAAAAACTCACGCTGCAATTGTGCAAGCCTATCAAAAATTATTGCGTGATTACGAAGAAAAGCTAGCGGCACTACAAGTTCAAGCAGCGCAACAAATTCAAGGAAGAAATCCAGAAGAAAATAGTCGATTAATACGAAGTGAATTAAAAAAAGGTGCAACCTCGGTTTTTACGGCGCAACATTTTGATTTATTTGGCGCCATTAATTCCGGTGGTTTTAGTTATCCAGAAATTAATTTTAATGAAGCAGAAGCCGAAGGAAAATATATTCGCTTTTTTGAACAAGCCTTTGAATGGGAGCAAATGATGTACTTTTTTTATCCTTATTATTGGGGAAGAAAAAGTAATTGGCTTAAACGAGCATTAATGCAAGATGTTGACCCGTTATTTGCTGAATTTATTAAAGCAGGTGCAGCGCGTGTTGTGTTATCGGTACGGCCTGGTTTTGAAAAAGCAGTTGCACATTATTTTAGTACGGGACAAATTTGGAACGGTGGTGATTTACCCGATATAACCAGTCCATTGTATGTCAGTATTATTGATGAAATTCGTGAACGTGACAAAGCGCCAGGTTTAGAAGTTGCACAAGGTGATCCTTGGGAAGTGCGTTTACCAACAACCCTTGTAATTTTGCGAGAAAAACCTGGTTTACCAAAATGGCAAAAAAATGCGCAAGGTGAATGGCTGCCTAAAGATTAACTTTTAATTAAAAACATTTTTTAATACATTTGTTCTTTAACTAAAAGGAATAATTCGTATGGCTTTACCGCCAATATATAAAATTCATCCAGCACTTGGTGTTGCACGCTTGGGTGATGCAAACAGTTTTTTTATTGGTCCCGAAACTCCAGGTTTACGCCCAACCGGAGAAGCACCGGGTACAAGTGTTCCGCCATACAAAGACGCTGGAAAAATAAAACCACAAGCTGCGCGTTTTCGTGTTTTTGAGTATGTGGATCAAAAAGGTGAATATGTTGTATCGCGCGAAATATCTTTAAAAGAAAAAGACGTTACCAGAATGATTTGGTCAGTTCACTTAGCAAATCGTAAAGCATCTTTTTTTAACTTTGATGGTTTGGCAGGAAACGATCGTGCTCCATTAAAAGGTCGACGTAATGCGGCGGTGGTGGATCGTCCTAAATTAGACATTGATCCACGACCGCGTTCCATTGCTGGAAAAAATGCAGCCTTTGTCGAAATTACTAAAGGTACGAGTAAAAATCCCGCTAGTGAACTATGGCCTAATCCCAAACCCACTCCTGAAATTACCAAATTAGGTCGATTAAAAACCGATGTAGATGGACGATTGATTGTACTTGGCGGTAGTGGTTTAACCTCAAGTATTACCGGCGCTGCGGCTATTAATAATTATGCTAACAACGATGGTTGGTTCGATGATGTGTCGGATGGGCCTATAACCGTTGAATTACAAATTGCTGGAAAAATAGTAAAAGTTGAACCGGCTTGGGTTATGTGTTCACCGCCTGATTTTGCACCGCATTTAGAAAATGTTGTCAGTTTATACGATGTATTATTTGATGCAGCAGCGCGCGACATGGTTTTACCGACAAACTTAGCAGTTTTAAATACAGGGGCATTAAAAGGTTTAATGGAAATAAATAAAGAATTTAAAAAAAATGGTAAGCCAGTATTAACTACCTACAAACCTGATTTTGAAACTGACATTTATCCGCTACTGTATCGTGCAGCGGCTACTATGTTTTTATTTCAACCTTCGGTTGGGCGCCATAGCAGTTTAATTCGATGGGGAAAATTAACGAGCACCGCCGCTGCAGATCAACCCGATCGGCAAAGTGTATTTGCCTGGCTTCGTCAACCCGATGCAAAACCTACGAGTGCATTTCCTTACATGCCAAAATTATTAGGTGATGAACCTTACAAATTAGCCGCAGGCGTTGTTCATCAACGAATGCGATTAACAGTTACACCAACCCAATACGCGATACTTGAACAATGGGTAAAAGGAAATTTTATTCCCTCAGCAATTGTTCCACCGCTAAGACCAACGGTTCAAAATATTACGCCACATGGTTTAGATAAAGCAGCTTTAGAAAATTGTGTAGGTGGTGCGATGTTTCCTGGAATTGAAGTGGGTTGGCAAATTCGAGATGCAAAATTATTTGCAGAACCATTTCGAATTAAACATGGCGCACCGAGTAATTATTTAGGAGAAGCCGGAAATACGGTAAAAGCCGGACATTTCACACGACAAATGGCATTGCCCTGGCAGGCAGATTTTCTCCAATGTAAATCCGAAGAGGATGATACCGGAGTCTTTCCTGGAATGGGTTCATGGGGGTGGTGGCCGGCGCAACGACCCGATTGGATATTTCCTACCGAAGCAGATTTTAAAGCGGTACCTCCAAAGCCCGTGGCATGGCATCGATCTACTAAAGCCAAAGTTTCTATAAATTGGACTACAGGATTAGGACCAGATAAATCGACACCCTCGTATCAAGAAATGCTGGATAATTGGCGTAAATTTGGTTTTATTATTGAAAAAAGCAAAAATATTTATATTGAAGATGAGCGTGAGGCTGATATTCCTTGAACGCTGTAGTTGATTTTATTGTTGTAGGTGCAGGGCCTGCGGGATCAATAATTGCGGGATTATTAGCATCGCATGGTGCAGAAGTTATTTTATTGGATCAATCAAATTCGCATTGGAATGCAGTGGAATTATTAACAGCAAAAGGGCGACGTGGTTATTCTGAATTATTTAAAAATATAAATTTTGAAAATGTTGGTCAAAATATTTATGAAACAGTTTCATTGTGGGATACGCCGGTTCCTATGTCATCCAGCGCATTATTTAATCCGTATGGTCATTCTGTAGCCATAAATCGCGATGAGTTTAACCAATATTGTCAAAAATTTTCTGAACATTCGGGCGCTCATATTATCAAGCAAACTTTTTGTGAAAGCTGTGAATTACAAAACTCTATTTGGAATGTGAAGGTTGTTCAAAGTAATAAGACACTCTTATTAAAAGCACGTTTTTGTATTCAGGCAACAGGGTACAAAAAACCTCAGTTATTAAATCCAAATCGTAATTTAACTGCTTCGAACCAATTCATCCTACTGACACGTGTTAAAAATTTTAATAATGTTTATGCCAATAGTTTTTTTGTTGAACGTTGTGATTCTGATTGGTGGTATGCGATACCAGAGCTAGATGATCAGGCTTTTGTCGGATTTTACACCAGTGATAAAAAAGTTAAAAAACCAACTGAATTATTTTTTATTCATCAGTTACGAAAAACACATCTTATTAAAACTTTGTTTTCCAATCCAATAATTAACAATAGGGTGCGAGGAAAAATATCCGGACCGCGAATATATAATATGGTGTGCGGAGCACAATGGGCATCGGTTGGAGATTCAGCGTTTATAACTGATCCTTTAAGTGGGCAGGGGTTAGAGTTTGCTTTACAAAGTGCGCAACAATTATTTTCTTCCTTGTTTCAGGATCATACAATTCCATATCAAGAATGGGTGAATGCCTACGCCAATCAACACATCAAAATGCGGGTGCTCGTGCATTCAGATTTCATGCTTAGTAGGAATGGCGTATAATTCTTCAATTTCCTTTAATCCCAAACGCAGATTGGATTTCCTGGGTGAAAGGTGTTTTGTAGGAAAGTACACGCGGACGAATGATTATTCGCCCCTACGGCATCCGTTAGAGATTGAAGTATTTTAGAAAAGTGCTCATTATTTGTAGGGGCGAATAATCATTCGCCCGTGTTGAACTCTGTCTGTTACTGATTGAGTGTTTGAAAGTGTTTTAGAAAATTTCATCTGTGGCAGTTATAAAAGTTAATTTTCATGCAGTCTTTAAAATTATTAATTATTGGTTATGTGTGGCCGGAGCCAAAGTCTTCTGCAGCTGGTACACACATGATGCAACTCATTGAATTTTTTCAATCAGAAGATTACCAAATTATTTTTGCAAGCCCAGCGCAGCAGGGTGAGAATCGCGCGTTATTAACATCGATTGGAATTCAAGAAAAAAATATCGCATTAAATTGCAGTAGTTTTGATCAATGGATTCAAGAAATAAAACCAGATATCGTTTTATTTGATCGCTTTATGATGGAAGAACAATTTGGGTGGCGTGTTGCTCAGTATTGTCCACAAGCAATCCGAATTTTAGAAACCTCAGATTTGCATTGTTTGCGTGAAGCACGTAAACAATTGTTAAAACAAAACCCTAATACCGTTGTTGAAGTTTCTGAATCTGAACTTTATACAATCATGGCATCGCTTGAGATAACTCAACGAGAAATTGCATCTATTTTCCGCTGTGATGCTTCCTTATTTGTGTCAGATTTTGAAATAAATTTTTTACATACACTATTTAAAATTCCACTAGATTTAATGTGGTATTGCCCGTTTATGATGGACATTCCTAATAAAAGTAGCTTTCCAGATTTTGATCAAAGAAAAAACTTTATTACTATTGGTAATTTTCTCCACGC
>JAZKFP010000087.1:0-1573 GCA_040386355.1 Pseudomonadota bacterium | reverse complement strand
TATGGTCTCAAGCATTAGTGCCGTTTGAAGCCGCCGATGAAATGGGTGGTAGTCGCATGGAAGTCGTACGTCACGTTGGTGAAAATAACAATTTACGTATTTTATATGAAAATATATTTGGGTCTTTTCCACTCGAATTATTAAATAATAATCTACCAGTGCGTGCCGGACCTATGGGCAATCAACAAACTCAAGATAACTGGTTCACATTATCATCTGAATTACAAAAAACGATTAATCAGGTGTACAGCAATATTGGCAAAGCCATTGCGGCGTATGAAATTACTCTTATTCCATATAAAACACGATTTGATCGATACGTGGATGTCATTTTCCAAAAATCTTTTTCCTCAGAAAAAAATAATACGTTTTCTAAAAATGAGATAGCTGGTCTTAAACTATTTATTAACTCGGAAAAAACCCAATGTCTTCAGTGTCACAACGGACCACTGTTTACTAACGGTGGATTTCATAATATTGGCACTGGAAAATTTATAGGAGAAAGTTTGGATTTTGGCAGAATGCTAGGATTGCAAGCGGTTTTGATAGATGAATTTAATTGTCTTGGCTCTTTTAGTGATGCGTTAGCGAAAGACTGTTCTAATTTACGATTTTTAAATAAATCGTCGCACATTCCATTGCAAGGTGCTTATAAAACTCCTTCACTACGCTATACGCAACGTACAGCACCCTATATGCACGACGGACGTTTTAAAACGTTAAACGATGTTATGCAGCATTATAATAATCCTCCAGAAGATAATGGCGTCCATGAATTACGTAGGTTGCAATTATCAAAAGAAGAATTAGAAAATTTAGTTGCATTTATTAAAACGTTAAGTGATTTTTAAATTATTTTACTAACAACATTCGATTTTATTTTTGTTCTATTACAGATTCTAATAACGGCCCGCTGTGAAAACGCAATTCTTCTGCTGGTTGCTGAATTAAAACATGCTCCTGCAAACGGATTCTATCAATATCGTGAGTAATATCCGATTTCGCATACAGCTTTGCTAACATTAAATATTCTCGAAAATGTCGACTTTCTGAATGTAATAAAAATCGGTAAAACTTCACTAATTCAGGTTCAATATTTTCTTCTTCTAAACGATCTGCCAAGACGGCAAACCGCTCACAAGATCGAGCTTCAATAAAAGCCCCTACAATCAGCGTATCCACCAAACGATCTGGCTCTTGTTTGCGGATAACCGTACGTAAACCTGCAGCGTAATCTGAAGCGGATAATCGTGTGTACTGAACGCCTCTTTGCGTCATAATTTCCCGTACTTGTTCAAAATGCAGCATTTCTTCTCGAGCCAATGGAGAAAAAAAGGTTAAGAGTTGATCGCATTCTGAATAACGAAACATTAAACTGAGAGCCGTAGAGGCTGCTTTCATTTCGCAGTGCGCGTGATCAATTAATAATAAATCAATATGATGAATAGCTTGGTCCACCCAAATGCTTGGTGATGGTAGACCTAAAAAAGATTGCACTTCTTCTAATCCATCAACCGATTTTTTTGCTCTAGCAAGCGGGCGAGTTACTTCTAACATGTCTATATCCTGGAAA
>JAZKFP010000086.1:0-9296 GCA_040386355.1 Pseudomonadota bacterium | reverse complement strand
ATCGCTCCGCGTAAAGACATGCAGTTTCTATTACATGATTGGTTAAATGTAGAAAATTTGTACCGCCATTTGCGCGGAAATGACGATGTAAATCGCGATCTCATTGACGCCATTCTTGAAGAAGGCGCTAAGTTCGCTGAAAACGAAATTGCTCCTTTGAATCAAAGTGGTGATGTTGGCTGCGTATTTGATAAAGGCGAAGTAAAAACACCGAAGGGTTTTAAAGAAGCTTATATAAAGTATGTTGAAGGTGGATGGCCTTCATTGCCTGCTGATGAATCGTTAGGCGGTCAAGGGTTACCAAACTCAATCGCTGTAGTTATCAGTGAAATTATTGGTGCTGCAAATTGGTCATGGTCGATGTATCCAGGTTTGAGTCACGGTGCAATTCATACGTTAACTGCACATGGTACAGAAGACCAGAAAGCTAAATTTTTAACGAAACTAGTGAGCGGTGAATGGACAGGCACGATGTGCTTGACCGAATCTCATTGCGGTTCTGACCTAGGTACATTGCGTTCAAAAGCTGAACCGAATTCAGATGGCAGCTATAACATTACTGGTACCAAAATCTTTATTTCTGCTGGTGAGCACGATTTAACAGAAAACATTGTACATATCGTTCTTGCAAGATTACCTGGTGCACCTCAAGGTACTAAAGGTATTTCATTATTTATTGTTCCTAAATATCTACCTGCTGCTGACGGTTCTGTTGGCGCAAGAAATGGAGTAGCTTGTGGTTCAATTGAACACAAAATGGGAATCAATGGTTCTGCTACTTGTGTAATTAACTTTGATAATGCGAAGGGTTTTTTATTAGGTGAACCAAACCGTGGTTTAAATTCCATGTTTGTATTTATGAACGCAGCTCGAATTGGTACTGCATTACAAGGTATATGTCATGCTGAAGCATCTTTCCAAGGTGCTTTAGAATATGCACGTGATCGCACGGCGATGCGTTCATTAAGCGGTCCTAAATTCCCAGAAAAAGAAGCGGACTCCATTATTGTTCACCCTGATGTGCGTCGTATGCTTTTGACTCAAAAAGTATTTGCAGAAGGTGGTCGGGGATTATGTTACTACCTTGGTACATTAACGGATTTCGAACACTCAGTATTACCGGCTGAAGAAAAAGCAGAAGCTGAAGAGTTAATGGCTTTTTTAACACCAATTGCAAAAGCTTTTCTAACCGAAGTTGGTTATGAAGCGGCAAATCATGGTGTCCAAATTTATGGTGGTCATGGTTATATTCGTGAATGGGGTATGGAGCAAATCGTTCGTGACGCTCGTATCGCAACTATTTACGAAGGTACTACCGGAATTCAAGCGCTTGATCTTTTAGGTCGTAAAGTTTTAATGACGCAAGGTAAATTGTTGCGTTTATTCACCAAAAAAATTCACGTATTTTGCAAAGAAAATGCACACAACTCTGCTGTTAAATCTTTAGTAAATGCGTTGTCTGCTGCTAACAAGGAGTGGGGCGATGTCACCACTCGAATTGGTATGTTAGCAATGAAGGAACGTGAAGAAGTTGGTGGAGCGGCGTACGATTACGTAATGTATTCCGGTTACGTAACCTTGGCATTTATTTGGGCTCAACTTGCAGTTGTTGCTCATAAGAAGTTGGCGTTAAATGATGGCGATGCAGATTTTTATCGCTCAAAAATTGCAGCTGCACAATTTTATTTCCAAAAAATATTGCCACGTACTCAAATGCATAAAGCATGTATTGAAAGTGGCGTAGAATCTTTAATGACGCTATCTGAAGATCAATTTGGTTTTTATTGATAGAAAATAATTACAGACACATTTTAATTTCTTAAAGTGTGTCTGCCTCGGTGTATACCCGTAGCGTTTGAGAATGAAGTCAAGCGCAGCGGTGAAGCAGCAAGTTTTTCTTTGGTCGCACGACGCTTTGACGCTGCGTAGCTAAAGCTTTACGCAAGGAAAAGCAACACAGCGAGCGAAAAAAAAGATCATGCTGAACACTTAATTTTCAAACGCTACGGGTACAAGCCCTCTTAAAGGTAATTGGTTATATGGCAACCTATCAAATTCCTCATAAAGAAATGATGTTTTTGCTCAATGATGTGTGGAAAGTTGAAGCAGATTGGGCACAATACCCGGATTTTACCGATGTATCGATGGATTTAGCCTCAGCGGTTTTAGAAGAAGGCGGCAAATTATCGCGAGATGTTTTATTTCCTTTAAATCGCAGTGGTGATGAAGAGGGCTGCGAATTTAATAATGGAGTGGTAAAAACACCTAAGGGCTTTACACAGGCCTATACACGTTTTGCTGAAGGCGGCTGGTGTGGATTGGGTGGAGATCCAGAATTTGGTGGGCAAGGTTTACCAAAAACTTTAGTCGTTTTATTTGAAGAGATGTTGTTCTCTGCAAACCAAGCTTTTGCGTTGTATCCAATTTTAACCAGCGGTGCAGCTTTAGCTTTGTTGAAACATGGTGACGATGAATTAAAAGGCAAATATTTAGCAAAATTATATTCCGGTGAATGGTCAGGTGCGATGTGTTTAACCGAGCCACATGCTGGATCGGATCTTGGAATTATTCGTACTAAAGCAATTCCTAAAGGTGATGGTTCTTACGAAATCAGTGGAACAAAAATCTTCATCACTGGTGGTGAACACGATTTAACGTCGAACATCATTCATTTGGTTTTAGCAAAACTACCAAATGCACCTGCGGGTTCTCGCGGTATTTCGATGTTTCTAGTGCCGAAGTATTTACTAAATGCGCAAAATGATGCTGGTGATGCAAACGCATTAAGTTGTGGTTCCATTGAACATAAAATGGGAATTAAAGGTTCTGCAACCTGCGTGATGAATTTTGATGGAGCGCGTGGTTGGTTAGTGGGTGAAGAAAATTTCGGTCTTCAAGCCATGTTTACGATGATGAACTATGAGCGTTTATCAATTGCTCTTCAGGGTTTGGGTTCTGCAGAAATGGCGTATCAACATGCTGCAGAATACGCAAAGGATCGAACCCAAGGTCGTTCAAGCAAAGGTGCTCAATCACCACATCAAGTTGCGGACTCAATTCTTGTTCATCCCGATGTTCGTCGCATGTTACTAAGCGTTCGTGCATTTTGTGAAGCAGGAAGAGCGTTTGCAATTTATGTTGCATCACAATTGGATCATTCAAAATATCATCCAGATGCAGATCAACGTAAGCGTGCAGAAGATTTAGTCTCTTTATTAACGCCTGTTGCTAAAGCGTTTTTAACGGACGTTGGCCTAGACATGTGTGTGGTTGCACAGCAAGTATTTGGCGGTCATGGATATGTTCGCGAATGGAGTGTTGAGCAATTAGTTCGTGATACACGTATTGCTCAAATCTATGAAGGCACTAACGGTATTCAAGCATTGGATTTAGTGGGAAGAAAAATTCTTCGTTCTGGCGGACAATTATTAACGCCATTTTTAGAAGATGTCGATGCAACAATTCAAATTGCTTCTGCTAATTCTTCATTAGCTTCACATGCAAAAGCTTTACGTCAAAAAGTAGATTTATTACGTTCTATCACAGATGAGATGGTTTCTAAATCGAAAGCTGATCCTGAGTTAGCTGCAGCAAATGCGTGCGATTATCTGCATAGTATTGGATATATAGCGTTAGGTTTTGCTTGGTTGAAAATGTTAATTGCTGCTGAACCCCAACGCGAATCAGATCCAGCATTTTTTGGAGCTAAGTCAGTGGTAGGTCAATTTTACTTTGATCGATTACTGCCAAAAGTTGATAGTTTGGGCGAAATTGCACGTGCTGGAAGTCAAAACATTATGCAATTAGCACCTGAAGCATTTTAAATTAGGTCTTTTTTAAATCTAAAATTAATCGCTTTCACCTTACGATCACAAAGAACGAGTCTACATTTAGGCTTGTTCTTTGTGATTTGTCTGCTACAAATCTTTTTTAATGCTGTTTTAAAAGCTTATCGGTATAACTTTATATCTTTAGTGAATAAAAGTTCCTTTTCAGACGCAAAAAAATCTAATTTAGACTTCAAATTCGTTGTAATTTTGTTGTAGTGTGATTTACCACCCATAATCAATAAAGCGTACACATTGCTAAGAAGAGAATAATAATGAAAAAGTTGTATCACAGCGTGCAGCAAGCGATGGACCATGCAAAAGACTACTCCGAGTGGCGTGCAGCTGCGACGGAACATGACCGACTTTCAGGAATGCAAGAATGGAAAGAAGACGACGCATCCCCTTATTACGATTATCCTATGATTCGTTACCGTTTAAATGAACTGAAAGAAGCAAGGCATCGGCAAGACGTAAATCAATTAGTGTTTCATCTTCACGAAGGTCTGCACGGTAATCTCGGAAATATCTCAAATCCTATCTTATACCGCACTGCAAAATTTGGAACAAAAAAATTAATTACGGATTATTTAGAAGAAGTGTGTCGCTGTCTTGAATTTGTTTCTGAATACGATTTTCCAGATTTTCCATTCGTTCGTAAATTAGAATTTTTTGAATCAACCGGCCAAGCATTTGGACGCAGTGCGCTCATGTTAAGTGGCGGAGCAGCACTTGGATTATTTCATTTAGGCGTTATCAAAGCCATTTGGGGTGAGCGTTTACTACCAACCGTTATGTCTGGCTCAAGTATAGGTTCTATTATCGTAGCGACGATTGGAACTCATACAGATGAAGAATTAGATAAAATTTTACAACCTGATTATTTACATACTCAAGCATTCAAACTTGTTGGTTGGAGAGGTTTTTTTAGGGGTCGTCCGTTGTTAGATGGGGATCATTTAGAAGAATGTTTAAACCAAAATGTCCCTGATTTAACTTTCGAAGAAGCATTTAAAAGAACGGGTAGAAGTATCAACATTACTGTTTCTCCTTATGATACACATCAAGAATCCAGATTATTAAACGCACGTACTTCTCCAAATGTAGTCTTAAGAAAAGCCGCACTTGCCTCTTGCGCAATTCCAGGTGTTTTTCCACCAGTTACCTTATGGGCAAAAAATGGTCGGGGCGATAAAGTACCTTATAATGCAGGTCGTAAATGGGTAGATGGTTCCATCAAAAATGATCTTCCTTTCCAACGTTTAGCGCGTTTATATGGTGTTAACCATACGATTGTTAGCCAAACAAATCCGCATGTCTTACCGTTTTTATCACGTAAAGCGCGTTCTGGAGTTTTAGGATTTGCTCGTCAATGGGCTGCAAAAAACTTTAATTTAAACACCTATATGATGTTAGATTTTTTCCGCAAAAATGTACCAAATAATGAATTAGCGTTATTAATTGATAAAGCCCAGTCGGTGGTTTCGCAGCGTTACGAAGGCGACATCAATATATTGCCTCCCAACATGCCGATGAATTTATTAAAACTAACCAAAAATATTGATCAACATGAATTAAATCAATTTATCGAGTTTGGTGAAAAATCAGCTTGGCCAAGTATTGAGATGATTCGTAATACAACATGTATTGGTCGTACTTTTGATTCATGCATTAAAAAATTACGTGATGAAGAAGTGAAGCGGATTAAAAATCCACGGTTGGCTTTGGTTGGTTAATATCGCTTGTATATAAAATTTCGCCACTAAAAAAAGGGTTTTCCGATAATAAGAAAACCCTTTTTTATTGAATCAAAATTAATTCGTTAAATTGAAATTAACAACAAAATAGAATTAACCAAAATGACAAACGTAATGATAAGGCTCGTCTTGGACTTCAATTTCAAAACTCGAACTAGCAGGCACTGAAAAAGATTCTCCTGCTTCGTACGTTTTCCATTCTGAATGTCCTTGTAGTTTTACTCTACATCGACCCTGAATTCCTTCCATCATTTCTGCAGTATCGGTATTAAATCTCAAAGTTGAAGGAAGAATAATACCAAGTGATTTACGTGTACCATCTTCTAAGGTAATGCTATGACTTACGCATTTCCCTTCAAAATACACGTTCGCTTTTTTAACAACCGATACTTGATCAAATTGAAAAGTTTGTGTCATAAGTTATTCACCTAGTAAAAATAAGCTATTACAGCAATGTGGGATAACGTTGTGCAATTTGTTGCATTAAAAAATCTGCAATCTGTTCATTTCCTTTTGGAGTGAAATGACAGTAATCAGAATACGCATCAATTGTGCCGTCTGTATTTTTAAAAACATCATGCATGGTAGAAAAGTTAGCTTGAGTTTTAGTGGACCAATCAACTAAACGTTTTTCTAAAGCACGAAAAAATGCAATTTTGAACCATTGATGTTCCATTCGAGAATACATATAACCAAGTAACGCTTGCTCTCGATCCGTCATCTTTTTTGCTGTATCCAATATGGTCATAGGCTGTAGCAAAAAAAGATTTGGCACGTTGTCTATTTGTAAATCGGAATGGAAATATTGTATCGATTTCATATATTCAGACACAGATTTTTCAATTTCCACTTTGTGTTTTTCTGAATAAGCTGCCAGTTCTTCTTCAAAATTTTCAGGTAGCTTGATTTTTTTGTATTTTTCAATGCGCTCATTATCAACGCCAGGACTTTCCCCAGAACGGAAAATAAGCATAGCCGCTAAATACGCCGTGTTTGAATTTTGAAATAAACCACGAATTTTATGCTTTAAGTTTCCAATCAATTCGGATTCAAAAATTGCTTCTGTATCTTCCCACGTATTTAAACTATGAATCGGATTTGCATCGTTATAGCCATCCATTGAAATAATTAAATCCGGATGTAAGCTTTGAATTTTTCTTAAATAATGAAGATTTTGTTGATGAAGTCGAGTCCAATTGGTGGCTGCATTAATTACTTCAAATTTCTTTTGCGGATAGGTTGCTGATAATTTCTTTTCTAAGTGCGCCGTAATTGTTTCTGAATTGTCGTATTCGCCTTGACCAGAAATATGCAAGAACTCAGAGCCAGGCATTGCTTGTGAACCAAATGCAGCAGAACCGCCCATAAAAAATATTCGAACAGTATTATCTGCAGGTTTAACTTCTAAATCTTTAGAATGGCGAAATCCAAAATTATTAAAATTAGTTTTGCCAGACCACGATTTATAATTTTCTGGATGTTGCCAAACTTGATAACGTGAATCGATCATCGTCGTTCCACCTTGAACGGCTAAATCAAAATCGCCACCGAGCTTAGCTTTAATAATTACAAAAGATACGAGCTCTAATAATCCAATGACCACTGCCCAGGTAATAATATTAAAAATAAGAAAGCGTTTTTTCACGGGCAGGTCCTTTAATGTATACCTGCCGCAAAATGATTTTCTAGATAGCTTACTCGTCTGCTCAAATATCACTTTTTATAAAACAAGCAGTGTTATGCGCGGACTTATAAGCCTGTGCAACATCGTTTGAAAGACGTTGCACCTACGAGAAAATCATTGTGCGTTTGGTATTTAAATTAGTAGCTGTAATAAATACTTAAATTAGAATTGACGTTGATACGCTTCAATTGTGTTTTCTATTGGTTCAATATTTGTCCAAGAAGAAGCTTCAGGATTTGGATAAACATTCTTTTGCAAACTATCCCGGCGCATTATTTTAAAAACCAATCCAATAGGCGTAACGATTCCAAAAAATAAAACCGCGAGAATAACATGGCTGACAATGGTCCCCATGATCATACCGATGGTCATCCAGGGATAATAAATAATCATCCCAAGTCGGCCAATGTAAGATAACACTAAACTTACTGCGCCGAAAATTACTAAACCTATAGCAATATTTTTACTAACTTCAAATACAAAAAAAGCAACCGCCGCAATAATACTAAATCCAATAAGCATAGTAAGACCAAACTTTCTTAATTCGGCCTTATCCGGATTCCAATTAATATTTACCATTTTCATACGCTTATCACCTTAAATAAAAAATCATTAACTTGAATAAAAAATATTTTCAAAATAAGGTATAAATGAATGGTGCAGCGGAGGTGCCGCCTAAAATTACTAAAATACTGAGTAGTCCAACAATAACCATAATCGGTGCTAACCACCATTTTTTGCTTGCTTTTAGATAATCTAAATATTCGCGAATAAAACTTTTTCTGCTCATACAAGCTCCACATTGAACGTATTTAAAATTGTTAAATTAATCGAGTTCGAATTCGGCGAGATGCTCTTCAGCGCCTGCAAGTTTTGGTTGTTCTTGTTTGTATAAAATGTAATTTTCAAGTACCAAAACATCCATATGAGTAAACATAAAACACCGGTATGCGTCTTCTGGTGTCGATACCATCGGCTCACCTCGAACATTAAAGCTTGTGTTAATGATTACCGAACAACCGGATTTTTGTTTGAACGCATTCATGATGCGATACAGTCTTGGATTTCTAACATTGTCGACAGTTTGAATTCGAGCTGAATCATCTACGTGCGTGACGGCAGGAATTTCTGAACGTGGAACATTGAGTTTTTCGATGCCGTATAAACTTTCTTGTTCTGGCGTCATCGCTTTACGCAAAGATTCAGTCACCGGTGCGACTAACAACATGTAAGGCGAAGTAGATTTTATATTAAAGTATTTGTTTGCATCTTCTTCTAAAACACACGGCGCAAAAGGTCTAAAACTTTCACGAAATTTAATTTTTAAATTCATGACTTTTTGCATCTCAGGACTGCGTGGATCGCCAATAATTGAACGTGCTCCTAATGCTCTTGGACCAAATTCTGCGCGACCATTAAATAAACCGATAACTTTGGAATCCGCAATACAGCTACCCACAACATCGGCTAGTTTTTCTTCTGAATCCATTCGATGGGATACAGCACCGTAAGACTCTAATGCTTTAACAATTTGTTCTTCACTAAAAGAAGGTCCAAGTAATGAGCCTTTTTGAGAGTCATCGACTCCATTTACCGCGCGCGGTTTGTTTAACAAGTTATGCCAAACAAATAACGCACCTCCAAGTGAACAGCCAGCATCTCCAGCAGCGGGTTGAATAAATAAACCATCGAGGTTTTCTACTTTCTCTAAAATTTTGCCGTTACCAACGCAATTTAGTGCAACACCACCAGCCATACACAAATGACGTTTGCCAGTAATTTTTAGTGCATACCTTGCTAAATTAATCATCACTTCTTCGGTGACAACTTGAATACTTGCCGCAATATCCATATCTTTTTGAGTAGGTGAAGTTTCACGCTCACGTGGTGGGCCACCCATTAAGTCATGAAACGCAGAATTTGTCATTTCTAAACCGTAAGGGTATTTGAAGTACTTCATATTTAAGCGAAATGAACCGTCTTCTTTAATATCGATTAAGTGTTTGCGAATGAGTTCAGCGTAAATAG
>JAZKFP010000085.1:0-6840 GCA_040386355.1 Pseudomonadota bacterium | reverse complement strand
TTAATCTTGAACACCGAAATGAAAAACAAGATTAATTTCACTTTAAATCGAGTACTAAAAACGGATGTGTGCGCCACCTCAGGGACTTTAGTAGGCGAGATAAAAAGGCAGAATTTATTTCATACCCAAGCGAATGGGTTTTAAGCGAAGCGTTAAAGAGCAACCTGCATTCCAATCATATTTTAAAACCAATAATGTTTTAAAATAGTTTGTGTGAATTGCGATCGAGATTCTTTAACAACAAAGCGTAAAATTTTTCGAAATAGGTATAAATTAAGAATAATGAAATTTCATTATTCTTAAGATAAACAAGTAGGCTACAGATAAATAAGTATGAGATTGTATACTCGTTACTGAACGAGTTTCTTATGTTATTAATCTGAATTCATACATTTAAGATTTTTCTATTAAACATGTTTGTATTAGCGTGTCGGATTTTTATATTATTATTTTAAATCCTATATAAGATAGAAAATCTATAATGTTAAGCCTTACTTTTATATCTCCCCTGTCTTAAATCCCCAACTGTTTTCTTTAAGGTCATTGGTCGCAGCATCGCTGACATTAAGCGAGATCAAGGCCACTATGAAAAGAATGCTAATTAACGCAACACATGTCGATGACGAAATTCGAATCGCATTAGTTGAAGATCGAAAACTGTTTGATTTGGATATTGAATCCCGCAGTCGCGAACAAAAGAAATCAAACATTTATAAAGGTACTATTTCACGGATCGAACCGAGTTTAGAAGCCGCATTTATTGATTATGGCGCAGGCCGTCATGGTTTTCTTCCATTAAAAGAAATTGCGCGTGAATATTTTTCGCGTGATCCTTCTGAAATTGAAGGCCGTTGGTCGATTAAAGAATTACTGCGTGAAAATCAAGAAGTCATCGTACAAATTGACAAAGAAGAACGTGGCAATAAAGGCGCAGCGTTATCTACTTTTATTAGTTTGGCTGGCCGTTATTTAGTTTTAATGCCCAATAACCCAAGAGCTGGCGGTATTTCACGTCGTATCGAAGGTGATGAACGCAGCGAATTAAAAGAAGCCATGAATGGCTTAGAAATTCCCGATGAAATGGGCGTGATTGTTCGAACCGCTGGTGTTGGACGCAGCACTGAAGAATTGCAATGGGATTTAAATTATTTAATGAAGTTATGGTACTCGATTCAGGTTGCATCGCAATCACGTCCGGGTCCATTTTTATTATTTAAGGAAAGTAATATTGTTTTTCGTGCAATGCGCGATTATTTGCGTCAAGACACCGCAGAAGTTATTGTGGATACTGACGCGGTATATCAAGAAATTATTACCTTTGTACGTCACGTAATGCCGCAATTTGAATCTCGGATAAAGCTGTATCAAGAAGATGTTCCATTATTCACGCGTTATCAAGTTGAAAAACAAATTGAAACTGCATTTCAACGCGAAGTTAAATTACCTTCTGGCGGCTCGATTGTTATTGATCCAACCGAAGCATTAGTATCGATCGATATCAACTCTTCACGCGCAACCAAAGGCGCAGACATTGAAGAAACAGCTTTCAATACCAACTTAGAAGCAGCCGATGAAATCGCGCGTCAGCTACGCTTGCGTGACATTGGCGGTTTAATCGTTGTCGACTTTATCGACATGACTCCACCCCGTCATCAACGTGATGTCGAGAGAAGAATTCAAGATGCTTTAGCATTAGATCGAGCACGAGTTCAAGTTGGACGAATTTCTAAATTTGGTTTGCTGGAATTATCACGTCAACGATTGCGACCTTCACTGGAAGAAAGCAGCGGTAAAACCTGCCCACGTTGTAATGGTACAGGTACTGTACGCGATGTTGGCTCATTATCTTTATCTATCTTGCGCGTAATGGAAGAAGAAGCCGCTCGCGATCAAACCGACGAAATTCGCTTGCAAGCTCCGCTTAACATTGCAACTTTTCTTTTAAATGAAAAACGCAGTGCGATTGCGAAGATTGAGCAGAAAACCAATACGCGAATTGTATTAATTCCAAATCCACATTTGGAATCACCTAATTACGAATTAACACGTATTCGTACGGATCAAACCGTTGCACCTGTCACGGCCCCTAACAGCTATGACTTAGTAAATAATTCTGCACAACGTACGAATGTATACGATCCATCAACTCGAGTGATATCTGAAGATCCAGCTGTAAAAATGATGCAGCCAGATTTACCGCCACCCATTAATCGACGCGATAGTACAGCGCTTGAGAAATTCACGCATTGGATTGGCTCTTTATTTCGGTCTGAGGAAACTTCGAATACGCGTTCAGGTACTCAAAAACGTGCACAGAACTCGCATTCTAAATCGGCTCCAAAAAAATCCGATACGAATACACGTTCAAATGAATCTCGTCCCGGACACGATAGCCGTCGTCGTGGCCCAGCGCAGGATCTTGTTGCTACTGATAAACGAATTCCACCCGTTATTGCAGATGATCTTGGTGAAGAACGAGATGGATTTAATGCCACAGCAACAGATGAAGATCGTCGAACTCCACGACGTTCTAATAACCGTCGACGTCGTCCTCAACCTCAGACAAGGCGACCGGGTTCACCCCGCACTGACGGATTAGAAAATCCAATCGATACAACCGCTATACCTGCTCATGAAGCAGCATTTATTTCAGTTGATACTCCAATCGTGGTTGAAAAAGAACCGCGTAAACCTACGCAACAACGACCTCAACATGCGGCAGGACAACGACCAAATCGAGATCGTTCACAGCAGGCCCTCAATCAAACCAATCACAACCAAGACAGTAAACGAGAACCGCGTACAAACAATTATCGACGTGATAATAATACTGATGCTTCGGTTTCAGGATTTTCCGCTGAATCTTTTACTGCTCAGCCGTATAAGACAATCTCTCCGATTAAGGAAGAAAAAGTATTGGAGTCAATAAATACAGAATCTTTACCGGGCATTGAAATAAATGACTCTTTTACAGCGGTTCCTGAATTTAAACCGGTCGATTCAGCATCAAAAATTGCATTTGATCGCTACGAGAAAAATGTATCTATTAGCGATGTGGATCATCCATTCATTGCAGATGCATTTAGTGAAATTGAGACGCCAAAACAAAATGACGTTCAGATTGATGCATGGGAAAGTTTAGTTAAAGCGGTGTCTGAAGAAACAGATTTTGTAGTGGCTAAACCTCCGCGTCCTAAATTCAATTCTGAAAAAAATTCAGAAAGAAATTCACATCATCGGTCTGCAAAAGCTCATAATAAAACACCGGTGGAAAAACCTGTATCAGAAAATGTTTTTGCAGATAAAGCTCCAATAATCCCGGCGACACATGCGACTGCGAGTTCTTCAGAGTCAACTTCTACGAAAGTAGAAGCTCCTACTCCAGAAGCATCGCGTGCACCTGGATTTACAGTAGAGTTTTATGAGAAAAAACCAGAAGAAGTCAGCAGCCGTAAACAACCACCTGCAATAAAAACTCGAGCACCTAATGATCCTCGAGAAATTAAACGTCGGCAAACTACGCAAACTAGTTCAAATAAACTTGGAACTATCGAGGCACGATCGGATTTTCAAGATTAGAAAATTAAGTATTAGTTGCTAAATAAAAAGGACGCTTGCCAAAACAAGCGTCCTTTTTTTATTGGAATTTTGGGCGTGTCGTCGATAGATATTTATATATACGCGATAGTATAAAACCGCGTAGCAAATAAATTTAGACATAATTCATATATCAACAGGTGATAGTTAGTGTGTAGGGGCGAAACATTTTTCGCCCGTGTTCGTTGCCCCTCGCTTTGATTCAAAAATATACTTGACAGGTACACCAAATGCAGATGGGTTTTCCTGAAACAATTTTCTAACCTTTAATTGAAAATAGGCAGCTTTTAAAACGGGCGAAAAATGTTTCGCCCCTACATTACTCGTTAAAGGTATGGGGCTATGTATAATTTGGGTACGATAATACATGTGCGGATTTATTAAACATTAATTTTTTAAAACGAAACCGCCAATTCCACGCCTTCCTTAATCGCGCGTTTAGCGTCTAATTCGCCAGCCATTTCAGCGCCGCCAATACGATGCAATTTTAAATTAGGTGCATTTTCACTTAGTGAATGCCACAGTGTTCGATTAGATTCTTGACCGGCACACAACACAACATTATCTACTGCTAAACAATGCGTTTGATCATTAACTTCAATATGCAAACCTTCATCATCTATTTTTAAATAATTGACGCCATTTAACATGTTTACACCACGTCGTTTTAATTGGGTACGATGAATCCAACCGGTGGTTTTTCCTAAATCTTGCCCAAGTTTTGTGGTTTTTCGTTGCAGTAAAAAAACTTCTCGCGCAGAACTTAACGAATCTTCTGCAGAGTCCGTTAATCCTCCACGATTTTTCAAAGAAGGATCAATCCCCCACTCTGCTAAAAATTCATTTAAGTCTGGACCTTGATGTTTTGCGTCGTGTGTTAAAAATTCAGAGACATCAAAACCAATTCCGCCGGCACCAATTACTGCAACAGATTTACCAACCGCCGCGCCTTTTAATACATCGATGTACCCCAAAACTTTTGGATGATCAATACCGGTAATAGGCGGAATGCGTGGTAAAACTCCGGTTGCAATAACGACATGATCAAAACCTTCTTGAATTAATGCATCGCTGTGTGCTTCAGTTTTCAAACGAACATCAACGCTTAATTCGTTTAATTGATGTTGAAAATAACGCAGCGTTTCATAGAATTCTTCTTTACCCGGAATTTGTTTTGCTAAATTAAACTGACCGCCAATTTCCGTATGGCGCTCAAATAAAACCACATCATGTCCACATTGTGCAGCGGTTACAGCGCACGCCATTCCAGCAGGACCTGCTCCAATAACAGCAACTCGTTTAATGTGATCAGTAAGTTTAACAATTACTTCGGTTTCACGGCCCGCAATTGGATTAACCAAACACGATGCTAATTTTCCACTGAAGGTATGATCTAAACAGGCTTGATTACAGGCAATACAGGTATTAATAAAATCTGCTTTATCATTTGCAGCTTTAGTAACAAATTCTGGATCGGCTAAAAATGGACGCGCCATCGAAACTAAGTCGGCGTCTCCATTTGCAAGTACTGATTCTGCAACTTCTGGTGTATTAATTCGATTACATGCAATTACCGGTAATGAAACTGATTTTTTTAAAGTTGCACTGGCCCAGGTGAATGCTGCGCGCGGAACTAACGTAGCAATAGTTGGAATACGCGCCTCATGCCAACCAATTCCGGTATTAAACGCATCAATACCTGCTTTTTCTAAATGTTTTGCAAATTCTAAAATTTCTTCAAGCGTTGATCCGCCTTCCACTAAATCCAACATAGAAATACGAAATAAAATAATAAAATCTTTTGGAAATGCTGCACGAATACCTTCAACAATACGCAAGGGAAAACGCATTCTACGTTCTAGATCTCCGCCCCATTCATCTTGGCGTTGATTGGTGCGTTGCGCTAAAAATTGATTAATTAAATAGCCTTCCGAACCCATAATTTCTACGCCGTCGTATCCAGCTTGATGTGCACATTGTGCGCAATGAATAAAATCAGCGATAGTTTGTTCAACATCTTCTGCACTTAATTCACGTGGTTTAAACGGTGTTATGGGAGATTGAATAGCAGACGGTGCAACGCATTTTGGATTGTAGGCATAACGACCCGCATGCAATATTTGCATGCAAATTTTTCCACCCTCTTGATGAACTGCATCTGTAAGTTGTCGATGATGCTCGATTTCTTTTTCAGTCGTTAATTTAGCAGCGCCCATAATTACAGCGCCTTCAGCATTCGGTGCAATGCCTCCAGTGACAATTAAACCGACATCATGTTTTGCGCGTAAACGATAAAATTCTGCTAAGCGTTCAAATCCTTGCGGCTGTTCTTCTAAACCCGTGTGCATCGATCCCATAATGACGCGTGTACGTAATTCCACAGAACCTAATGTTATCGGTGCAAGTAAGTGCGGATAAGAAGCGTTCATTTAAAACCTCTTCAAATAAAAAATTTTTAGAATAATTGGCGGCTGAGAATACCACAGGATTTGTGTGGTAGTACGCTGGAAAAATGTCAATCAAAAAAGAGATGAAAAAGATGAAAAAAATCAAAATAATGCGATTGCAACTTTGGGTAAAAGCTGAGCCGTTTTTCTGGAAATTCACAAAAAAGTTACTCACATTTTTTGTGGATAACTTTGTGGAAAAGATTCTAAAAAGTGTCTTAGATCTTCTACCTGTGGTGGTTTAAGTTAAATTGGCTAAAAAAGCATCAATAAAAAAAGTCCTTAAAAATCAAATACTTATTATTTTGACCCTTTAAAATAAGCGATATTTTTAAAAAAGCTAAAGATTCACTCAACTGTCATAATTTTTTCACAAAGATTGTGAGCAACTTTGAAATCACGGTGATATAACTTGTATTCCTTGTACCACTGTTTGGATATCAACAGGCGCTCCAATTCCACCTGGTAATGCTCTCCCAGTAATTCCACCAATAACTCCTTCACCTTGATGGCCTACAACTTGTCCCTGCCAATTTGCAGTGCCAGTTGAAGTTAAATTTGTCATGCTATTTAAAATATTTAATTGCGCATTCGGAGCCGAAAATTGACTAAGTACTGGAGTAAAACTGCCAGAGCCTACTGGAACAGTGACCGTTGCTTGATAAGTGGAAGAAGCAAAATTTCCTTGTCCACCCCATTGAGCTGACGGCAAATCAATCGTCATATTGAAATTTGAAGACGTAAGATTCTCATTTCCGATAGAGCCTAATTTTGCAGTACCTTGGTATTCTAATGA
>JAZKFP010000084.1:0-5042 GCA_040386355.1 Pseudomonadota bacterium | reverse complement strand
GGAATATGACTTTCCGTTTGACCAACTACTCGAACTTCTATTTGTCGAGTTAATGGTTCTCCAACTGCAACTTCTGGAGTGCCATTGGCTGGAATAGTTGGAGACCATTCTTCCGTCAAGCTAACGCTTTCACCAATTAAATGTTGAGAAGAATTATTTTTCGGATTTAAAACCTTAATAGGAATAACTTCAGATTGAATGCTTATACTTTGCCCACTTGGCACTGCAAATAATCCGAGAATTTGTTGCTGTTGGTTACTTTGAACCGTTACAGGTCCAATAGGAAAATCACCCACTGATTTTGGAAACAACGCAAAATGAAATTCGTGTACCTGATAATTAGTACCTTCCATATTTTGCAGATATTCTCTTTGATCTCCTAAATTTACCATTTTAAATTGTGCGTCAAGATCACCAAAATCTAAACGTCCTTGAATGTTTTCTCGTGTGTAAATTTTTACCGTTAAAAAAATTTGTTCAAATAAAAAAACTTCTTTTTTATCTGCTTGAACATCAACAATAGCATTAGGTCGATTAGCAAATTTATTAGTGCTGGAAATTGGCTGTTGATTAACAACTACAGAAATTGGCATAGATTGAAATTGATCAACTTGAAAACTAGGAATTTGCAATTGACCGGTTCGTTTGGCGGATAATTGATAGGTCCACTCGATTGATGATTCAAAATTTCCATTAATTACGACTTGTCGCTGAGAGCGATGCGGACCGCCTAGAATTGTAAAATCTTGTTCAAGAGATCCTAAAATTTGAGGAGTCGCCCAAGATCCAATCGTGTCAATTTTAACCTGCAGTTGAAAAGTTTCACCTACACTTAAAACATTTCGGTCCACAGTTGCCGTTACTGAAGCACTGAAAGCAATAGCAGGTACTAAAAAATTAACGCTAGCTAAACAAAATAGCAGTACATACTTTAAGTATGATTTTAAAAAAAATTCTTTGAAATATTTTTTCGGCATAGTATTGAATATTTTTTGATGATTAAAATAGATTTTTCTCATAAAAAACGCTGTATCTTGCGTCATATCTTTACCACGTTTTTTCTTGTGAGTTGGGTTGCATACCTAAACCATTGGTACCGTATTTCCTAGCTTCTAAATACAATTTTCGCTTCAATAAACCGCCAGGATCTTGTTCGATACCTTGTAACCAACGTTCTACATCTTGTGGTAAAGGTTGTGTTTCATTTTGGTTATTTAATGCAGCAGAGCTTGTAGATTCTTCTTGAGGTTTGTCTTTTAATGCGTTGGCTAACGCTTTAGAGGTTACTTGTTGTTCTTCATCAGTTGGAGAATCTTCTGTCGGTGGCACGGAGGTTTTATCTTCTTCCATGCCTTTTCCATCTTTAGTTGAACTGCTTTGATTAGAGGGTTGAGAGTCAGAATCACTTTTTGATTCCTTTCCTTTTTGAGAATCTTTTGAGTCTGGTTTTCCTTGTTGAGATTGCTGCTGTTGCGCTTGATTCTGAGATTGACCCTGCTTAGAAGAATCGTCTTTCTGGTTGTCGGATGGAGAAGGTGAGGCTTGCGGATTTTGTTGCTGTTTTTTAAGCCATTCTTCGACCAAAGTTTTATTAAATTGAGCATCTTTTAGTTCAGAATTTAATTCGATTGCTTTCTCATATGCGCGAATTGCTGCCAGATAATCACCTTTTTTTACCAAAGCATTGCCTAAATTATAGTGTGATTCTGCAGAATTAGATTGTTGGTACATTTTAATCGCTTCATCGTATTGTTCATCACGATAAGCAGATGCGGCTTTCCATTCCAATGGAGAAAATTGTTTCATTGCTTCAGAATATTTTTTTTCAGTAAATGCATCGTAAGCTTGCTGATTTTTATTTTTAAACGATAAGATTTCGGCTTGTACAGGCACAGAATATATAAATAACATGGCAGACATTAATAAAGAAAAAACTAAACCGCGCCGAGCGCCAAATGCTGCAAGAAAGACAACAGGCCACAAAAGCCAAGGACCCATATCTTGCCACTCATCAAAATTTTGATATGTTTTTTCATCAATAGAATTATCGCTAAGAGGCATACTTTTCATCCAATTTAAAATAGATTTTAAATCAGTTTCATCGAAACTAAAGCTTACATAGTTTGCATTTAATGCCGAAGAAATATCCTTCAAAGAAAATTCATTAAACGTCGGAATTACTAGCTGGCCGAATGAATCACGCATTAATAACCCATCGGGCAAACTAATGGGTGCACCTTGAGCAGTACCTATGCCGTAAATTAAATAGTGAATATTTAACGTTTGGTTTTTTAAGAAAGCAGTAATACTGCTCACTTGATTTAGTTCAACTTCATCGGTTATCCATAAAACATTAATCGGGCCTTCGCCTGAATTTTTTAATTTATTGATCGTTTCTTGTAAGCCAGCTAACGGATTATTTCCTGGCAAAGGCATTATTTCTGGATACAAGTCGCCTATTAAATTAACAATATGATTCGGATCACGTGTCATAGGCACTACAGTGTGCGCAGTCCCTGCATATAACACTAAATTCACTAGGCCAGGTGGCTTATTTTTTAAAATATCACGTAGTTTAAATTGTACTTGTTTAATTCGAGATGGTTTTATATCGGTTGAACGCATTGAAAAGGATAGATCTAATAAAATAACTAAACGTGTACTGGATTCTGCCATTGCTGTAGGAATTTTTTTCCAAGTCGGACCCATTAATGCCAATATGATAAGGCTCCCTAATGTTCCGGCCCAAATCCATTTAAAATGTGAGTTTTTAGTATGAGTGTTTTGCGTTAGTAGAATTTTTGCAAATCGTGGGTTTAACCAGTTTGACCAATAATGATTATTAATTTTCTGGTGACGTAACCAAAATAATCCTGCAAACAATGGCAGAAATATAAATCCCCATAGCGGGCGAAGAAAATGAAAATTAGTCCACTCGCCCATCATGAATACTTTGTCCTAAGTGTGATCCATCCAAAAGTAAATAATAAACTCAAACTTAACGGCCAGAAAAATAAATCTTGATGCGGGCGCACTTGATGTTTTTCACTTTGGTGAGGTTCGAGTTTGTCAATTTCTTTGTATATATTATTGAATTCTTCAATATCACGTGCGCGAAAATATTTACCATCAGTAAGCTCAGCAATTTTTTTCATGGTTTTTTCATCTAAGTCACGGCTTGGATTGACAAGCTGACGACCAAACAATGTATTCATAATCATTTCGTCTGCACCAATGCCGATTGTATAAATTTTCAGATCAATCTTCGCTGCTAATTCCGCTGCTTTAATCGGATTTAATGTTCCTGCAGTGTTAGCGCCATCGGTCATTAATATTAAAACTCGACTGTCTTTAGGTCGATTTTCTAAGGTTTTCATTGCTAATCCAATAGAATCACCGATGGCAGTTTCTTGTCCAGCCAGACCAATTTCAGCTTCTGCTAAAAATGTTTTTACTGTCGTATGATCACGCGTTAAGGGCGCTTGTATATAGGCCTTGCTGCCAAATAAAATCATACCGATTCGATCCATTGCGCGTTTGCCAATAAAATCATTAGCGACAATTTTCACAGCAGTGAGACGATTAATAGCGCTACCTTGATAAATAAAATCGGCTTCATTCATGCTGCCGGACAAATCAATACTCAATAATAAATCACGGCCTGATTCCGCAACTTGTTTTGGTTCTCCGACCCATTGTGGACGCGCAAGAGCGGCTATTAATAAAATCCAAGCAATTAAGGCTAAAATATCAAACCATCGCAGATTCGTATTAATGCGGCGTTCTTCATTATTTTTTACAAGTTGTGCGCTAAACGGGATGCGTAGTGCGACTGGTACCGCTGGCGTCATGGGCGATAGCCAAATACGAAATATCCAAGGCAAAGGTAATAACAGCCACGTTAACCACCATGCCCAACTCAACATGCTTTTAAATTTCCGTAAATCATTTTTTGACATCCTGTTTTAATTTGGTTTGCAACAAAGCAAATTGCTTGTGTTGTTGCTCTAACCACTGTTCTAAATGAGGTCGCAATGCAGGCCAATTAATTTGTGGATCCGCTTGATACGGTCCAAACGCAAGCGCCTGCCCTGGACCCTCTGTAAAAGCATTAGTTTTTCCAGTTTTATCTAAAAATGCTAACCAAGCTTTTCCAGTCAGCGGCGCAATATCGATAGTCGGATATAAAGTTCGAGCAACGCGTCGTAATAACCACTGACTGTGAATAATTTGATGTTCTGCTGGTTGTTTATCAATTTTTTTCAACAAAATTCGTGCTTGAAAATACCAGAAACGACGTTCGCGACGAATCCACCATAGAATTACGAATATTCCGAGAATAAAAAAAATACTCAGAATTATCCACCAGCCAACTCCAAGAGGCCACCAACTTGGGTCTGACGGAAGATGAATATCGCGTAATTTTTCTAATTCTTCAGGAGACATTAGCGTCGATTAAACCTCTGATCATGTAAAATGCTTCGACAAAAAGCTGCTGTATCTGTAGCAGATAAATCAGTATTAACTTCCAACCAGCGTGCTCCAAATTTTTTAGCAAGGCTTTGCCAGCGTTGTTGTTTTTCTAAAAAGGCTTTTTCGAAATTTTGCTGAGTTTTAGCGTGGCATCCATCGGCAATAAATTGATTTTGACCATCTGTGTAGTGTCCCAATAAAGCAGGTAAATGACTTTCCATCGGATCAAATACGGAAATCCATGTGCAAGCGTATCGATGCGCTAATCGTTGTAATTCAACTTCAATTGCAGTGGATTCATGATACCAATCACTGATCATAATAATTTCAGTTCCAGGTTTAATCCATTGCGTCATGCGTCGAAAGGTTTGAATTATTTTATATTCTTTTTGTTGAATAAAATTTTGATTTAACGAATCAATAGTTAATTGATGACTGGCTTCAATCAGTTGATGACACCAGTGCGCCCAAGAAGATTGCGAATGTCGCGGTAATAATTCCCACGATTTTTCGTGATTAAAAATAACACCACCTAAACGATCGTGGCCTTTGACAATAAGCCATCCAGT
>JAZKFP010000083.1:0-3614 GCA_040386355.1 Pseudomonadota bacterium | reverse complement strand
AACCAGTGAGAATCACCCTTTGAACCTGATGCGGGTAATGCCGCCGTAGGAAAGCGCCTTGATCTTGCTTCCTATGCCATACAAAATAGGAACGCGCCATGAACGCAACAGATAAAAACTTACACAAAAATCTTACTAAATTTTCGGGCGAAACTGCCGAAATCGATCCAGATACCAAAAAGCCCTTTGCCAATTCGCGCAAAGTGTACATTCAAGGTTCACGACCAGACATTCAAGTCCCCTTTCGTGAAATCTCACTTTCAGATACACCGTCTATGTTCGGCGCGGAAAAAAATCCGCCTGTGATGGTGTATGACACTTCTGGTGTTTATACCGATCCAACTGTAAATGTGGACATTCGCAATGGCTTGCCTGCTTTGCGTGCGGGCTGGATTGAAGAGCGTAACGATACTGAGCAATTAGATGGCCCGAGTTCTGCATTCGGCCAAGAACGTAAAACGGATCCCGCATTAGCTGAAATGCGTTTTAACTTAACGCGTCTACCGCGCCGCGCAAAAGCAGGTGCAAACGTCAGCCAGATGCATTACGCACGCAAAGGTATTATCACACCAGAGATGGAATATATCGCGATCCGCGAAAATCAACGCCGCGAGAACATGAGCGAGTTGTTACAGAAGCAGCATAAAGGTCATGATTTCGGTGCGAGTATTCCAGCCGTCATCACACCGGAATATGTGCGAAGCGAAGTAGCACTTGGCCGTGCGATCATTCCTTTGAATATCAACCATCCGGAAATTGAGCCGATGATTATTGGCCGTAATTTTCTGGTTAAAATCAACGCCAATATTGGTAATTCTGCGCTAGGTTCTTCAATTTCAGAAGAAGTGGAAAAAATGGTGTGGGGTACACGTTGGGGCGGCGATACCGTAATGGATCTTTCCACTGGTAAAAATATTCACGAAACGCGTGAGTGGATTATCCGCAATTCGCCAGTACCAATCGGTACGGTGCCAATTTACCAAGCGCTAGAAAAAGTGAACGGCAAAGCCGAAGATTTAACATGGGAAATTTTCCGCGATACATTGATTGAGCAAGCGGAACAAGGCGTGGATTATTTTACGATTCATGCGGGTGTACGTTTAGCCTACATTCCAATGACCGCAAAACGCATGACCGGTATCGTGTCACGCGGCGGTTCGATTATGGCGAAATGGTGTTTAGCACATCATAAAGAATCATTCTTGTACGAGCATTTTGAAGACATCTGCGAAATCATGAAAGCTTATGATGTAAGCTTTTCATTGGGTGATGGCTTGCGCCCAGGTTCCATCTACGATGCAAACGATGAAGCGCAATTTGCTGAATTGAAAACGCTAGGCGAATTAACGCAAATCGCTTGGAAGCACGATGTGCAATGTATGATTGAAGGCCCGGGCCATGTGCCTATGCATTTAATTAAAGAAAATATGGAGCTACAACTTGAGCATTGCGGTGAAGCCCCTTTCTATACTTTAGGCCCACTGACTACAGACATCGCTCCAGGTTATGATCACATTACTTCTGGTATCGGCGCGGCGATGATCGGCTGGTATGGCTGTGCGATGCTTTGCTACGTAACGCCTAAAGAGCATCTTGGCTTGCCGGATAAAGAAGATGTGCGCGTTGGTATCATCACTTACAAAATCGCGGCACATGCGGCTGACTTGGCAAAAGGCCATCCCGGTGCTCAGATTCGCGACAATGCGCTATCAAAAGCGCGTTTCGAATTCCGTTGGGATGACCAGTTTAATCTGGGTCTTGATCCTGAAAAAGCCAAAGAATTCCACGATGAAACCTTGCCACAAGAAGGCGCAAAACAAGCGCATTTCTGCTCAATGTGCGGCCCACATTTCTGCTCAATGAAAATCACACAAGATGTACGTGATTACGCAGCAACTTTGAATATTTCGGAAGAAGAAGCGTTGAAACAAGGCATGCAGGAAAAATCGATTGAGTTTGTGAAAAAAGGCTCAGAGGTTTATCAAAAAGTTTAATCATTTTTTGTGTTAACTTAAGCAAGCGGGAATAGTTATCCCAATATAAAAAGCCAGCAAATGCTGGCTTTTTATATTTGTTCGAGTCATAAATGGCTCACCAATACAAACAAAAATGAGAACTGGATTTTCTTATTCTTACTCAATTAATTTTAATGGGTTATATAACTCCAATTTATTTTTTTTCAGATTCTCTAAACTCCCTACGACTTTGAATTGGACCACCACCTGCAATTTCATCCACTAAGCCTAATAATTGGCAGTCTACAGGGGTCAAGATGTGTTCTCCTTCAAATAACTCTCGACATAGAGAAACACAGAATAGCCAAAATAAACGAGCATTTGGTAAAGCCTCTTGAACTGCACTCTTTTTAGCTTCATCCCCAAGATCTTCGAATTCAACATCAAAAAACATGGAGTCATGACGAAGCATCAATCTAATTGCAGTTTGTCTGTGTTTGTCATCATTCATTGATTGAATTAAATTAAAATTCCTTGTTGATTCATCAATAATGTTTTGAAAGTCGTTGAAATCGTCAATTTCTGAAATCATTAATGTGATCATGAGTTTGAGATCGTTTTGGCAGCTTTCAGGAATGATTGACTTGTTTCTTAGTTCTTTATACAAACGTTGAGCGCCGTCTAAAATGCCTGGTATTTTTGATCCAGTTTTACGATATGTCGGATAAGAATCAGAAATATTGTTTAGGTGAACCCATTTCCCCAAACGTGTCATTACGCCGTGAATTAAAGTTTGGTTTGTTATTGAAAGATTTGAAAATAGTATTGTCGCGAAACTGGAGATATCCACTTTAGCTGCGCCAAAGGTGTAATTCTGAAGTTCAGGTATCAATGACTTATATCTATTATGTATGTTAGAAAATTTCTCGTTATTTTTGTCAAAGTTATTTGATTGATCTAAATAAACCCAAACAAGTCTTTTGATAACGTGGTTTGCTAGTTTAAGTGCAAGACTATCATTCTGGTCTTGCAATGATTTTGCAGCAACTAAAGCCTTTGATGGAGTTACATCAGCCAATTCTCCGAAGCGGACATCATGGAACAGCACATTAGAGTGTTGTAAAGCTACTGCGTAGTCACCTTGAGATAATAAATTTGCTGCTGCACTAAATGCTTTATTTGTTACCACAGTAATTACAGGTCCATAATAACTAAATTGAGTCGGACCCCTTAACAATCCCAAAATTGTATCAAGTGAGGTTATCGAACCGCCATTGCTGTTTATTGCTACGGTAATAGGGTCAGTACTTTGTTGCCTAAATTTAAGAATTTCGGGAGTAATACGTTTTACGAGATTTTCATTTATAGCATCATCAATATATATTGCTCTGTCCCAATTTACGGAAATATCTTTATTTTTTGTGTGAGGTAATTCCAGAGGTTCTTCCATTATTGTCCTTATTAATTTTGGTATTTATCAGCTAGTGATTAACAACTACATTTTCCATAATTATCCCGTTTATGTAACACGGGGACTTGTATAGATTACTAATCAGACTATAAATTGAAAACTAAATAATTCAAAACTCTTGCATTTAATAAATAAAAACTTGCAGCATTAATTTGTTAAAATAGCCTTATAAATTAAACAACTGCAGA
>JAZKFP010000082.1:0-2109 GCA_040386355.1 Pseudomonadota bacterium | reverse complement strand
CGCAAATATCCGCGACAATACACTATTGGAGGCAAAGAATCCCATTGGTTTTGCTCTAGTGCATGTAAAAAATGTCTTGAAATACAGGTGTTACGTGCAACTGCTTCAATAGTCAGTCCGGTACGGTTACGCGCTTCTCGCAACTGAGCACCAAGTGAAAGCGAATGAACTTCTACCGGCTCAACTAAAGATGAATCAAACGAAATAAGATCAGAAAGTGCTAATGAGGTATTGAGATTTTTTGAAAATTCATCAGTAAATGATGCATCGGAATCATCGATACGCACATTCTTTAGTAAAGGTGGATCTATCGAAATTTGTTTATTCTCAGTGTGTTTAGGAACAACTCGCTTATCAACAATTTTTTTGCTAACAGCTGGACGTATTTCTTCCTCTAACGTATTCATACATTTGATCCATCAAATTTCAATTTTAACAGCTTCATATACCAAACGCAGGTGAGATTTCCTAAAATACTTTCCTAGTGTTTAATTAGAAATAGGCAGCGTTCAACACAGGCGAAGGATGTTTCGCCCCTACATAAAATGATCATTTTCCTAAAAATACCCGAGTCTTTGTACTTACCATAGGGCGAAACATTTTTCGCCCGCATGTAATTTTCCACAAAACACCTTTTATAAGATATTACAACATGTAAAACTCATATGAGTTTGGTATATACCCGTAGCGAATGACCTTTGTTTTTAAAAAAGAGCCTTTAAATTTATTTCATATTTTTTAGTACGTTTTGCATTTCGAGTTCCATGCCGGTGTCGTTTAATTGACGAGCAATGCTAAGTCCTAATTCAACACTACGCCGAGTATGAGGTGCCACTTTGGAGAATTTTAAAAAAGTGTCTCGAGCCATTTCGAGTTTTTTTTGCGCCAAATACACTTCGACTTGTTCCAACATTAAATTAGGATTTTCTGGACTTAATCGTATCGCTTTATCAATAGTTACTTGTGCTTCATCTAATTCTCCAAGTTTCCTTTGGCAAATTGATAAAGCTTCAAATGCCATAGATCGCTGTGGATAGGTAAAATCTTGAGCCGCTTTTTCTAAATATTTAGTCGCCACATTGCATCGATTGTCCGCTAACAAAAATTGGCCATAATTATAAAGCGCAGGTGAATATGACTCATCAAAACCAATCGATTTCTTATAATAGGTTTCAACTAATTTCGGATTACCTTCAATCGTTTGAAGGGCCGCCATTAAGTTGTAAGCCGCAGCAGATTTAGGATTAATTTTAAGTGCGCGTTGCAAATGACGATCCGCATTCGCAACATCATTGGCCTTGAGATATTCCGCTGCAGCTTCGACTGCTACTTGATAGCGTCGATCTTCATTAACCTGCATATTTCCAGGATTAATGGTTTCGGTGACACATCCACCCAACGACAAAAACATCGAACAAAGTAAGATGAGAGCTTTAGTGGCATTAATTAAAAATAATTTTCGCAGACATCCCTGATACCGCAAAGATTCATCCTCCGACATATAATTGAATGGATTATGGTGCTAATGACAACTGAATTATGCTGATGCTTGTAGATTGTGCAATGTGTATGACTTAAAAACAAAGATAACAGATTTATACGTGCTTGAAACTAACAATAAATTAATAAAAAGCTGTGCTAAAAAACTCTCGATTACTTCCGCATTATCTACAGTCTGTCGTTATATACCAAACGCAGAATGGTTTTCCCGTAGGCGCACGCGAAATAAGCCCGCGGAGCCTATAAATACATAGGTGAGCAGGCGAGTGAGCGTGCAACAACCGGGAAAACCATTCTGCGGCAGGTATATACCCGTAGCGAATGAAAATTAGGTGTTTATCATGATCTTTTTTTCCGCTTGTTGTGTTGCCTGCTCGAAAGTGTCACAGCGTTCTCGCTGCGTAAAGCTTTGGCTACGCTGCGTCACAGCGCCGTGCAATCGAAAAAAAATCTTCATGCTTCACCATTTCATTTGTCCGGCCGCTGCCTTTAGTCGCAGCGCGCAAAGCGCCCTACCATTTTTTAAAAACAAAGGCCATTCGCTACGGGTATATAGATATTTGAAATTACTTACCCTAGCCCATGCCAATTTTTAGGTGTGTCTATTTC
>JAZKFP010000081.1:0-9133 GCA_040386355.1 Pseudomonadota bacterium | reverse complement strand
GTTAATGCGCGATCTATATCACGCATATTTTTACCATCTTCTGCTTCAGCATGACGAATCAAGGTAAGACGTTTCATAAACTAAAATCCTTTTTCTCTTTACATTTTTTTTATACAATGCATTTTAATAAAAGATAGTTTAACCGATCATAGACTTTTCGGGTTAGCATTTACCCTGATCTTGCACGTTAAGATCTAAAGTCTGAGGGTAAAGAAATTAAAATATTAAAACGAAAGGCCATAAGATTTGCTACGTTGATTGCATTTGCAATTCATGTAGTACTGCCTTTTTTTGCGGTATATTCGTTACCACAAGTTAATAATTCTTTGCTTACTCAGGTTGCAAATAATTCTTCTTCGATTCAAACCCTAATTCAATCAAAGTCAGTTCCATCAAAGAAAAAATTTGTCGTCTGTACACAACATGGATTTATGTTGCTTGCTAGTGCAGATATTGAAATAACCGTTGATGAAAAAAAAACTTTTTATCCAAAGCCTAATCCTGCTTTTAAATGTCCCTTATGTTATGCAAGTGCCTACGGATTTAAAGATTTAGTTTTCATAAATTTTTTTGAATTTTCAAAGTTTTTTACACATTCAAATTTTAAAAAAATTTACTCATTGCATTTTTTAGTAATGGAGTTTTCTTTACTCCAAGTTCCACATATCCGCGCACCCCCTACTTAATACCCGTAGCGAATGACCTTTTGCTGTTAAAAAAGAGTAGGTGTTTATCATGATCTTTTTTTCCGCTTGCTATGTTGTCTGTTCGACCGCGTCACAGCGTTCTCACTGCGTAAAGCTTTGACTACGCAGCGTCAAGACGCACTCTTGTTATTTAAGAGCGAATCGAAAAAAAATCTTCATGCTTAACCATTTCATTTGACCTAATTTTTATTTACTACGGGTATAGTCTGAATTTAAAAGATTTTTCTTCTCCTATTATAAAATGCATATTTGTATTTTAAATAGCGTTCTACATGTTAAAAATAGGGTTTTTTCAAAAATGAAAGTACTTGCCTCTTTCCGCTTCCACATTATGCTTTTTGGCTTTTTTTCTAATTTTACTTATGGAGCAAATGATTCTCCGTTAAACACTATTGTTGTTACTGGAACACGCGAAGCAAAATCCAAAGCCGAAGTTTCTGAATCAATAGAATCAATTGATTATAAAAAAATCAAACAAATCTCACCCGCTCATCCTGCGGATGTTATGAATCGAATTCCCGGTGTACATATAAATAGTTTGGGTGGCGAAGGTCATATGTCGTCTATCCGACAACCGATCACAACTGGCGGTGTTTATTTATTTTTAGAAGATGGAATTCCAACCCGCCCCACTGGATCTTTTAATCATAATGGTTTGTATGAAATCAATTTGCCGCAAGCAGAGCGTATTGAAGTAACAAAAGGACCAGGCTCATCTTTATATGGTAGTGATTCAATTGGTGGAATTATTAATACGATCACTAAACCAAGCCCTAAAGAAAAAGAAATTGAAATCAACCCTGAAGCCGGTTCCTATGGTTGGCAACGCATGTTAATTTCTGGCGGTGCTCCAATTAATAAAAATAATGGATTTCGAATTGATTTAAATTTAACCGAAAACGAAGGTTATCCTGAAGAATCTGGTTATAGTAAGTATGCAACGACTGTGCGCTTGGATGGCTTATTGAACGCATCAACAACCTATAAAAGTATTCTCTCGTACAGTGAAGTAAATCAAGAAGACGTTTCAAGTTTGGAAGAAGATGATTTTCGGAATGATACCCGTAAAAATTTTTATCATGGCGATATTGCCACACGATTTCTTGAAGCATTACGAGTTTCTACGGAGTTTTCTTATCAACCGGACTCGCTACGTTTAATAACTTTTACCCCATTCTTTCGTAATAATTTTTTAGAACTCATGCCCCCTTGGATGTTGACCTACGATCCAAATATTAATACTGCTGAATTTCAATCCTTTGGTCTTCTCACAAAATATCGTCGTCGTTTGCCGAAAATTGGTGGTGAGTTTATTACAGGAATTGATTTAGATCACAGCCCCAGCACCTATGAAGAACAGCAAATTGATTTAACACAGGATGGCGATATTTATACGAATTTTGAAGAAACTGGCCGAACCAATTATGATTTTAATACGCATCAAACTTCTATATCACCTTACGTGCATTTTGAATGGCAACCGCTCATAAAATTACGATTAAATGCAGGAGTACGTTACGATTATTTTCGAGTGAGTTACAATGACAATCTTGATACAAGTATTCCCGAATCGGATCCCGGTGAATTTACGCATTTAAGACCTGACTCCCAAGATATTTCCTATGATCACGTTAGTCCTAAGTTAGGTTTAATTTACCGATTACATCCGCAACAGAATATTTATGCAAATTATCGACATTCATTCCGTGTGCCTTCTATTAATCAATTATTCCGCTCTGGATCTAGTACAAACACAGATGATTTAAATCCTATTAAAGCCGATAGTTTTGAAATAGGTTTGCGGGGTCAATCCTTCAGTCGCTTTAATTATGATGTAGCAATTTATGAAATGCGAATTGAAGATGATATTGTCAATTACATCGATACAATTTCTGAAGACCGAAAAGTTATTAACAGCGGTAAAACCAAACATAGGGGAATTGAAATTGGTTTAAATACAGATATTACTCCAGAGTTAAATTTTGCAACCGCCTGGAGCTTCACAGATCAAAAGTATAAAGATTTTACGGCAGTTTTTGGTTTCCCTCCTACTGAAATTAATTATTCAGGCAACACGATTGCAGTTGCACCAACACCCACAGGACAAGTCGCTCTATCCTACCAACCTCATTATTTAGCAAAAACTATTTTTGAATTGCAATGGGAATATTTGGGCAGTTATTTTACAGATGAAACCAATACTGCAGAATATCCTGGACATGACTTATTCAATTTACGTGCAAGCTATGACGTTACCAAAGATTTTCAAATCTATGGTCGTGTGATGAATATTACGAATGAACTGTATTCGACTCTTACTCGCAATCAAGTGGGTGATCCAGACATTGATTACCGCCCTGGCTTACCAAGAACATTTTACGCTGGCTTTAGAGCAAAATTTTAATCACTTCTATTTCTATACCAAACGCAGATTGGTTTTCCCGTAAGCGCACGCGAAATAAGCCCGCGCAGCATGCTCAGTGAGCAGGTGAGTAAGCTTGCAACAACCGGGAAAATCAATTTGCGGCAGGTATAACTAAAAATTTTCAAGAGTAGGAGTTTCTCAATGTCACCTTTTAAAATTACTTGGTTAAGGAAAAGTATAAATTGGCATCGTTCAATTGCTTGGATAGGTGGTATTGGTCTACTTATTTTTATTATATCTGCTATGACTCATCCCTTAATGAGTTGGACCGGACCAAAACAAAGTGTTTTTTTTCCACCACAAATGGCGATGGATTCAAAGCTTATTGAAAATATTCCAGTTATTTTAAAAAAATATAATCTTCAAAAAGCACTAATTATTAAAGTGGTTCCTTCACAAGGTGAACCACTTTTACAAGTCACTGCGAATGAAACTCAACCCAGACGCTATTTTGATTTAATAAGTCTTAATGAAAAAGAGAACTACGATGCGATTCAAGCTGAATGGTTAGCGCGATATTATACCAGTCAACAAAAAGCGCCTATTCGCGCTATTCATTTTCAAAGTGAGTTTGATGCATCCTACCCATGGGTTAACCGATTATTACCTGTTTATAAAATTGAATTTGATACTAAAGATAATTTAACGGCGTTTGTTTATACAGAGTTGAATGTGTTAGCCAGCCTAACAAATGATTGGAAAAATATTTTACAGAATATTTTTAGAAATCTGCATACATGGAGCTGGTTAGATAATTCCGAATTAGTACGCGTAGGAATTATGATTATTTTTTTATCATCAATTGCTGCGCTGTTAATTACCGGCATAAGCATGATCCTTCTTATGAAGCGAAGAAAAATTCTTGCACCAAATCGTCGTTGGCATCGATATATTGCTTATATAATTTGGATACCACTTTTAGGTTTAGTGACTAGTGGAGGCTATCATTTATTGCATCATTCTTTTACTGAAAATATCCGCGGCTTACGAATTGGCCATCCAATCGATTTAAATTCATTAAACCTAGCAAGTAACATTTCATTGAAAGCCAATACTCCATTAAATGAAATAAGCTTAATTGCAATAGGCATGGATAAATTTGCGTATCGACTTAGCATGCCTCAAGGTAAGCCGGGCGAAATGATTGAACATGATCATCGTTTCCACGGCGCGACTACAGAAAAATCTGCAATGTATATTGATGCATTGTCCGGTAAAAAAATTGTTTTAACGGATAAAGAACTGGCGATTCAATTTACTAATAATCATTTAGGACTTAATGAAGAAGATGTTACTCGTACTGAATTAATTACGCACTTTGGTACACTATATGATTTTCGCAATAAACGTTTGCCAGTTTGGCGAATTGATTATGGTACAGAGATTGTTTTTATTGATGCGGCGACGGGAATATTAGTTGATCGTTTACAAAATAAAGAGCGCTATGAAGCTACGGTATTTTCCTACCTACATAAATGGAATTTTCTAGTACCCATCATGGGGCGTGAAAGTAGAGATATAGTAACAATAGTTATTTTAATTTTTACCCTAGCTTTAAGCTTGCTTGGATTGAAGTTATCACTTAAAAGAAAATTACATATTTAAGAAGATGGAGATTTTTCATTGATGCTATTTATAATTTCTATTTGAATAGTCTTGATCGAATCAACATCTCTTGGCTTGGACTTCATTAAATCAATTAAGTTGTTTAATTGATTATTCGGTGCCTTCATTAAATCCAAAGTATCTCGAGCTATATTGAGAGTGTCTATAGTACCAACCGAAATTAATTCGTTCAAATAAGACTTAACTTCTGCCGGTAACTCTTTTAATTTTTCTCTATTTTGTGATGATTCCGGAATAGAAGGATTTGTACGTATCATTGTATTAGCCTTTATCTAACCTGTTTAATAAATAGTTTTTGGTCTCATTAATGAAATCAGTCAGCTCAGATACACGTTCTTTTGAAAGCGATGATGACTGCAATACACTTTCAATATCTAAAGTCGACAATTTATCAACAGCTGCTTTTGCTCCTAGCTTGATGTGTTGAGACATATCTTCATCACTAAGATTACCCTGATTTAATGGTGGAGCGCGCTTGATAAATGATTTCCTGGAGGGATCAATAGGTTTTCTTAAAACTGAATTTATGATTTTTTGCCAAAATTGCATATCGGTTTTTTCGTTGTAAATATTTAGAGACAGTGCTTTCACTTGTTGTAAAAATTTATTTTTAATTTTTTTGTTAGATGTAATTAAGCTTGGTAATGTTGATTGATCAATAGCAATCAGTTTATTTTGGCCATTAAACATTATGTTTCCTGGATTATTTTGCCCCAAATATTGAAATCGATCGTAATTTCCTATCAATGAATCTAGCACTAAAAGCTTACCTATTTCCTGCCAAGTAGCTGCAACAGTAAAATGAGCACTTTCAGTAGTTAATTCTTTCAGAGATGAGCCTTTTACTAATTCCAAAACAACAAATTCATCTTCTTTAGAATTGGCTGTTTTAGATAATATTTCTTTATCGTGTTTTAGGAATACGCCTCTTAACTCTACATCACTAATATCTTGAAAACTTACTACAAAACTTTTCGGAGTATGAATATCTAAACTTTCTGCAAAATTATTTCCTAAAATTTCCTCTCTAGGGTTATTCATCATTTTAAAAACAAACGTATTGAGCCTTGGATTTTTTGTTGTAAAAAACAATACTCCTGTGCTGCCCTGGTCGGAGCACCGACTTTTTGCTTCTGTATGATCAAAATCATTTATAAAATTTAGAAAATTATTTTTTTCATGTAAGTCGGGATATAAAGCATTATTTAAATTTTGATTTACTGCAGGCTGTCTTAAATTTAAATTGTTGGAAATAGTGGTTTGATCTGGGACTGTTTCAGATTTTTCAATACTATTTAGTAAGCCACTAACAGATTCCGGCTCACCATTTAGACTCGAAAGTGAAATCGATCCTTGTTGAGTTTTATTTACCACTTAACTACCTACTTCGCGTAGACACAATAAAGCCGCGATAAACGCGGCCTTATATTAATATCACAGTGCCAGAATTAGCAAGTGCCTAAATTAACAAGCGAACAATGCTTCACCCGACAAACCATGTTTTTCCATAATTTCACGGAGACGTTTTAGCGCTTCTACTTGAATTTGACGAACTCGTTCGCGAGTTAAACCAATTTCTCGGCCTACTTCCTCTAACGTGCTCATTTCAAAACCGCGAAGACCAAAACGACGTGATAATACTTCACGTTGTTTGTCAGACAATTGATCTAACCATTGATCAATGCTGTCACGTAAATTATCTTCTTGAAGAACTTCGGATGGATCTGCCGAATTCACGTCAGAAATCGTATCCAATACTGATTTTTCTGAATCGTATCCCAAAGGAGTATCAACTGAAGAAACTCGCTCATTTAAACCCAACATTTTTTTAACATCTTCAACGGGTTTTTCTAGTAAAGCAGCTATCTCTTCTGCAGTTGGTTCATGATCTAGTTTTTGGGTTAATTCACGTGCAGCACGCAAGTAAACATTTAATTCTTTTACAACATGAATTGGTAAGCGAATTGTTCGCGTTTGATTCATAATTGCACGTTCAATCGTTTGACGAATCCACCACGTCGCATAGGTAGAAAAACGAAATCCGCGTTCTGGATCAAATTTTTCGACAGCACGAATTAATCCTAAATTGCCTTCTTCAATTAAATCTAATAAAGAAAGACCACGATTGACATAACGACGTGCAATTTTAACAACTAACCGAAGATTACTTTCAATCATTCTTTGACGAGCGTCAGCATGACCTTTAAGAGCACGCCGAGCAAAATAGACTTCTTCTTCAGGACTTAATAATGGAGAAAAACCGATTTCATTAAGGTAGATTTGAGTAGCATCAAGATTTTTTTGGATGGCACCTTCACCACGACGTTTGTTTGCACCAGCACGTCTTGCTGAACGAGGTGCTGCTACATCTAGGTCTGCAGAGTCTTCAACATCAGCTTCAATGGTTTCATCAAATTCTTCCACAGAATCTTCAATATCAAAAGATTCTTCATCAGACACCGCATCAATAGTTTCATCTACATCAAAATCATCATTTTCCATTTTCATGATTACATGCACCTGTGATTTGGGACGCCCTCAGAATTGGTAAAACCTACCTTTCCTGTCCTTAGGGCAAACGTCAGTCCTTTGATAGTCTGACAGCCTACGTTTGTATCAACTAGATGGCGGCTTCACATATTTTAACGGGTCAACCGGGGTGCCGCGAAGTCGAATCTCAAAATGCAACTTGTCATTTAAAGTTCCACTAGAGCCTATTTCGGCAATTTTCTGTCCCACTTTAACCGCTTGACCTTCAGAAACTAAAATTTTACTGCTATGGCCGTATGCAGATAAGAATTCACCATTATGTTGAATAATGATTAAATTCCCATAACCGACAACACCATCGCCCGCGTAAACTACAGTTCCGTCTTTTGCCGCCCGAATTTCATCTCCACGCTGTCCAGAAATACCAATCCCTTTACTTTGTTTTTCTTGGAAGCGAGAAATGACCGATCCATCTGTTGGCCACAACCACTCTATTGTGCCAGTGGTAAGCGCGGCACCGCTATACCCTTTTTGGATTACTTTTTCATCATTATTCAATGTCTTATATGCATTTTGATGAGCATTAGTGCCTTCTGATCTATCCGCGCTATTCTTTATAGCTTGATCAGCTAAGAAAGCATTTTCTTGGGTTATTGATTGAGTTGATGGATTTAAATTTGATTGATCTATTTGACCAGAATCGGATGAATTAAATGATTCATTTTGAGAGTTTAGTGTTGTGTTTTCATTATCGCCTGTGGAACTAGTTTTAATTTCGCTTCTATTTTTTGAAGCTCCGATAGTAATTGGAACCCATCCAGAATTTTCATCTGTTAAAGCATTATCTTGAGAAGGAACGTTTGCTGTTGAATTTCGATCAGAGGCAATTGATAAGTCAGCTGGTTGGAGTTGATTATTAAATAGAGCGACTAATTCTGTGCTTTGATAAATAATCGGTTGAGGTTCTGGTGCAAGTTGTACACGTTCTACAGATATAGGCTGCGATGTAACGCAACCCAATATCCATACACTGGGGATTAACGTCACAATAATTTTAGTAATATTGTTTTTAAAAATACCCAATGTATGTATTTTCATAGCATCCTCTAATTAATATTTATTAATGGCAAATGAGAACTCCATTCTTGCAAGTCTGGAATAACTTGATGCCGCGTCATATCTACTGTTAAAGCAGTGATCGATACAAAACCATTTTTTACAGCATGAAAATCGGTTCCAGGTCCTGCATCTTCACCTTCACCTGCTAATCCAATCCAGTATCCGGTTTCACCACGTGGATTAATATAGGTGTGCACTTCAGCACTACGTCTTCTTCGACCCAAACGCGTCACTTGAAATCCTTTAATTTCAGATATATCAAGATCAGGAATATTCACATTTAAAATCGTCGGTTGAGGCAATGCAAAACGATGCCAGACTTCTAGTAAAATACGAACTATCTTAGTAGCTCCCGATAAATGCGCAGGCTTTCCTCCCACTAATGACACGGCTAATGCAGGCTTTTGCAAAAATCGTCCTTCAATCGCAGCAGCAACTGTACCTGAATACAGAACATCATCGCCCAGGTTTGCGCCCGCATTAATTCCTGAGACAACCATATCGGGTTCTTTATCCAACAAACCATTAATAGCGATATGCACGCAGTCTGATGGTGTTCCATCTAACGCAATAAAACCATTCGACATATAATGCGGTACCAATGGCCGATTCAACGTCAATTTATTACTCGCACCACTGCAGTTTTCAGTGGGTGCAACTACAGCAAATGTACCTATAGTGGAAACAGCTTCTACTAAAGCGGCTAAACCCGGCGCATGTACACCATCGTCATTGCTTACTAAATAATGCGTCACGTTTTTCTCCT
>JAZKFP010000080.1:0-5302 GCA_040386355.1 Pseudomonadota bacterium | reverse complement strand
TAACCATTTGTAGATAAGAAATTTAAGATTGTTTTAAGTACCTTATCTGCTTGTACTTGAGCCGAAGCGTTTCTTGGAAAATCAGTTATCAAACCAGATAATGCATAGGAAACAACATACCCTACATTTACTTCAAAAGAATTTTCTGGTCTATATCCAGGAATAAAACGATTAGCATTGGCATTCACTAAATTTAATGTAGCTTTAAGTACCGATTCCAATTTTTGTTGTGGTGTATCTGCTATTTGAAAATTAGGTACGAACGATGAACCTAAATACGAAGCTATATGCCCCATGTTTACTTCAAAAGAATTTTCTGGTCTATATCCAAGAATAAAAGGACTCGCATTGGCATTCACTAAATTTAATATGGCTTTAAGTAACGATTCCAATTTTTGTTGCGGTGTACCTGCTATTGGAAAATCAGGAATCATTTTCGAACTTAAATACGAGACTAAATGACCCGTATTAACTGCGTGGGAATTTTGCACATTATAATTAGGAACAACATGATGTGCCAAAGATTGGATAGATGTTGAAGCTTTCGTAATTAAAAATTCAGATTTTATTTGAGGACTTTGATTTACCGGATAATGTTCAAATAGAACTGGACCTATTGAATCCAATAATTTAGCAATAGACGCAAAAGTTAATTTTGGAACAATATTATTTTTAAGAAGATTAGTTACCAGTTCAGCGGGATGATTAAAACCTAGCTTGTGCAAGCTGTATCCTAGCCCCAAACTAATTGCAGTAGCTCCTATACTAAAGCTTCCAACCGTAGTAATAGCTCCTGCACTAAAGCTTCCAACCGTAGCAATGGCATTTATTAAATTAGTTACAAAATTATTTTCACAAACGAAGTAGGCACCTTTCGCTGCACAGGCTAATCCGGCAACCCCCAGGAATATTTTTGCAGTTTGATCAATCTTATCATCAATACCAAACCTTTCAGAGATACCAAACGTATTGGAAAAACTAAAATAATTAGACGGTTTTATTTTTGATAGGTGATTTGAAGAGAGATTTGTATAATTGGAGCAAACTTCACGGAGAGAAGAAAAAAAACCCACTCTAGGACTATGAGTTCCATTGTACGGTTGAGCTATAGATGGCGGATTTGCTACATGATTTGATGCTCTTGGTGAGCTTACCGCTGATAACATGTCCCACCTCATTTTTTATTTTTATTCAATTAGGATTTAATTTAAAAACAAAACAACTATAGGAACATTTTCAATTATACTAATCATTAATATAAATCAATACGTTCCTATATAATATTAACTTGAAAAACGTCATATAAAATTTAATATTGTGGGTACATTTTAAAAATTATTATTTTTTGGCAGAATAAATAGCTGCATTTGCTGTAGCATTTGCAATTCCACTAACCACTGCCCGAGCAGGTCCCTCAAATTTTTTCATTAAATCTGTAAATGTTTCAAGCTGTGATAATGCTCCAGTTAATTGTTTATTACCTGCAGCAGTTTCAGCTACACCTTCAGCCACACTGCGAGATAAAACTTTGGTCGCAGATTGTAACTTTTCAAATGGCGATGCATCTGCATTTTCAATATCTGGTAAAAATGCTTTTGTTCCTTCACCCGCTCCAGCAACAATTTTTTTAGTTGCAGATTGTAGGAAATCTAATGCTGTTTCTTTTGTCATTTCCTCTGGTTTAAATTGAGGGAAAACTGATTTCGCTCCACTTAATAAACCAACGAATGCATTTCTAGTAACGGCTTGAATTAATGCTCCACCCTCTTGAGTATTAGCGAATTCATTTAATTTTTCTAAATTATTTTTAGGATTAGGATTTTGAGCGGTTCTATCAGGTTTTTTCAAAAAGTAATTTTGTAAAGCGTTTCCTGAATCACTAACAATACCTTTAAGTCCTTGCCTTGAACCCAATATTGCGTCAAACATAACACTCTGAATTGTATTTCCACCTGCTTTTTGATTTTTCAAATAAAGAGTAATTAAAAGTAATGCTAAAGGAATACCTACAGCAGCCGCGACACTTGTAGCAGCTGCAACGTTCGCAGCACCTGTTGGCTTAGCAGGTGCATATTTAGAAGCACCATCAAGCACGCCTTCACTAATTGCTTTTGCACCGGTTGTGAGTACGTCAGTAGTTATGTCTAGAATATCTTCAAGTGCTTGAGTGCCTTTAAGATTTGCAGCACCTTGAGCTGCGCCTCTGACAGCATGTTGTCCAGCATCACCAGCGGTTAGTGCAACTGCAGCTCTTGTTTCAGGATAATTTGCAGTGCGATGTAAAAGAATTGCACTTTGATGATCAAGGGGGACGTTTGCAGGATGATTAACGGGTTTAGCAGCAGCACCAGTTATAGGATCTTCTGGCGTGTCATAAACAATATTTGATCCAGCTAAAATATCATTTACAGCGGGTTCAATATCTTTGTCGCCCGTTGCTATTATATCGAATACGTCCATGCCGGCTGTCATATTCAATTTACCCATCTTCTGATATTCTTCCGCCGTCAAAGGAGGAAGATTTGGATCAGCTTGGGTCACGCTCTGTTCAGCCAAACGTCGAGTAGAGGCAGGGTGATTCATAAATGGTTTATTGTTATCTGATGACTGCGAGCTAGAGTAATTGCCCACCTTGAAAGCAGTCGCAAGCGCAACAGCTCCTCCACCAATTTTTAATAATCGGCCTAGAGAAGGGAGATAAGAAGATGCAGAATTTGAAGTGTTGTAAAGTGGTAAACCATTTCCACGATTGGTAAGAGCAGACATTTTTTTACCTCTTATTTTTCTTATGTTAGTTATTTTTACTAAAGAATCATTTATAAAAACTGCATTTATATTGGTGATTTATTAGTATTTTTATTATTTGTTGGACCAAGGTTAATGAACGTAAAACTTGCTGTCAATCGTTATCTTATGAATTTTGTTACGGCAACTCAATAGCATTAAGCCTAGTAAACTTGCTCCTGCAGCTAAATAAAACAAGCTAGTTCCCCAATCATTCCACATCCACCCCGATACCAACGCCCCCAATGCCCCGCCCGCGCCAAAACTAACACTTGAATAAATAGCTTGGCCTCGACCTGCCTGTGAGCTTTGAAAAAAGTTGGCTACCCAGGTAATACAACTCGAGTGAAAAGCGCCAAAGGTTAATGCATGTAGCGTTTGTAAAACGAAAATACTTATCGCCATGGCGGGTAATGAAGAAAAAGATAAAAACCAGGGTAAACAAATCCAACGTATAAAACTTGCGATAAAACACAGCGTAAAAATAAAACTATAGGATCGCGCACGAAATACTTTTGCGCCCCAAGCAAAAAATACTATTTCTGCGATCACGCCCCACGACCATAACAGTGCAATGCCCTGCTCTTTAAAACCGACTTCACCTAATGCAATGGAGAAAAAAGCGTAATAGGGTCCGTGTGAAAGGTTCATTAAAAAACAGGTGAGGATAAAAATAGTTAATGCTATGCGACGTTGTTTTGTTACTTCGGAAGAATAAGATTTTATTTTTCCAATTTCAGATACTTCTTTATTAGAAGGAATTGATAAAGGTAATTTAGGAACAAAATATGTAGATAACGTCCAAAATACCATAACGATTAAAATCATGATTGGTAAGGTATTTAAACTCGTATAAGAAATTACAGTACCAGCAATCAGTGTGGTAATTATAAAACCAATCGAGCCGTATAAACGAATTTGGCCATAGGTGAAATCATGATGCGCAACAGAATCTATTGTGAATGCTTCGTATTGTGGTAATGCCGCATTCCAAAAAAAACTAAAAATAAAATGAATGGCTAACACATAAAAAATATTTTGCGTGGAAAATACGGCTATAAAACTAAGCGTTGTTGCGATTGCTGCACATCGAATCCAAAATAATCGACGTCCATCTCGATCTGCAAGCCATCCCCAGATATACGGTGCAATTAATTTCGTACCAAGCAAAATCGCAACGGCAGATCCAACATGATGTAGTGAATAATATTGTGCGAGGTATAACGGCCAGAAAGCCGTAAATAATGAAACTAGAGCGAAATAAAAAGCGTAAAAACTTCCAAGACGCAGTTTAAGCAAAAATCACCTTAAAAAATAGAATAGACATTCCCAGTTTCAACTGGAAATTATCCAACAGAATTACTTCATCAAAAATTATTGCGCCAAGATATATAGTAAATGCACATGGGACTTCCTAAAACACATTTCAAATATTCAATCAGTAATAGGCAAATTTTAATGCGGGCGAATAATTATTCGCCCCTACAATATTCTTCAAAGATTCGGGTATTTTGATGAACACTTAAATCTTATTCGTTACTGGTATTGCTACCACATCTTCGCTAAGTCACATGGTTACCGATTTTTTAAGTTTGAATGCATAAGGATTTTAATGATTCACCAGTTTTCTCTATCTCTTCAAAAATACTGTCAATATTTTTTAAAAATTGAATTTTAAAAATAGATTTCATATCAATTACTCATCTTTCAGGATTCTGCGCGCGATGTCGCATGCAATGATCCATTAACACTAGTGCTAACATTGCTTCGGCTATTGGAGTTGCCCGAATTCCAACACAAGGGTCATGTCGCCCTTTAGTCACAACAGAGGCCGCTTCTCCTGATGTGTTTAAAGTTTTTCCTTCAATTCGAATACTCGATGTTGGCTTTAATGCAATACGAACTCGAATATCTTGACCGGATGAAATTCCACCTAGAATTCCGCCAGCGGAATTACTTAAAAAACCTTCTGGAGTTAATTCATCACGATGATGTTCGCCCTGTTGTTCAATGACGGCAAAACCATCACCAATTTCTACTGCTTTCACTGCATTGATGCTCATCATGGCGTGCGCGATATCGGCGTCTAATCGATCAAATACGGGTTCACCCCAACCAACAGGAACGCCTTCCGCAATAATACATAATGCAGCGCCAATCGAGCTGCCTTGTCGGCGCAAGTCTTCAATCAGCTGTTCCATTTTTGGTACAGCAGAACTATCTGGTGAAAAAAATGGATTATTATTTATTTCATTGCGATCGAAATGTTCTGCAGTAATATTTCCCATTTGTTGCAAGTAACCAAAAATATGGACGTTGCATTTTTCGGCTAAATATTTTTTGGCAATCGCACCGGCTGCAACTCGCATTGCGGTTTCGCGAGCGGACGAACGACCGCCCCCACGATGATCACGAATGCCGTATTTTTTTAAGTAAGTGTAATCTGCATGTCCGGGACGAAAAATATCTTTAATTTCGGAATAATCTTTAGAACGTTGATCTTCGTTGCGAATAATTA
>JAZKFP010000079.1:0-3294 GCA_040386355.1 Pseudomonadota bacterium | reverse complement strand
TATTCTACCAAAGCCATTAATTGCTACTTTTACGTTCATATTTATTGAATTAATTGTGTTATTGAATAAAAACAAAGATAACAAATAGCAAATAAATATACAAATACTACTGTATTTAGTAATTGCATCGAGTAATACTAAATTTACTAGTAAATTAATTACGTTATGCTAAACATATTAGTTGCTATTAGATTACACTTTACTATATCATCTTACCCAAATATTCTTTTGGTTCCGTGAATTTAAAATTGCAAATATACTGATAATCAACTAGTTATAGTCTATAAGCTACTCATAAATAAATCATTTAGTCTGGCAATCCTTCCAGTAATAAAGGTTTTATAATTAATCCTTTATATTTGTACTTTAAAAACAATAAACATTCAATGGATAATTTAAAGAGTATAATAGAGCTTGCTTGGGAAAATAGAAGCTTGCTAAATGAGCAAAATACTAAAGATGCAGTCAGTGAAATTGTGGAATTAGTAAATAATGGCGTACTAAGAGTAGCTGAACCCACCCCAGCAGGTGATTGGAAAGTAAACGACTGGGTAAAAAAGGCCATCATTCTATATTTTCCCTTACAAAAAATGAAAATCTCAGAAATTGGAATTTTTGAATACCATGATAAAATGAAATTAAAGAGTGGATATGATAAATTAGGCGTAAGAGTAGTGCCTCCTGCAGTAGCCAGATATGGCTCTTATATAGCAAAAGGAGTAATCTTAATGCCTTCTTATGTTAATATTGGAGCCTATGTCGACGAAAATACGATGGTGGACACCTGGGCAACGGTAGGCAGTTGTGCTCAAATTGGTAAAGATGTACATCTAAGTGGTGGAGTAGGTATAGGCGGCGTTCTTGAACCTGCGCAAGCGGCACCCGTAATAATAGAGGATGAAGCATTTATTGGATCCAGATGCATCGTTGTGGAAGGAGCTAGAATAAGTAAAAGGGCGGTATTAGGTGCTGGAGTAATCATCACTGGAAGTTCTAAAATTATAGATGTCACAGGTTCTACACCAAAAGAATATATTGGCTTTGTTCCAGAGAATTCAGTGGTGATTCCTGGTGGATATATGAAAGAATTTGCTGCTGGTAGCTACCAAGTGCCCTGCGCTTTGATAATTGGCAAGAGAAAGGAAAGTACAGACCTTAAAACCTCTCTAAATCAAGCACTTAGGGAAAACAATGTAGCCGTATAATGAATGTTCAATCAGAAAATACCTCAGCTTTATCTAATAAAATGAGGTATTTTTTTCAAATAAATCAATAAAATATGCTGGAACTAGGCAAAATGAATCGCTTAAAAGTGATAAAAGAGGTTGATTTTGGCCTTTATTTAGATGGCGAAGTAGAGGAGATATTAATACCAAAACGATACGTTCCTGAGAACACCCAGGTTGGAGATATCCTCGATGTATTTCTTTATCGTGACTCACAAGATAGGTTATTAGCCACTACTGAAACGCCTAAAGCTATGGTGGATCAATATGCCTATTTGGAAGTAAAAGAAGCCAATAAGTATGGTGTATTTTTGGATTGGGGCCTACCAAAGGACTTATTGGTACCCTTTCAAGAGCAAAATGGTAGAATGGCCCCAGGCAAAAGCTATTTGGTAAGACTCTATATTGACCAAGAAACCAACAGGATAGTTGCGTCTGCTAGAATAGAACATTTTTTAGAAAAATCTCCTTTCGGTCTAATTGAAGGGCAAAAAGTAAATATCATACCTTTTAAATATACAGATTTGGGCGTTAAAGTGATTGTAAATGGGCAGTTTGAAGGCCTTTTATATAATAACGAAATATTTGAATCACTGCAATTTGGCAAAGAAATAACTGGCTTTGTAAAAAAATTAAGAGAAAATGGTAAAATTGACATCCGTTTGAAACAAGGTGGTTACCAAAGCAGCTCAACCAGTCAAATAAAAATCATGAATAAGCTGGTCGAAAACAATGGTTTTTTGCCCTATCACGATAAAAGTGAACCCGAATCAATCTACAATGAATTTCAAATGAGCAAAAGAGACTTTAAACAGGCAATTGGAGGCTTATTTAAAGAAAACAAAATTAAGATTAGCCCCACAGGAATCAGTATTATTTCCTAAATTCAATTCAAAAGTTTACAATTTACAATTATATATCACTTATTATCAAGTAGTTAGCCTCAATTGATTTACAAATGTAATCCAATTGAAGATTTGCAATTTGACCGTTTTTGAACGTTTACAAAGTTAAATTCATTAAGTTAATTTTTTTCAATTTATATTTGTAAATTAAATTTTTAGGTTTAACTTTGTAACAACAGGTATTAAAAAATATAAATTATGGACATGATATTAAACCAAAAAATCAAACAAATTTTAGTTGAAAAACAACTTTCCCCTTCTTATTTTGCTGATGAAATAGGGGTGCAAAGATCAAGTATTTCACATATTTTGTCTGGTAGAAACAAACCTAGCTTTGAGATTATTCAGAAGATTGTAAAGAGATTTCCAGACCTCGGATATGAGTGGCTAATGGACGATACCAATACAATTCCAATGCCTAAAAGTAATGGTTCAGTTCCCAATCAGCATTCATTTGGGCAACAATCAGGTACTGATATGGATGAATTGGTTGAGTATAAAAAAGCAATGCTTTCCGACAAATCAGCCAAAGCAATCCTAAATAGCAAAACAAATGGATTTGTTGTAAATAGCTCAATGGGAGGTAAAACTGTTGAAAGAATTTTGATTTTTTATTCAGATAAAAGCTTTACAGAATATTCTCCTTCTTAGTATTATTTGATTTTAAAGGTATCAGAAGCATATGAAAAGTAAAATTTTTATATGCTTTTTTATTTATTTTTTTAAATTACAATTTTAAACTATCATTAATTTAACATCCTAATTAGCTATTTACTAATTACCACAATAATTAGCAAATCTACTCCGACTAATGAAACAAATCGATTCCCTTAACCAAGTAGCCGCATTTCACAAAACCTTTGATGCTCCAATATTAGAAACACCTCAAATTCCTAGCGAAAAAAGGTGCAAATTGAGAGTTAATTTATTAGCTGAAGAGCTGAAGGAATTGGAGGAAGCCATTGATAATAAGGACATTATAGAAATTGCAGATGCATTATGCGATTTACAATATGTACTTTCAGGAGCCGTTTTAGAATTTGGATTAGGCAATAAATTTGTCGACTTATTTAATGAAGTACAAAGATCCAATATGAGCAAAGCTTGTAGTTCTTTAGAAGAGGCCGAAGCAACTTTACAATATTACTTTCAAAAAGATAATA